>NZ_JBIXJN010000036.1:0-37371 GCF_052871115.1 Rhizobium sp. LARHSG275 | reverse complement strand
TTCTGGCCGCCAAGCGCCAGCGGGATGACGCCAGCAGCCTTGGCCTTGTCGAGCAGCGCGATCAGTTCGTCGAAGGTCTTCGGCTGGGTGCCGCCGATCTTGTCCATCACCGCCTTGTTGATCCACAGCCAGTTGACCGAATGGACGTTGACGGGGGCTGCAACCCACTTGCCGTCATAAACCGAGAACTTCTGCAGGGCCGCCGGAACCGACTTGTCCCAGCCTTCCTTCTTCGCCGTCTCCGTCAGATCGCCCATGACGCCGGCCTGGGCATAATCGAGCACGGTATAACCCAGCATCTGCGAGGCCGTCGGATAGGTACCCGCCGCCACCATCGCCTTCAGCGCCGTCATCGCCGCATCGCCGCCACCGCCGGCAACCGGCACGTCCTTCCAGGCATACCCTTCCTTCGAAAGATCCTGCTTCAGAACGTTCAGCGCCGCTGCCTCGCCGCCCGACGTCCACCAGTGCAGCATCTGCACTTCCTTGACGTCGGCGGCGCGTGCGGACACGCTGGCGCCGGCCAGAGCCAATGCGATCATTGCGGTCGTGGTCAAAAACCTGTTCATCGAAGAACCTCCCAGTTCCAGTTTGGAAGATGCGGGACCCATTCCCGCACCAATCACCCGCCCTCCTCGAGCGTAGTTCGTCCGCCGGCTAAGCCGGCCTTTCCGTCTGCGGCATCCACCAATTGGTGCGCTTGCCGATATGCATGTTGAGCGTCTTGGTCTCGGTGTAATCTTCGACCGCGTGGCGGCCGAGCTCACGGCCGAGGCCGCTTTGCTTGTAACCGCCAAAGGGAAGTTCCGAGGCGCCGTCCATGAAGGTGTTCATCCAGACTGTTCCCGCCCGCACCGACCGGCCGATCGTCAGGCACGTGTCGAAATCGCGGCTCCAGACACCGGCCGACAGGCCATAGTCGATGGAATTTGCAATCCTGATTGCTTCGGCAGATGTCTCGAATGTCAGGACCGAAAGCACCGGCCCAAAGACTTCCTCGCGCGCCACGGCCATATCGGGGGTGACTGCTTCGAGGACCGTCGGCGACATGAACTGCCCCATGCCGAGATCGAGCGTCTCGCCGCCATGCGCGATCCGGGCGCCGCTGCCCCTCGCGACGGCGACGTATCCTGATATCTTCTCCAGATGCTGCGGCGTGATGATGGCGCCGACCTGCGTCGAAGGATCGAGCGGGTCGCCGACCTTCACCGCCTTCGACAACTCGGCGATCCGCTCGACGACATCGGAAGCGATTGATTTGTGAAGGATCAGCCGCGAACCGGCATTGCAGCACTCGCCGGCATTGAAATATGCGCCGAAAACCGCGGCATCGATGAAGGCATCGAGATCGGCATTCGGGAACACGATCTGCGGGTTTTTCCCACCCAGTTCCAACGAGACCTTTTTCAGCGTCTGTGCGGCATTCGACATCGTCAGTTTTCCGACGCCGGTCGAGCCGGTGAAGGACACCATGT
Source organism: Rhizobium sp. LARHSG275 (assembly GCF_052871115.1). Lineage (NCBI taxonomy): Bacteria > Pseudomonadati > Pseudomonadota > Alphaproteobacteria > Hyphomicrobiales > Rhizobiaceae > Rhizobium > Rhizobium sp. LARHSG275. The sequence continues at coordinate 35,896 of NZ_JBIXJN010000036.1, read as the reverse complement.
CAACGTCGGGATGGGACGTCATGACCGCGCCGACCTCAGGTCCCGTACCGGTGACAATATTGACGACGCCATCCGGAATGCCTGCCTCCTGCAGGATTTCTCCCAGCACCAGCGTCGACCCTGAGGTCAGCTCCGAAGGCTTGACGACGGTCGTGCAGCCAGCGGCCAAGGCGAATGGCAGCTTCTGGCCGACGATCAGGAACGGAAAATTCCAAGGCGTGATGATCGACACCACGCCGATCGCTTCGCGCAGGACCACGCCGAGCGTGCCATCGCCGAGCGTGTTGTAGCTCTCTCCGTGGAGGTCACGGGCAAGCGCCGCCGCGTAGCGCCATATGTCGACGGAGCCTGCAATTTCTCCACGCACCTGCGTAATCGGCTTTCCCGCCTCGATCGCATCGAGAAATGCCAGCTCCTCTGCGCGCGCCGCGATCAGATCGGCTGCCTTGAGCAGGATGGCGGAACGTTCGGCAGCGGTCATCCGGGGCCACGATCCGAGATCGAACGCCTTGCGTGCCGCGGAAATCGCACGCTCGGCGTCCTTTCTGCTGCCGGTCGGAAATCGGCTGACCACGACACCATGGCTTGGCGCGACGCGCTCGATCGGATCGGAGCGGCCTGCCTCCCAATTGCCATCGATGAGCATCTTGAAATCACGCGCTTTGTGGTCGCTGAGCGCGGTGGGGTTGACGAGAACCGTCATTACCATTCTCCCTTGAACGTTGCCGGGCGCTTCTCGCTGAACGATGCGACGCCCTCCTTCAGATCGCCGGTCTTCGCAGCGAGGATCGAGCCCAGGGCTTCGACCGCGGTTCCGTTGTCTTCGCCGTTTGCCGATGCGATCATCAACTTCGCGATCTCGGTCGCAGCCGGCCCCCTGGTGGCAAGCCGCTGAGCATATTCCCTGGCGGCAGCGAGCGCCTTCCCGGTCGGAACGACTGCGTCCACGATGCCGAGCGTACGCGCCTCTTCGGCAGTGAATATTTCGCCACCCAGGGCCATGCGCCGGACGGCCTGCGCCCCCAACCGGCGCACGAGACGCTGGGTCCCGGACCAGCCCGGGACCATTCCAAGGCCGGTTTCCGGCAGACCGATCTTAATCTGTTCCTCTGCGAGGCGAATGTCAGCGACCCCTGCAAGTTCAAGCCCTCCCCCGAGGGCATGGCCATTCAGAGCCGCGATCAGCGGCATCCGGAGCGTCGCCAGTCTTTCGAAAATACGGTGGCCGTGGCGAACCCAGAGATGACCGAACTCCTGAGGCAACATTCCGCCCCAGGCCTTGATATCGCCGCCGGCGGAAAAGCCCTTTCCTTCGCCCGTGAGAATTGCAGCGCGCACGTTGGCGTTCGCCTCCACCTCGTCGGCTGCATCTGCCAGCGCTTTCAGCATGTCCAGGTCGAGCGCGTTCAGCTTCTCCGGACGAGAAATCGTCAGCGTCGCAACGTGTCCATCGACGTCAATTCTGACGGTTCCGCTAGCCATGGAAGCTGCCCTCCAGCGTCCGTGCCTTTTTTTCTGGAAGCGACAGGCCGATCGCTGCCTCCGCGAAGAGCGCCGTGTCCATGACCTTCAGGTCGGGCGCCACGATCAGCGGAAACTCCGACTGATCGAGGATGTGGGACTGGAGATCGACGCCTGGGGCGATCTCGGTGAGGACGACGCCATCGGGCGTCAGCTTCATCACGCACCGCTCGGTGACATAGGCGATCTCCTGCCCCTGCTCGATCGCGCGCCTGCCGCTGAAGGTGACGTGTTCGACCTCGTTCACGAGTTTCTTCAGCTTGCCTTCCTTCTCGATCAGAAGAGCTCCATCGGCGACCGAAAGCTTCGCTCCGGCATTGAACATGCCGGAGAAGACGATCTTCTTCGCGCGCGCGGTGATGTCGACGAAACCTCCGGCGCCAGCCGTTACATGCGGCCGGAAGGAAAGCTTGGAGACGTTGACCGAACCGTCTTTGCCGATCTCGAGGAAGGAGAGCAGCGACGCATCGAAGCCTGCACCCTGGAAATAGGTGAACTGATAGGGAGACGGCATGTAGGCGTCGGCGTTCGAGGCGCAGCCAAAGGCGAAGTCGAGTAGCGGCACGCCACCGACGGCGCCCTGCTCGATGACCCAGGTGACCGCGCCGTGAAGCCCTTCCTCCAGCAGGATGCGCGGAACGTTGGCCGATATGCCGAAGCCGAGATTGACGCAGCTTCCCGCTTGCAGTTCCTGCGCGACGCGACGCGCGATGACTTTTTGGACATTGAATTCCGGAACGCTGAAGCTATCGAGCGGGCGGAAGATCTCCCCGGAAATTGCCGGATCGTACCCCGTCTGCGTCGTCTGCTTCTGTTCCGGATCGACGACCACATAATCGACCAACATTCCAGGCACCCGGACGTCATGGGGCTTCAGCGAACCCTCCTTGGTGATCCGTTTGACCTGCGCGATGACAATGCCGCCGTTGTTGCGCGCCGCCAGCGCCTGATCGAGGCCGCCGAGATAGGCGCCTTCATGTTCGTATGTCAGGTTGCCGCGCTCGTCGGCGGTGGTAGCGCGGATGATGGCGACCTCAGGGACGATCGAGGGAAAGAACAGCCAGTCATCGCCCTCGAAGCGCACGCGCTTGACCACCGGATGCTCTGAAGCCAGGCCGTTCATCGCGCAACCCTGCCGCTCTGGATCGACGAATGTGTCGATGCCGATCTTGGTCAGAACGCCCGGCCGCTTCGCGGCGGCCTCGCGGTGAATATCGAAGAGGATGCCCGAGGGAATGTTGTAGGCCGGGATTTCGTTGTTGGTGATCATCTGCCAGATCAGCGGCGGCTCTGACGACGACGGCCCGGACGGATAGGAACCACCGACGATGCGCTTGAGCAGACCCTTCTTGGCGATGTAATCGACGCCCTTGATGCCGCTCATGTCGCCGGCAGCGATAGGATGAAGGGTCGTAATATCCCGGGGATGGCCGGTCGCATCGAAACGTTCGCCAATCGCCTTCAGCATGAGGTCCGGGCAACCGAGACCGCTCGAGGAAGACACCGTTACAACAGCGCCATCCGGGATCAGCGCGGCCGCTTCGGTGGGGGTAAGATGCTTCTTCATCAGCGCTACTCAGAGTCCTGTTTCAATTTTTACGCTCCTGCGGGCTCCGCAGCTCTCGCGAACAACCAGCCGCACGGCTGTGGTCACCGTCTCCGCCTCGGCCTTGCCCGCATTGATCTGCTTCAGAAGCAGCTGCGCGCCGCGGCGCCCGATGCCCTGCGGATCGACCGAGACCGTCGTGAGCGCGGGAACCGCCGCCTGAGCCTCGATGACATCGTCGAAGCCCACGACGGCGAAGTCGGAGCCGGGCTCCAGACGGCGCGCACGCAATCCGTCGCAAACACCGAAAGCGACGGCATCGTTGAAGCAGACGGCTGCCGTAGGTTTGTCGGCAAGAACGAGTGCTTTTCCGATCGCCTCTACCCCGCCGGCTCGCGAAGGCGCGGACGAGATGACAAGGTCTTGGTGATAGACGAGCCCGGCTGCCTCCATGCCGCTTCGGTAACCGGCAAGGCGGTCGTCGAAGACGGCGGTATCTGGGAAGCCGCCGAGAAAAGCGATGCGCTGGTGACCGAGCTCCGCCAGGTGCTTGACCGCGGACATCATGCCAGCCTGGTTGTCGGAGACGACGGAAGAGACTTTGGCGCCAGGCAGGTTTCGCACGACGACCACCACCGGAATCCCCGCGGCGACAAGCGGCTTGAAGTCTGCGGCATCGGTGGCGCGCGCCGGCGACACGATGAGCCCAGAAATGCCATGTTCCCGCATCGATGCGACAACCTCGCGCTGCCTATCGATGCTCTCACTGGTGTTCGACAGGAACTGCACGAATCCGGCCGACTGAACGACTATATCGACGCCGACCGCCAGTTCCGCGAAGAAGCTATTCGTCAGGTCGTTGACGACGACCCCGATGATCCGCGACTTGGCACCGGCCTGCCGAAGATTGGCGGCGCCGCGATTGTAGACATAGCCCAGCTCGCGCATTACCGCATTGACCTTGGAACGCGTCCCCTCATTGACCAGGGAGGAACCCTGAAGCACCAGCGAAACCGTCGATTTCGAGACGCCGGCGGCTTTCGCAATGTCGATGACGGTTACCCGCGCCTGTGTCATTTCCCCTCCCGACGCCAACGTCGACTGATCATTAAATATTTGGAACGTTCCAATTCTGTCAAGAGAAATTTGTACGGATTGTTATCAACTAGCCATTCTTTGGCAAATTTCGGCCTTCTCCTACCGCCGGAATCCCATCGTAGAAATTGGAACGGTCTAAAGATTGACCTTGGCTGAGAAGCCTATGTCGATGTTTTTTGACTGGAAAATCGTAGGTGGCGCACGACCGACAGATGCGTTGGCTGCAAAAATGTGGAAAATTCGGGCTCGTCCGTTATTTCCGTCGAAGCGACAAGACCTTCTGAGAAAAGCAGGGGGGCTTCTATTCTGTGTTGATAAACTTTGCGACAAACCCAGTGGAGGACATGGCGACATGAAACTGCGCGCCGAGTTGACCGTTCTGCCACCACGCGAACAAGCACGACGCTTGGCAGCCGTCGCCGCGTCCTTGGTCGCACAAATCGAGCGCACCGAACCCCACGCGCCCGAAGCCGAAGCCGCCTTGGCGGCAATCCGCACTTGGGGTGATGGCGCACACCTGATGGGCCGAGACTTCGCCGATCTTATCTACAGCGACGATGAGCGCGGGACGCTCCGTCGGCTCTCCGAGGCAGCCGGAAAACCCAGCGAAGACGGCTGGAACGCCCTGACGACGGCAACCATGTATGTCGCCTGGCTTGTTTACCAGGAGATCGGCGAGCCCATGCCAAGTGACGTCAACGAGGTCGGAGAGGACAGCCTTGACCTTCTAGACGAACAACTGGCCAAACTCGGCTAAAACCGAGCGCACGATCCCCTCTATATCGGCTTTCCACGAATTTGTGGACATTTTGGGAGACGGTCGAGGGTCGTCCCACGCCTCTCGATACGAGCTTGAACATCCCTGGAACGCTGGTTCGACCATCGCAAAACGACAGGAGGATCTTCCGGTTTCCGTCGAGGAATTTCCGCCGATCGACATTAGCGAAACTTTATCGTTTGTGACGAATGCTACGGATACGTGCAACCCGCCAGAACTCAAGCAGGGCCGGATGATGTCACACTCGTTTGAATCCATTCTGGAGAGCCTGCCTCAGGGCATTGTCCTGCTTGATCCTGCCGGTACAGTGACGGCTTTCAATTCACGCACGTTGGACATTCTGGGCCTTCCGCAAGGAGCTATCCGCGAAGGCATGAATATCGACGGATTGCCGGGCACTGCAGACTGCCGTGCAGTGGCATCCCGCCGGTCGATGGTCGGTGGACCGCCCACGTCTCAGTTTGCCCTTTCCGACGGAGGGATGGTCTCACTGACCTGTGCCCCGTCGAGGGATGGGGGCTGGATCCTCAGCTATGAAGACATCTCGATTCTCATTCGCGTCGAAGACAGCCTGACCGAGCAACATCGCCGGTTCGACGCAGCCTTCAGCAATATGCCGCATGGGCTGTGCATGTTCGATTCGACAAAGAACCTCATCCTGTGCAACGCCTCCTATGCACGGATGTACAATCTGCCGGACCTTCTCACGCAACCGGGAACGCCACTTGTGGATATCCTGGCCTATCGCAGCCAGGAGGGAAATGGCCCGGCCGATACCACGACCTATTTTGATGTAGTCTTCGAAGCGACAACCCGCGGTGCGCCGGCCAGCCAGAACATCCTCCTGGCCGATGGGCGCGTTATCAAGATCACTCACAATCCGATGCAAAACGGTGGATACGTGGCCACCCATGAGGACGTCACCAAGACCGTCCGGCTGGCCGAAGAGCTGCGCCGGCATCACGATCAGCTCGAAGCGACGGTGAAGAGCCGCACGGCTGAAGTCGAGCGGCAGGCGCGCGAACTCGAGCGAATGCTGGCGCAGGAGCGGAACATCAACGAACTGCAGCGGCAGTTCGTGGCGATGGCATCCCATGAATTCAGGACGCCGCTTGCAATTATCGACGCTGCTGCCCAGCGGCTGCTGCGAAAAAGAGGGGCGGTCGAACCCGAATTTCTCAGCGACAAGGTCGATCAAATCCGCGCATCGGTGACCCGGATTGTCGATCTCATGGAGAGCATCCTGTCAGCCGGACGCCTCGATACCGGCAAGATCGATATCAATTACGACGCCTGCGCATTGAGATCGTTGATAAAAACCTGTTGCGAGCGGCAGTCGACGATCGCAAAATCGCACAGCTTTGTGTTGGATATCGATGGGCTGCCGGAGTTCATCGATGCCGATCCTCGGACGTTGGCACAGGTCTTTACCAACCTGCTTTCCAATGCCGTCAAATACGCGCCCGGAACCTGCGAAATTCGCGTCACGGCATGGGCAGAGCCGGGAAACGTCAAAGTTTCGATCAGCGACGATGGAGTGGGGATCGATGCCGAAGACGTGCCGCGGCTGTTCCAGCGCTATTTTCGGGCCCGGACTTCGACCGGGATTGCCGGAACCGGGATCGGCCTCAATCTGGTGAAGCAGATCATCGAACTGCACAACGGCTCGATTGAGGTTCGAAGCGCAAGAGGATGCGGATCGACATTCACCGTAACGCTTCCAATCAAGAGAAACGGCGACGCTTCCGCAGCCAATAACGCCGCCTGATGTTTCAGGATTGCTGTCCTGCATATCTACCCTATCCTTCTTACGACAGAGGAGGATCACACCATGGCTTTCATTCACACCCCCAATGCATCCGCCAGCGAGAAGACGACAGCGATGTATGCGTCCGCCGAGGCGAATTATGGTTATCTGCCGAACATGTATCGAGCCTTCGGCCACCGGCCTGAGGTGATGGAGAGCTGGGCGGCGCTGCTTTCGAGCATTCGCGGCTATATGAGCCTCAGGCGCTACGAACTGGTGACGCTGGCCGCGGCCAAGGAGCTGAAATCCTCATATTGCATGCTGGCGCACGGCTCGGTGCTGTTGCGCGAGGGTTTCACCGGCGATGGGTTGACGGCTGTTGTCAACGAGACGGAGAAGGCGCCGATCGATGCCGGCGAACGCGCGATCATGGCTTTTGCCGCCAAGGTGACGCGCGATGCGACGTCGGTCACGCAGCAGGATATAGACGGGCTGAAGAAACAGGGCCTGAGCGATGCCGAGATCTTCGACGTCACGGCAGCGGCAGCGGCCCGATGTTTCTTCTCGAAAATGCTGGATGCGCTGGGCGCTGCACCCGACCACGCCTATATCGAACGGCTGGAGCCGAACGTGCGAAAGGCGCTCAGCGTCGGCCGAGAGGTCGAGCGGCCTCTGGCGCCCTCACCGTCCCGCGGCACACAGCAATGATGTGATGACGGAGGATGTCCGGGGGCTGCTCTTACGACTTCTACTTCTCCGCCTCTACTCCTGCGGTTTGTCGGCAAAATGCCGGATCGCAAACTCGGCGATATTCTGGCTCGACCGATCGGCATCGTCGAGCAGCGACGGAAACAGCTGCCACTGATGGGGCATGCCCGGCCAGACCTCGGTGGTGACATCCACGCCCGCCTGGCGCGCCTTGTCGGCGAGCCGCAGCGTGTCGTCCAGCAGGACTTCGCCGGAGCCGACCTGCAGCAGCAGCGGCGGAAAGCCGGTCATGTCGGCATAGAGCGGCGATACCCGGGGATCGGCCGGAGACCGGCTGCCGAGATAGGGCTTGCGCAAGGTCTCGACCCAGGCCTTGTCGACCAGCGGATCGCTTTCGGCATTTGTCGTCATCGATCCGCCCGTCGCGGCAAGATCGGTGATGGGGCTGAGCGCAATCACCGCCGCCGGCAACGGCTTTGCCGCCTGCATCTGCCGCAGCACCGTCTCGATCGCGATGTTGCCGCCGGCGCCGTCTCCCGCCACGACCACGTTCTCGCTCCGATAGCCATTGTCGAGAAGCCAGCGATAGGCCGTCAGCGCGTCGTTGATCTGCGAGGGATAACCATATTCGGGCATCAGCCGATAATCGATGAGAAAAACGTCGCTGGATGCGGCTTTGGCGAGCGAGCCGGCAAGCAGGCTGTGCGTGCGGATCGAGCCACTGGAAAAGCCGCCGCCATGAATATAGAGGATCACCCTTTGGCCGATCGGATGATGAAGGCGAGCGGGCCACATCAACTCGGCATCGACGCCGTCGGCGTCGACCTGCCGAACCTGGATGCGCGTCGGCCCCGGCGTCGCCTCCATCAGCGCCCTGAAAGCAGTCCGCCGCTCCTGCAGGCTATCGGCGCCGGCAAAGTGATCTTTCCAGAGGCCGACGAGTTTTTCGACCTGCTCGCGCGAGGCTGGGCTTTGCGGCCCAATGTCCCGCCCGACCGCCGCCGAGGCGAGCAGCATCAGCACAGCCAACGCGGAAAACAGACCGCTGGGCCACTTTGGTCCTCTTCGATTGGCAGTTGGCAAAATCCGACGGTTCATCAACCTCTCCCGATGATGTTGGCGTGGTGGCCATGGGGCATCTTTGGCCAGTTCAGGCGTCGGAGTCAAAAGGGTCACGGATACGAATCCCGATTTTCCGAGCGATGCAACGACCTCGGCCTGAAGACCGGCATTGCCCGTCGCATCCCCAGATCTCGGGGATCCGGCGGGCAGCGCCGCTGTGACCGCAGGAAAGCGCATCATGCGGCAAATTAGCATTCGCCTCACGTCTGGAATGACCTAGATCTAGGTTCGATCATCACCGTAAAGAGGCGAGCATGTCCATCAAGTCCATCTGCATCTATGGCGCTGGCGCACTCGGCGGGGCTATCGCCGCCAAGCTTGCAAGCCAAGCCGCAAACGCCGCCACCATCTCCGTCGTCGCGCGTGGAGCCCATCTCGACGCCATCCGTGACAACGGTCTCAGGCTGCGCGAAGCCGATGCAGAAAGGCCGCTCAATGTCCGCCTGACTGCGACCGACGATCCCAGCACATTGCCACCGCAGGATCTCGTCATCACCGGTCTTAAGGGGCATCAGCTGGCGCCTGCTGCCGAAGGCATTGCAGGCCTCCTCAAGGAGCGCACACGCGTCGTCATGATCCTCAACGGCATTCCGTGGTGGTATTTTCACCGCGATACCCAGAGCCGGCATGCCGAGCTGCAGTTCGACGAACTCGATCCCGGCGGCAGGCTGTGGCGGCTGATCGGGCCGGAACGGGTCATCGGCTGCGTCGCTTACCAGGGCGCAGAGGTGATCAATCCCGGCGAGATCCAGCTTGCCAACAACGGCCGCTTCGTGCTCGGCGAGCCCTCGGGCGACATCTCGCCCGATCTCGAGGCGATCGCCGCGGTGCTGACCGACGCCGGCCTCAACATCACGACGACGCCTGTTATTCGCGACGAGATCTGGAGCAAGCTGATGGGCAACGCCGCCTTCAACCCGATCAGTGCGCTGACCAGGGCGCTGATGACCGACATCATGGCAGATCCCGCACTTTCGACCACAGTCGGCAAGGTGATGAACGAGGTCCGCGCCGTCGGCGAGGCCTTGGGCGCGCGTTTCAGCATGACCGTCGAGCAGCGGCTCGAACAATCGCGCCATATCGGCGCCGTGCGCACGTCGATGCTGCAGGATCTGATCGGCGGCAAGGCGCTCGAAATCACGCCGCTGGTCGGCATGGTGGTGGCGCTCGGACGCCTGAGCGCCGTGCCGACCCCGGTCTCGGAAACGATCCTGGCGCTGGTGACGCAATTGGATCGGGAAAACCAGCGCGGCAGCTGATCGCAGAGGGAAAGGCGGCCGGGGAGAGCCCGGCCGTCTTCACTTACTTTCCGACCTGCTCGGCCCAGTTCGGCGCCTTGCCGCCGCCATCGAGGAAGGTCATTGCCATATTCGCCATCAGAGGAGAGGCGAAGGTCTCGTAGTGAGTGAGATCGGGCAGGATCGCCAGCCGGTTCTTCGACATGTTTTCCCGCATCCAGCCCGCATCGCGCAGACCGCCGCCGAGCTTGTGGTAGAAGTCGATCATATGCTCGGGCCGGATCATGTCGGCATCGCCGTAGATCAGCAGAACCGGCATTGTGAGCTTGGCGACGGCATCGCTATAGTCGATAGGTTCGCGCATCAGGGCGCCCATGGCATCGAGCAGCTTCGGAAATTCGGAAACGTCAGGCGCTACCGCCTTGTAGGAGAGGAACATCGGCGTGTCCTTCATCATGTCGGCCATACCGGCGCCGACGGCCGCCTGCTGCGGCAGCATTTCCGGGAAGAAGCCGTTCTGCGCATAAGGCGCCGACAGTATCACCAGCCGACGCACCCGGTCGGGCGCGTTCGCCGCCATGTTCAACGCTACCCCGCCGCCGAATGAATAGCCGAAGACGTCGACCCTGTCGTAACCGAGCTGCTTCACCAGGATCGCGAGATCGGCGCCGATGGCCGGAAGCTCGATCGGCCGTTTGCCGAGGGGCGTGCGGCCATGGCCCTGCAGATCGACGGCGATCACCTGCCGGTGGTCGGTGAAAACAGGCATGACCGGCGCGAACATCTCGATCTGCCCGAGGCCGCCGTGCAGCAGCAGCAGCGGTTCACCCTCGCCACGGATCTCATAATAATAGTCGATACCGTTGACCGGCACGCTGCCTTTCCTGACGATCGGCGCGGTGGCCTTCTTCTCCTCGGTGACAGGCGCGGCACCGCCGGCACCCGCCATATCGGGCACGGCCAAGAATGCGGCAGTGGTTGCGATCATCGAAATCAGCGTCATCTTCGACATGTCCTTGCTCCATGTTTGCATCGATGCCGCAAGGACGGCGGCGCTCATGTCTTTCCGACATCACGCTTCGAAATTTCTCGCATCGGCCTTTATGCCATTTCTATATTTTCGTGCCCCGCTCCGAATGGATTTCCTATCGGCCGCAGCAGTAGACTTTCGCCATCACTGCAAAGGTCAAATGCCATGCGAGATGTCAGGTCTTCCAGTTTTCAGTTCCCTCGCCCACACAGGATCACCCGCGGCAGTAAGCAGATGCGCGAGAAACGCACCGCCCAGGCGCTGCTCGTCTTTGGCGTAGTGCTCGCCTGTGTCGAACTCTACGTCATTTTCGGCGTGCTCTGAGGCGGAGCGCGAAGACGTGAGCTGAAAGGCCGAGTTCCAACTTTTCCTTAACCAACATACTGGTAAAATCGCGTCGCAGAGACTTCAGACGCCACGAGACCGATGAAACCGAATTTCCGCTTCACCCATTACGATCTTAAGGAACAACGCGCCGGAACGATCATCGAGGTGTCGTTGAATGCGGTGAACAATGTCCGCCTCATGACGGCGCCGAATTTCCAGCGGTTCACCGAGGTTCTCGATTTCAAATATATCGGCGGCGTGGCGCGCAAATCGCCGATCAAGATCGCCGTTCCGGAAAGCGGCCACTGGCATGTCATCGTCGATATGGAAGGGCATCACGGGCTTGCGGAATCGTCCGTCAAAGTGATTGCCGCGCCGGCAAATCAAAAGACGCCGCGCGCCTCCTGAGTTCGCCGGGCTTCAGCGCGGATTGCGCTCCTTGCGAAGCTTTGCCCACCATTCCAGCCGCTTGCGGATATCGCGCTCGAAGCCGCGCTCCGGCGGATCGTAGAAGATCTGGCGACCCATCTTCTCCGGGAAATAGTCCTGGCCGGAAAAGGCATCCGGCTCGTCGTGGTCGTATCGGTAGCCGTCGCCGTAACCCTCGCCCTTCATCAGCTTGGTCGGCGCGTTGAGGATATGCTTCGGCGGCAACAGCGAGCCGTTCTGCTTTGCCGCCTGGCTTGCCGCCTTGAAGGCGGTGTAGACGGCATTCGATTTCGGGGCGGTGGCGAGGTAGACGCAGGCCTGCGCCAGCGCCAGCTCGCCTTCCGGCGAGCCGAGATACTCATAGGCATCCTTGGCGGCGTTACAGATCACCAGCGCCTGCGGATCCGCAAGACCGATATCCTCCACCGCCATGCGCACCAGCCGCCGGCCGAGATAGAGCGGGTCCTCGCCGGCATCGAACATGCGGGCGAGATAATAGAGCGCGGCATCGGGATCCGAGCCGCGTACGGATTTATGCAGCGCCGAGATCAGGTTGTAGTGGCCGTCCTGCGCCTTGTCGTAGACCGGGGCACGGCGCTGGACGATGCGTGTCAGGCCTTCGGTATCGAAGCTCTCGCCTTCGCGCGCCGCCCGCCAGACTTCTTCGGCGAGCGTCAGCACCGCGCGGCCGTCGCCGTCGGCCATGCGGATCAGGCTGACGCGGGCATCCTCCGTCAGCGGCAGCGGCTTCTGCTCGATCGCCTCAGCACGCTTCAGCAGTTCCTCAAGGCTCACCTCGTCATGCGACTTGAAGGTCAGCACACGGGCCCGCGACAGCAGAGCGGCGTTGAGCTCAAAGGATGGGTTCTCGGTGGTGGCGCCGACGAGGATGACGGTGCCATCCTCCATGACGGGCAGGAAACTGTCCTGCTGGGCGCGGTTGAAACGATGGATCTCGTCGACGAAGAGCAGCGTCTGACGGCCGTCCATACGACGCAAGCGGGCTGTCTCGAACACCTTCTTCAGATCGGCGACGCCGGAGAAGATCGCCGATATCTGCTCGAAGGCGAGGCCCGCCTCGCCCGAAAGCAGCCGTGCCACCGTCGTTTTGCCGGTGCCGGGCGGACCCCAGAAGATCATCGAGCCGAGCGAGCCGCTTTCGATCATCCTTTTCAGCACGCCATCCTCACCGGTCAGGTGTTCCTGACCGGTGACTTCGGCAAGCGTCTTCGGCCGCAGCCGGTCGGCAAGCGGCCGCCTGGCAGCGACCTCTTCCGGAACACGCGGCGCGAAGAGATCGTTGCTCATCGGAAGAATTGCCGGATGCGCTGGCCGTCGCGCTCTATCTCGACCCGCCAGAGGCCGGGGTCGCTATCGGCGATTTCGGACAATTCGCTGGTCGACTTCACATCCGTGCCATTGATCGAAACGATGATATCCTTCGGTTCGAAACCGAGACGGGCAGCAGGCGATTCCTCCTTCACCTCGGAGACGACGACGCCCGCCGATTCCGGTGGCATGCGCAGCTCGTCGGCGACACGCGGCGACAGGTTCTCGACGACGGCGCCGGTAAAGGGCGTATGTCCGCCGATCGTGCGCTGGTCGCGCGGCGAAGTTTCGGGGGCTCGGGCAAGCACCAGCGGCAATTGCTGCTCGCGGCCATTCTCGATGACGGTGAGGTTGACCGATTTGCCGAGACCGGCCGTCGTCAGCCGGTAGAGCAGCGCATCGGGATGCTCGACGGAAATTCCGTCGACGGCGGTGACGATTTCGCCAGCCTTCAGCCCGGCCTTGGCCGCCGGCCCGCCTTCCGAGACCTTGACGATGAGTGCGCCGCGGGCCTTGTTTAGCCCCAGCGCCTCAGCCACTTCCGAGGTCACGGCATCGAAGCTTGCGCCGACATAGGGCCGTTCGAAGGATTTGACGCCGGCATCGGCAGAGGTGAGGAAGACCTTGACCAGATTGGCAGGGATGGCGAAACCGATACCGTTCGAGCCGCCGCCGCGCGAGAAGATCGCCGTGTTGATGCCGATCAGTTCGCCCTTCATGTTCATCAAGGCGCCGCCGGAATTGCCGGGATTGATCGAGGCATCGGTCTGGATGAAGAAGCCGAATTCGTTCCTGACCACCTGGTTGCGGGCAAGTGCTGAGACGATGCCGCTGGTCACCGTCTGGCCGACGCCGAAGGGGTTGCCGATCGCCAGCACGAGATCGCCGACCTCGACCGCGTCGGAATTGCCGATCGGCAATGTCGGAAAGCTCTCCTTGGTGTCGATCTTCAGCACGGCGAGATCGACTCGGTCGTCGCGCAGCACCACCTTGCAGGGGAATTCGCGGCCATCCGACAGCGCAATCTTGATGTCATCGGCGCCCTCGATGACGTGATTGTTGGTCACGACAGTGCCGTTCGCCTCGACGATGACGCCGGAACCGAGCGAAGACTGCTTTTCCGAACGGTTCGGCATCTGCTGGCCGAAAAACTGCTCGAAGAAGGGGTCGCCGGCAAAGGGCGACTGGCGCTGGACGGTCTTCTCCGCATAGACATTGACGACGGCGCCTGCGGTCTGTTTGACGAGCGGCGCGAAGGAAAGCTGCATCTGCATCTGGCTTTCGGGCACTGTCTTTGCCGTCTGCGCATGGGCGACAGCCGGCAGTACGAGCATCAGAGCGAACAGCGAGACGGACGCGCGCTTAAAAAAGCCTTGCATGGGTATTCCTTTTGAATCCTCTTGAGGAACGTTTTAGAGCATGATGCCGAAAAGTGTGAGCGGTTTTCGGACGACATCATGCTCTAACTATTTAATTGCGAACAGGATTCAGACTTTAGGCCGAACCGGCCTAAAATCATCCTGTTCTAGGCCCGACGCTAGAAAGGAAAGAGGGCGGAAGCATGGAAGAATAAGGCAAGTGGACGTCTTGGAAACAAGTTGAAGTCGTTGTGAATTTGAGTCAGGAAGATTGGCCATGCGACTGATATCAAAAGCCAAAAGCTGGGCGAAGTCACTGAAGCGTGACATCGTGGCCCTGTGGCTTGCCGCGCGTGATCCGCGCGTGCCATGGTATGCCAAAGCGGTGGCTGGCGGCGTTGCCGCCTACGCGCTGTCGCCTATCGATCTCATCCCCGATTTCATCCCCATCCTCGGCTATCTCGACGATCTCCTGATCGTTCCGCTCGGCATCATGCTGGCGATCCAGCTCGTGCCAGTAGAGGTGATGAACGAGCTTCGTATGGAGGCGACAAGGCGCATCGAGCGTCCCTCCGGCCGGGTCGGACTGATCTTCATCCTTGCCGTCTGGCTGATCTGCGTCATCTTCCTGGCTCTGGCACTGCGCAAGCTCGCCTGACCGACGGCAATAGGACCATATGAATGATCACGACAAGAACGACGATAGCGGCCCTCGGCTTTGCGATCCTGCTCATCGCATCGGACCTGGCACAGGCAGCAAGCTTCGATTGCGACGCGAAAGAATTGAAGCCGGATGAGAAAACGATCTGCGACAACCGTGCGCTCAACGACGCCGACGTGAAGATGGTGACGACCTTCGAGCTGCTCTCCGGCCTGCTGGCGATGGGTTCGCGCGGAACATTGCAGGACGAACAGACGGCCTGGCTGAAGAAACGGCAGGAATGCGGGGCGGATGCGGTCTGCATCAAGGCTGCCTATGACGAGCGGCTGAAGCAACTCGGCGAGACCTATAAAAACATCAACCGGCCGCTTTGAAAGCGACCGATTGGAAGAGCAGCTGACTCTTCATCAGCGGGTCGTAGGTGGATGACCTACCGCGCGTTCAGATCGCGCACGGCGCCGCGATCGGCGCTCGTTGCGAAGGCCGCATAGGCCTTCAGGGCGGTGGTGACGTTGCGCTTGCGGACTTCTGTGGGATACCAGCCCTTGGCATCCTGCTCGGCGCGGCGGGCGGCAAGTTCGGTCTCGCTGACACGCAGGCTGATCGTGCGGTTGGGGATGTCGATGTCGATCATGTCGCCTTCGCGCACCAGGCCGATCGTGCCGCCATTTGCCGCTTCCGGCGAGGCGTGGCCGATCGAGAGGCCGGAAGTGCCGCCGGAGAAGCGGCCGTCGGTGATGAGCGCACAGGCCTTGCCGAGGCCCTTCGACTTCAGATAGCTCGTCGGATAGAGCATTTCCTGCATGCCTGGGCCGCCCTTCGGGCCTTCGTAGCGGATGACGACGACGTCGCCGGCCTTCACCTCGTTGGCCAGGATCGCCTTGACCGAGGAATCCTGGCTTTCGAAGACGCGGGCGGGGCCGGAGAATTTCAGGATCGATTCATCGACGCCGGCCGTCTTGACGATGCAGCCGTCGATCGCAAGATTGCCCTTGAGCACGGCAAGACCACCATCCTTAGAGAAGGGATGCTCGACCGAGCGGATGACGCCGTTTTTGCGGTCGGTGTCGAGATCATCCCAGCGGGCTTCCTGGCTGAAGGCGACCTGGGTCGGGATGCCACCCGGAGCGGCGCGATAAAAGTTGAGAACGGTTTCGCTGTTCGTGCGGGTGATATCCCAGCGGTCGATCGCATCGCCCAGCGTCTCGGCATGGACGGTCGGGCAATCGCGGTTCAAGAGACCGCCTTTGTCGAGTTCGCCGAGGATCGACATGATGCCGCCGGCGCGGTGGACGTCTTCCATGTGAACATCGCTCTTGGCGGGTGCGACCTTCGACAGACATGGCACCCGGCGCGACAGCGCATCGATATCAGTCATGGTGAAATCGATCTCGCCTTCATGGGCGGCAGCAAGGATGTGCAGGACCGTATTGGTCGAGCCGCCCATGGCGATGTCGAGCGCCATGGCATTCTCGAAGGCCTGCTTGGAGGCGATGGTGCGCGGCAGCGCCTTGACGTCGTCCTGCTCGTAGTAACGGCGGGCGAGATCGACGATCAGATGGCCGGCCTCGACGAAGAGGCGCTTGCGGTCGGCGTGGGTGGCAAGCGTCGATCCGTTGCCAGGCAGCGAAAGGCCGAGCGCTTCCGTTAGGCAGTTCATCGAATTGGCGGTGAACATGCCGGAGCAGGAGCCGCAGGTCGGACAGGCAGAGCGTTCGATGGTCTGGACGTCCTCGTCGCTGATCTTGTCATCGGCTGCGGCGACCATGGCATCGACGAGGTCGAGCGCATGCGTCTTGCCGTGCAGCACGACCTTGCCGGCTTCCATCGGACCGCCCGAAACGAAGACGGTCGGGATATTAAGGCGCAGCGACGCCATCAACATGCCAGGGGTGATCTTGTCGCAGTTGGAGATGCAGACCATGGCGTCGGCGCAATGGGCATTGACCATGTATTCGACGCTGTCGGCGATGAGCTCACGCGAAGGCAGCGAATAAAGCATACCGTCATGGCCCATGGCGATGCCGTCATCAACGGCGATCGTGTTGAATTCCTTGGCGACACCGCCGGCCGCCTCGATTTCGCGGGCAACGAGCTGGCCAAGGTCCTTCAGGTGCACGTGGCCGGGCACGAACTGGGTGAAGGAATTCACTACGGCGATGATCGGCTTGCCGAAATCCGAATCCTTCATGCCCGTGGCGCGCCAAAGGCCGCGGGCGCCGGCCATGTTGCGGCCATGGGTCGTGGTTCTGGAACGGTAAGCTGGCATCGGTGTCTTCCTCAACGTGTCGGAATTATCAGGCGAAGCCGGGCGGCATGGAGCCTGCGGGCCGGGCAAACGCTGCTTTTTGGAATTGTCCTAATCCAATCGACGGGGGCTGTCACTACCGGGAAGCCCAAATCCGGTACGCCGGGGAGAAGCGCCATGAGACCCATCGATCATATACGGTTCGACGGGGCGTTTTGTTACAGCCTATTCCATCACGACCGAACACAAAAAATTGGCTTCCCGTCAGCAATATTCAAGGCTTAGACACTATAGAGCCGGACGTCGTTTGAGATGCGCACAGGACGCAGTAGCACTTTGAATTGCTGCATAATTCCTAAATCGATTCTGATTAGGAATTATGCAGCAATATAGACATGCCGGCGGTTCGTTTAAGGGCTATATTTCAGGATATCCGCCGAGGAGGTTTCGACATGCCAACCTATCGCCCGCCGAAGATCGCGTCGTCGGAGATCACGCCGCGCCAGATCTATGTGCGCCGCCGTGAATTCCTGGGCGCGGCAGCGCTTGGCGCCATGGCGCTCTACGGCGCCGGCAGGGCGAGTGCCGCAGCCCTCTCCGCCGTTGAGAGCAAGTATAAGGTCGACGAGAAGGCGACGCCGATCAAGGACGTCACGACTTACAACAACTTCTATGAGTTCGGCCTCGACAAGGGCGATCCCGCAGCTCTTTCCGGCGATTTCAAGCCGCTGCCCTGGACGATCAAGGTCGACGGCATGGTCAACAAGCCAGGCACCTTCGACCTCGAGGCGCTGATGAAGGAATTCCCGATCGAGGAGCGCACCTACCGCATGCGCTGCGTCGAGGCCTGGTCGATGGTTATCCCCTGGGACGGCTTTCCGCTGGCGTCGCTGCTCGACAAGGTCGAGCCGCTCGGCAGCGCCAAATACGTCGCCTTCGAAACCGTGGTGCGGCCGGACGAGATGCCGGGGCAGAAGGGTTTCTTCCAGTCGCTCGACTGGCCCTATGTCGAGGGTCTGCGCCTGGATGAGGCGCGCCATCCGCTGACGCTGCTGGCCGTCGGGCTCTATGGCGAAACGCTGCCGAACCAGAACGGCGCGCCGATCCGCCTCGTCGTGCCGTGGAAATACGGCTTCAAGGGCATCAAGTCGATCGTTAGGATCACGCTCACGGACCAGCAGCCGAAG
Organism: Rhizobium sp. LARHSG275; assembly: GCF_052871115.1. Classification (NCBI taxonomy): domain Bacteria; kingdom Pseudomonadati; phylum Pseudomonadota; class Alphaproteobacteria; order Hyphomicrobiales; family Rhizobiaceae; genus Rhizobium; species Rhizobium sp. LARHSG275. The sequence continues at coordinate 17,569 of NZ_JBIXJN010000036.1, read as the reverse complement.
AATACCTGGCAGGTCACCAACTCGCAGGAGTATGGCTTCTACGCGAACGTCAACCCAGCGGTCGACCATCCGCGCTGGAGCCAGGCCAGCGAACGGCGCATCGGCGAGAGCGGCTTCTTCGGCGCGAGCCGCCACCCCACCCTGCCCTTCAACGGCTATGCCGACGAAGTGGCAAGCCTTTATGCTGGCATGGACCTGAAGGCGAATTTCTGATGGCGGAACTGTCGCTCGCCATCCCGAAGCGCTGGCAACCCGCCTCCGTCTGGCTGCTTTATGTCGTTGGACTCTTGCCTGCGGCCTGGACGTTCTATCTCGGCGCGACCGATCAGCTCGGCGCCGATCCGGTCAAGACCTTCGAGCGTTTCCTTGGGCTTTGGACGATCCGTTTCCTGATCGCGACACTTGCCGTTTCCCCTGCCCGTGAGCTCTTCGGCTGGAACTATCTGCGCTATCGCCGCGCGCTTGGCCTGCTGACCTTCTACTATGCGCTGATGCATTTCACCGTCTACATGGTTCTCGACCAGGCGATGGATATTTCCGCCGTCATCAACGACGTGCTGAAGCGCCCCTTCATCATGTTCGGCATGGCCGGGCTTGCGATGCTTATTCCGCTGGCGGCGACATCCAACAATTTCTCGATCCGCCGGCTCGGCAAGAACTGGATCTGGCTGCACCGCCTCGTCTACATCATCGCCGCCTGCGGGGCGCTGCACTTCGCGCTCTCGACCAAGATCCTCGACCTCGAGCAATATATCTATGTCGAGCTGATCATCGCGCTCATCCTCTATCGCTCCTACCGGCCGATCGCACGCAACAGGCAGAAGGGCAAAGGGCGGACGCGCAATCGGGCAATGGCGTCGGTTTCGTGAGACGGCAGGCTTAGCGCATAACCCCGAAAATCGGAATCGATTTTCGGGAAGGATTAGGCGCAGATTCAAAGTGATAGAGCGTCCTTAGCGCGTCTGAAAAGACGCGAGGCGCTCTAACGAGGACGCAACGCAGTCCAGCGTGCCGGATCGAAGGCGCAGGCCGCAGCTATGCCGATTGCATAAGCCAGCATGTTCCAAAGCGAAAACACGCGCCCAAGCAGCAGCGCACCGGCCGTGGTCAGCCGAAACGCGTCGAGCCAGGGCGTGTGATAGAGCCGGAACAATTCCACTGAGATCGCTATGAACAGCGCCGTGACAGCAATTGCTGCCGGTCGTGACTTTGCGACAAAGAGCGCCACGAGCAGATAGACCATCGCTCCCCAGAGTGCCGATCCACCATATTTGACGACAATGAAGGGCAGATCAGCCGCATAGCCAAACCGGCGGAGCACCAGCCCGAGAACGACAACAAGAAACAGGGCGACCAGACGAAGGAACTGCGGAGAGCGAGCCTGAATGATTTTGCGCAATGGAGCCGGTCCCGTCACCATATCAGAAACAAAAACAGCCGGGCTTTGCAGCCCGGCTGTTTTGTTTCCGCCGAAGCGGAAGACTTAAGCGGCGACGGCCTGCTCTTCGGCAGCGACGCGGGCCTTGTCGGCTGCGCCCTTGGCATAGGCATCGCGGTCAACGAATTCGATCACAGCCATGGCGGCATTGTCGCCCTGGCGGAAGCCCGCCTTCATGATGCGCAGGTAGCCGCCGTTGCGGGTGGCGTAGCGCGTTGCGATCGTGTCGAACAGCTTCGAAACGACGGCGGCATCGCGGATCTGCGAGATCGCCTGACGGCGAGCATGCAGGTCGCCGCGCTTGCCGAGCGTGACGAGCTTCTCGACGATCGGACGGATTTCCTTGGCCTTCGGCAGGGTCGTGACGATCTGCTCGTGGGTAATCAGCGAAGCCGCCATGTTGGCGAACATCGCCTTGCGGTGGCTTGCAGTTCTATTCAGCTTGCGGCCGGCTTTACCATGGCGCATTGCTATTCTCCTTTAATGCAGGTGCCCTTGACACTAAGTGGGCCTGCCGTTTCCTGGCACATGCAGGCGATCGGCCTGCTGTTTGACGGGGAAAGGCAGCCGAAAGAGCCTGCCTTTTGTTATGTTCTTGCGATCGGCGTGCGGGCGGAAAACCGCTTTACACTTTTCCTCACGCCGCTCAGTATTGATCTTCGTAACGCTTCGCGAGATCTTCGATGTTCTCGGGCGGCCATGCCGGCACTTCCATGCCGAGGTGCAGGCCCATGGAAGCGAGAACTTCCTTGATTTCGTTCAGCGACTTGCGACCAAAATTCGGCGTGCGGAGCATTTCTGCTTCGGTCTTCTGAATGAGGTCGCCGATGTAGACGATGTTGTCGTTCTTCAGGCAGTTTGCCGAACGGACCGACAGTTCGAGTTCGTCCACCTTCTTCAGGAGAGCCGGGTTGAAAGCGAGTTCGGTGACTGCTTCCTCTTCGGTTTCCTTCTGCGGCTCGTCGAAGTTGACGAAGACGCCAAGCTGATCCTGGAGGATGCGCGCCGCAAAAGCGACGGCGTCTTCGCCGGTGATCGAGCCATCGGTTTCGATGGTCATGTTCAGCTTGTCGTAGTCGAGAACCTGTCCTTCGCGGGTATTTTCAACCTTGTAGGACACCTTCTTGACCGGCGAATAGAGGCTGTCGACCGGGATGAGACCGATCGGAGCATCTTCCGCCCGATTGCGTTCGGCCGGAACGTAGCCCTTGCCGTTGTTGACGGTGAATTCCATGCGGATCTCGGCACCCTCGTCGAGCGTGCAAATGACATGCTCGGGGTTGAGGATTTCGATATCGCCGACCGTCTGAATGTCGCCAGCCGTGACAACGCCCGGGCCCTGCTTACGCACGACCATGCGCTTCGCGTCGTCGCCATCCATCTTGATGGCGATTTCCTTGATGTTGAGCACGATGTCCGTCACGTCTTCGCGGACGCCCGGAATCGAGGAGAATTCATGCAGCACGCCATCGATCTGCACCGCCGTGACGGCAGCACCGCGCAGCGAGGAGAGCAGAACGCGGCGAAGCGCGTTGCCGAGGGTGAGGCCGAAGCCGCGCTCCAGCGGTTCGGCAACAAGCGTCGCCCTGGTGCGCGAGCTCGAGGAGAACTCCACCTTGTTCGGCTTGATCAGTTCCTGCCAGTTCTTCTGAATCATGAGTTTGCCTTCCGTTCGTTGCCACCATCCAATCGTGGCAACCGAGCTTGAAAACCACCGGGAACGCGCAAGCGCTCACCGGTGACGAGAGCGATGATCAGACGCGGCGCTTCTTGCGCGGACGGCAGCCATTGTGCGGGATCGGGGTCACGTCGCGGATGGACGTGATCATGAAACCTGCAGCCTGGAGCGCGCGCAGAGCCGATTCACGACCCGAACCCGGACCGCAGACTTCGACTTCCAGCGACTTCATGCCGTGCTCCTGGGCCTTCTTGGCGCAGTCTTCGGCAGCGATCTGGGCAGCGAACGGGGTCGACTTGCGCGAGCCCTTGAAGCCCTTGGCGCCAGCCGACGACCAGGCGATCGCATTGCCCTGCGCATCGGTGATGGTGATCATCGTGTTGTTGAAGGTCGAGTTGACGTGAGCGACACCCGACGAGATATTCTTGCGCTCGCGACGGCGAACGCGGACGGCTTCCTTAGCCATGGTATTCCTTTCGTTGATCTCTTCACCGCCGTAATGCCAGCGGCTACACCGGAACGGCGCCTATATGGTCCCGCTCCAAACTCAAAAGAGGCCGGCGCAGACCACCAGCCTCCTTACCCCGGTTTCCCGGAAATTACTTCTTCTTGCCAGCGATTGCCTTTGCCGGGCCCTTGCGGGTGCGGGCATTGGTGTGCGTGCGCTGACCGCGGACCGGAAGGCCGCGGCGATGACGCAGGCCGCGGTAGCAGCCGAGGTCCATCAGGCGCTTGATGTTCATCGCGGTATCGCGACGAAGATCGCCTTCGACCTGATAGTCGCGGTCGATGGCTTCGCGGATCTGAAGGACTTCCGCGTCCGTCAGCTGATGCACACGACGTTCGGCCGGGATACCGACCTTTTCGACGATTTCCTGTGCGAATTTCGGACCAATCCCGTGAATGTAGGTCAGCGCGATAACAACGCGCTTCGCAGTCGGGATGTTGACGCCAGCGATACGTGCCACGCCTGTTCTCCTTGCATTCCAGTTGCCATCCGGCAAGTGGGCTTCGTTATGCGGCTCTTGAGAACCGCCCGTTCAGATTTACGTCCGTAACATGTCAAAACGACCGCACCCGGACTTCCTTGGGAAATCCGCGCCGATCGCATGGAATGTCGCGAGTTGGCGCGGTGTTTAGCGGAATCACTGCTGAAAAGCAACCGTTCCGCCAAGTTTATTTTCAAAGCCTTAAAGCTTGGAAAGAATGCTTTCGACCTCGGCCGTCACCTGATCGATCTCGGCCATGCCGTCCACGGACTTCAGTTTGCCCTTGGCATGGTAATAGCCGATCAGCGGCGAGGTTTCCTTGTAGTAGACCTGCAGCCGGGCCGTCATGGTCTCCGGAGTGTCATCAGGACGGCGCTTGAAGTGCGTCGAACCGCACTTGTCGCACACGCCCTCAGCAGCCGGAACCTTATCGGTATCGTGATAGACGCTGCCACACTGTGCACAGGAGTAGCGACCGGCAACACGTCGAATCAACTCATCATCATCGACACGGAATTCAATGACGACGGAGAGGCCGAGACCCTTTGCCTTCAGCATCGCCTCGGTAGCATCAGCCTGGACGAGCGTCCTGGGGAAGCCGTCGAGAATGAAGCCGTTGGCGCAATCGGGTTGATCGATACGCTCGGAAACGATGGCAATGACGATCTCATCCGAGACGAGCTTGCCGGCGTCCATGACCGCCTTCGCGCGCTTGCCGACATCCGTGCCGGCGTTAACCGCTGCACGTAGCATGTCCCCCGTGGAAAGCTGCGGAATGCCGTGCTTTTCCACGATCCGCTGGGCCTGGGTTCCCTTACCCGCGCCCGGCGGCCCCAAAAGGATAAGTCTCATCGCCCCCTCTTTCCTCCACGCAACTTCGATTTCTTGATCAGGCCTTCGTATTGCTGCGCGATCAGGTGACCCTGGATCTGTGCAACCGTATCAAGAGTTACGCTAACCACGATCAAAAGCGAAGTCCCACCAAGGGATAACGGGATGCCGGTTTGCGACACCAAGATCTCCGGAAGGATGCAGACGAAGACGAGATAGATTGCGCCGATCACCGTGATGCGGGTCAGCACGTAGTCGATATATTCGGCGGTGCGCTCGCCCGGACGGATGCCGGGAATGAAGCCGCCATGCTTCTTCAGATTGTCGGCCGTGTCCTTCGGATTGAAGACGATGGCCGTATAGAAGAAGGCGAAGAAGGCGATCAGCGCGCCATACAGCACCATGTAGAGAGGCTGACCGTGGCCGAGAGCCGCGACGATCGATGTCACCCAGGAGGGCATTGCCGAGGTGTTGGCGAAACCCGCGACCGTTGCCGGCAGCAGCAGCAGCGACGATGCGAAGATCGCCGGAATGACACCCGATGTGTTGAGCTTGAGCGGCAGGTGCGAAGTATCGCCCTGGAACATCCGATTACCAACCTGGCGCTTCGGATACTGAATCAGCAGCCGGCGCTGGGCGCGCTCGACGAAGACGATGATGCCAATGACGGCGATCGCAACGATGATGACGAGCAGGATGAGGAAAGTCGACAGCGCACCGGTGCGGCCGAGTTCGAGCGTGCCGGCAAGGGCAGTCGGAAGGCCGGCGGCGATGCCGGCGAAAATGATCAGCGAGATGCCGTTGCCGATGCCGCGCGAGGTGATCTGCTCGCCGAGCCACATCAGGAACATCGTGCCGCCGAGCAGCGTCAGAACGGTGGAAACACGGAAGAACCAGCCGGGCTCGACGACGAGGCCCTGGCCACTCTCAAGGCCGGCGGCAATGCCATAGGCCTGGAGCGCACCGAGGATGACGGTACCATAGCGGGTATACTGGTTGATGATCTTACGGCCCTGCTCGCCTTCCTTCTTGAGGTTTTCGAGCGCCGGCACGACCGAGGTCATGAGCTGCACTATGATCGAAGCGGAGATATAGGGCATGATGCCGAGCGCGAAGATCGCCATGCGCTGAACAGCGCCGCCCGAGAACATGTTGAAAAGGCCGAGAATGCCACCTGCCTGGCCGCGGAAAGCCTGGGCATAGGCTTCGGGATTGAGACCCGGAAGCGGAATATGCGTGCCAAGTCGATAGACGAGGAGAGCTGCCAGTGTGAACCACAAGCGCTTCTTCAAATCCTCGGCTTTGGCGAAGGTCGAAAAATTGAGGTTGGATGCCAATTGTTCCGCTGCAGAAGCCATGCGTTTCTCCGCGCTACCAATTCCGGCGTCTCTGGGGGACAGACCGGACCCGGAATCAGTATGAAATTATTCAAAACCGGGCTCAGGACGGATTGCGGCGCAACCCCATGCCTCACCCTTGTTTTCGAGTCTTACCGGCATGACGCGGGCGCGCCAGCCAAGTTTTTGTGAGGCCCACATATGGGAGCAAAATCGCCCGGTGTGAAGCACCCCGGGCGATATATCATCAGTTTATTATTCGGCTGCAGCCGGAGCCGAAAGCAGCGTCACGGTGCCGCCGGCCTTTTCGATCTTCTCGACGGCAGGCTTGGAGGCGCCTGCAACGACGATGGTGATCTTGGCCTTGATCTCGCCGTCGGCGAGAACGCGAACACCATCCTTGACGCGGCGGATGACACCAGCAGCCTTGAGGGCAGTTGCGTCAACTGTCGTCTTGGCATCGAGCTTGCCGGCGTCGATCGCCGTCTGGATGCGGGCCAGCGACACGACAACAAAATCGGAAGCGAAAATGTTGTTGAAGCCGCGCTTCGGCAGGCGACGATAGATCGGCATCTGGCCGCCTTCGAAGCCATTGATGGCGACGCCCGAACGGGACTTCTGACCCTTCACGCCGCGACCACCAGTCTTGCCCGAGCCCGAGCCGATACCGCGGCCGAGGCGCTTGCGGCTGTGGGTCGAGCCTTCATTGTCCTTGATTTCATTGAGTTTCATGAGCGTTTCCTCCGTCTCACTTCTCGTCGACGACGCGAACGAGATGCTGGACAGCACGGATCATGCCACGAACGGAAGGGGTATCCTCCAGCGTGCGGCGACGGTGCATCTTGTTCAGTCCGAGACCGATCAGCGTGCGCTGCTGGACATCCGGACGGCGGATCGGGCTGCCGATCTGTTCGATCGTGACAGTCTTCGCTTCAGCCTTCTTAGTAGCCTTGGCCATCTGTCAAACTCCTCTTATTCTTCAGAGGCGTTGCCGGAGGCGCCACGACGAGCCTGCAGCGTTGCATACTTGATGCCGCGCTGAGCTGCGATGTCCTTCGGGTGAACCTGGTGCTTCAGAGCGTCGAAGGTGGCGCGAACCATGTTATAGGGGTTCGACGAACCGGTCGACTTGGCGACGACGTCATGCATGCCGAGCGTCTCGAATACGGCGCGCATCGGACCACCGGCGATGATGCCGGTACCAACCTTGGCCGAGCGCAGCAGAACCTTGCCGGCGCCATGGCGGCCATGGACGTCGTGATGCAGCGTACGGCCGTCACGCAGCGGTACGAAGATCAGTTCGCGCTTGGCGGCTTCGGTTGCCTTGCGGATGGCTTCCGGCACTTCACGTGCCTTGCCATGGCCGAAGCCGACGCGGCCCTTCTGGTCGCCGACGACGACGAGTGCTGCGAAACCAAAACGACGGCCGCCCTTGACGACCTTGGCGACGCGGTTGATCGCGACAAGCTTGTCGACGAATTCGCTATCGCGCTCTTCGCGGCTCTGGCGGTCGTCCCGCTGCGGCCTTCTTTCCTGTGCCATTGTCCTCTTCCTTTTTCTTTTCCGGGTGCAATCGGCAAACAAATGTGGACCGCATCAGCCTCCCCTTTCGGAGAGCGCCTGCGGTCCGGCGAAAATCCGGCCGGCGCCTGAGGCGTCCGGCCGGAAACTGATCAGAAGGTGAGACCGCCTTCGCGGGCCGCTTCGGCGAGAGCCTTGATGCGGCCGTGATAGATGAAGGCACCACGGTCGAACACGACTTCCGTAACACCGGCCTTGGAGGCGCGCTCTGCGAGGAGCTTGCCCACAACGGTAGCGGCGGCGGTATCGGCACCGGTCTTCAGAGAACCGCGCAGATCCTTCTCGAGGGTGGAGGCAGACGCAAGCGTCTTGCCGGCCACGTCATCGATGACCTGGGCGTAGATGTTCTTCGAGGAGCGATGAACCGACAGGCGCGGACGGCCGTTGGCCACCGACTTGAGATGACGGCGCACGCGGTTGGCACGACGTGCAAGTGCTTCTTTCCTGCTAGCCATTTCGCGTGATCCTTACTTCTTCTTGCCTTCTTTGCGGACGATCCGCTCGTCAGCGTACTTGACGCCCTTGCCCTTGTAGGGCTCAGGACCGCGATATTCGCGGATTTCGGCGGCAACCTGACCGACCTGCTGCTTGTTGATGCCGCTGACGACGATTTCCGTCGGCTTCGGAACAACGATCGAGATACCGACCGGCGGCTCGTAGATCACGTCATGGCTGAAACCGAGGGCCAGCTGCAGGTTCTTGCCCTGCATGGCGGCGCGGTAACCGACGCCATTGATTTCAAGCTTGCGCTCGAAACCGTCCTTGACGCCCTTGAAGATGCCTTCGATCATCGTGCGGGACATGCCCCACTTTGCGCGCGCATCCTTGGTCTGGTTCACCGGCGTCACGACGACGGCGTTGTTTTCAAGCTTGAGGCTGATTTCGTCGTTAGCAACGAAAAACAGCTCGCCCTTCGGGCCCTTTGCAGTCACCTTCTGGCCATCGACCGTAGCCGTGATCCCAGCAGGCACCTGAACGGGCTTTTTACCGATACGAGACATGTTTCAATCCTGTCTGTTCGCTATGGAGATCCCTGCTCGATCTTAGAAGACCGAGCAAAGAACCTCGCCACCAACGTTCTGTTCGCGAGCCTGGTGATCGGCCATCACACCCTTCGGAGTCGAAAGGATAGTGATGCCGAGACCGTTCGCGACCTGCGGAATGGACTTGACCGAGACATAAACCCGGCGGCCCGGCTTGGACACACGGCCGATCTCACGGATCACCGATGCGCCTTCATAATATTTCAGCTCGATGCTGAGTTCCGACTTGCCATTGCCGAAATCGACAACGGAGTAGCCACGGATGTAGCCTTCGGACTGCAGAACATCGAGAACACGTGCACGGAGCTTCGAAGCAGGCGTCGAGACCGACGACTTGCGGCGGGAAGCGCCGTTACGGATGCGAGTGAGCATATCGCCCAACGGATCAGTCATTGTCATGTAACCTGCTCCTTACCAGCTCGACTTGACGATACCCGGCACCTTGCCGAGATTGCCGAGTTCACGCAGCGCAATACGCGACATGCGCAGTTTGCGGTAATATGCGCGCGGACGCCCCGAAACTTCGCAACGGTTGCGAATACGGGTCTTCGATCCATCACGCGGCAGGGATGCCAGCTTGATCGAGGCCTTGAACCGCTCTTCGATCGGAAGAGCCTGGTTCATGATGATCGCCTTCAACCCAGCCCGCTTAGCGGCCTGGTTAGCGACCGTAGTACGGCGGCGCTTGTTCTTTTCAACTGCGCTTGTCTTCGCCATGTCAGGTTCCTTTTCTACGCTCGTCGTTACGGTTATTGACGGAACGGGAAGCTGAACTCTTTCAGAAGAGCCCGTGCTTCGTCGTCGGTCGTCGCCGTCGTGCAAACGATGATGTCCATGCCCCACATCTGATCAACCTTGTCGTAGTTGATCTCAGGGAACACAATGTGCTCCTTGATGCCCATGGCGAAGTTGCCACGGCCGTCAAAGCTTTTCGGGTTCAGGCCGCGGAAGTCGCGAACGCGCGGGAGCGCGATGTTCACGAGACGGTCCATGAACTCATACATGCGGGCGCCGCGCAGGGTAACCTTCGCGCCGATCGGCATCTGTTCGCGGACCTTGAAGCCTGCGATAGAGTTGCGTGCGCGGGTGATGACCGGCTTCTGGCCGGCGATCGCTGCGAGGTCGGCGGCAGCTACCGTCGGCTTCTTCGAGTCAGCGGTCGCTTCGCCGACACCCATGTTGATCACGATCTTGTCGAGCTTTGGAATCATCATCTCGTTGGCGTAGGAGAACTGCTCCTGCAACGCCTTGCGGATGCGCTCGACATATTCCTTCTTGAGCCGCGGCTCATATTTTGCCTCAGCCATCGATCACTTCTCCAGAACGCTTGGCCACACGGACCTTCTTGCCGTCAACAACCTTGAAACCGACGCGGGTCGGCTTGCCGTCCTTGTCGATGATTGCAACGTTGGACAGGTGAACCGGGGCTTCCTTGTTGATGATGCCGGCTTCCTGGGTCTGCGTCTGGCGCTGGTGGCGCTTGACGACGTTGACGCCACGAACAACGGCACGATCTTCCTTCGGCATGACCTGAACAACTTCGCCGGTACGGCCCTTGTCCTTGCCAGCGAGCATGACGACCTTGTCGCCCTTACGAATCTTCTGCATCGCTTCGCTCCTTACAGTACTTCGGGAGCCAGCGAGATGATCTTCATGTGGTTCTTGGCGCGAAGTTCGCGCGGAACCGGTCCGAAGATACGGGTGCCGATCGGCTCTTTCTTGTTGTCGATGAGGACTGCTGCATTGGTGTCGAAGCGGATGACGGAGCCATCTGCACGACGGATGTCCTTGGCGGTGCGAACAACAACCGCCTTCATCACGTCACCCTTCTTCACACGGCCGCGCGGGATCGCTTCCTTGATCGAAACGACGATGACGTCGCCGATCGAGGCATACTTGCGCTTCGAGCCGCCCAGCACCTTGATGCACATGACACGACGCGCGCCGGAATTATCCGCGACGTCGAGGTTTGTTTGCATCTGAATCATATCAGGTCGCCTTCTTGGTTTACCGGAATGGTTGGGCTAGCCCCCTACTCCGGCTTATGAAAATTTTCGCCGGCCGAGCTGCCGCGAGGCAGCACAGACGCGGCAATAGCTGAATAGCGCGGGGTCGATCGTGCCAGGGTGGTTTCCCGAACGGGACCTTCCGTGCGCTCAAAGCAAAAGAACGCCCGGCATTCGAGCGTTCTGACGCTGCTTCATACAGATATTTCGGCGAGACGCAAGGCCTCGCGCAAAATTCTGTTACTTGCCCTGGGCGGAAATCACCGTCCAGCGCTTGTCCTTGGAGATCGGCGCGCATTCCTCGATGGATACGGTATCGCCGATCTTGTACTGGTTATTCTCGTCGTGGGCCTTGTACTTCTTGGAACGACGAACGGTCTTCTGGAGCAGCGGGTGAGCGAAACGACGCTCGACGCGAACCACTACCGTCTTCTCGTTCTTGTCGCCAACGACGACGCCCTGCAGGATGCGCTTCGGCATATTTTTCTTCCTTTAGGCCTTAACTTCTGCCGCCTTCTGGCGGGCAATGGTTTTCACGCGGGCGATGTCCTTGCGGACTTCGTTGATGCGCGAGGACTTTTCGAGCTGGCCGGTCGCCTTCTGAAAGCGCAGGTTGAACTGCTCCTTCTTCAGCTTGGCAAGCTCGTCCTTGAGTTGGTCGGCGGTGAACGCGCGAACATCTGAGGCTTTCATGAGCTCAATTCCTTACTCTGCAATGCGCTGAACGAAGCGCGTCTTGACCGAGAGCTTGGCAGAGCCGAGGCGAAGCGCCTCACGGGCGATTTCTTCGCTGACACCGTCGATCTCGAACATCATACGGCCGGGCTTGACCTTGCATGCCCAGTATTCAACGGAGCCCTTACCCTTACCCATACGGACTTCGGTCGGCTTTTTGGTTACCGGAACGTCCGGGAACACGCGGATCCATACACGGCCGGCGCGCTTCATATAACGCGTGATCGCGCGGCGGGCCGCTTCGATCTCGCGCGCATTGACGCGGTTGGGTTCCTGTGCCTTCAGGCCGAATTCGCCGAATGCCAGGTCAGAACCGCCCTTGGCGACGCCCTTGATGCGGCCCTTGAACTGCTTGCGGTACTTGGTACGCTTTGGCTGCAACATTTTCTTATTCTCCGAACTTCTCTGCCACGCGCGCTATCAAGCGTTGTCGCGGCGACGGTCTCTGTCGCGGTCACGATCACGGCTTGCCGGACCCTGGGCGTCACCTTCCATCGCGCGGCGCTCGGAAGCCATCGGATCATGCTCAAGGATTTCGCCCTTGAAGATCCAGACCTTGATGCCGCAGATGCCGAATGCGGTTTCTGCTTCAGCCGTGCCGTAGTCGATGTCGGCGCGCAGCGTGTGCAACGGCACACGACCTTCGCGGTACCATTCCGTACGGGCGATTTCAGCGCCGCCGAGACGGCCGGCGCAGGTGATCTTGATGCCTTCGGCGCCGAGACGCATTGCAGACTGGACGGCGCGCTTCATGGCGCGGCGGAAAGCCACGCGACGCTCGAGCTGCTGGGCGATCGACTGAGCGACCAGCGTCGCATCGACTTCGGGCTTGCGCACTTCGACGATGTTGAGGTGCGTCTCCGAATTCGTCATCTCCGACAGCTTCTTGCGGAGCTTGTCGATGTCTGCGCCCTTGCGGCCGATGATCAGGCCCGGACGTGCCGAGTGGATCGTGACCCGGCACTTCTTGTGCGGACGCTCGATGACCACCTTGGAGATCCCGGCCTGCTTCAGTTCGCTCATGACGAACTTGCGCATCTTCAGGTCTTCGTGCAACAGCTGGCCGTACTCGGCATTGTCCGCAAACCAGCGGCTATCCCAGGTACGGTTGATTCCGAGACGGAAACCGATTGGATTGATTTTCTGACCCATTATGCGGCCTCCTCTGCTGCCTGCACTTCACGAACGACGATCGTCAAATGCGCGAAGGGCTTTTCAATGCGCGACGCGCGACCGCGGCCACGAGCGTGGAAACGCTTCATGACGATCGACTTGCCGACATAGGCCTCGGCGACAACCAGCGAGTCGACGTCGAGATCGTGGTTGTTCTCGGCGTTGGCGATCGCAGATTCGAGCGTCTTCTTGACGGCGCCCGCGATGCGCTTGCGGGAGAACTCCAGCTCAGCGAGTGCGCGCTCGACCTTCTTGCCGCGGATAGCCGCAGCAACCAGGTTGAGCTTCTGCGGGCTGACGCGGAGCGTGCGGGCGACTGCTTGCGCCTCGTTGTCCTTCAGCCGGCGTTCGGCTTTTGCCTTGCCCATTGTTACTTCCTCTTCGCCTTCTTGTCCGCGCCGTGACCGTAGTAGGTGCGGGTCGGAGAGAATTCACCGAATTTGTGACCGACCATGTCTTCATTGACGCTGACCGGGATATGCTTGCTGCCGTTGTAGACGCCGAAGGTGAGACCGACGAACTGCGGCAGGATCGTGGAGCGACGGCTCCAGATCTTGATCACTTCACTGCGACCGCCTTCACGAACCTTCTCAGCCTTCTTGAGAAGATAGCCGTCAACGAACGGACCTTTCCATACTGAACGAGCCATTGGAGACTTCCTCTCTTACTTCTTACGCTGATGACGCGAGCGCATGATCATCTTGTCGGTCGACTTGTTCGACCGGGTGCGCTTGCCCTTGGTCGGCTTGCCCCACGGTGTCACCGGATGGCGACCACCGGAGGTGCGGCCTTCGCCACCGCCGTGCGGATGGTCGACCGGGTTCATGACGACACCGCGGTTATGCGGACGCTTGCCGCGCCAAACGGTACGACCGGCCTTGCCATCGTTGATGTTGGCGTGATCAGGGTTGGAGACGGCGCCGATCGAAGCAAGGCAGGAGCCATGAACGAGACGCTGTTCACCGGAGTTCAGGCGAAGGATCGCCATGCCCTGGTCGCGGCCGACGAGCTGTGCGTAGCCACCGGCGGAGCGAGCGATCTGACCACCCTTGCCCGGCTTCATTTCCACGTTGTGGATGATGGAGCCGACCGGGATGAACTGCAGCGGCATGGTGTTGCCGGGCTTGACGTCGACAGCCTTCTCGGAAGCGATAACCTTGTCACCGGCAGCGAGACGCTGGGGAGCGAGGATATAAGCCTTCTCGCCGTCAGCATAGTTCACCAGCGCGATGAAAGCCGTGCGGTTCGGATCGTATTCGATACGCTCGACCGTGCCTTCGACGTCGAACTTGCGACGCTTGAAGTCAATCAGACGGTAGGTGCGCTTGTGACCACCGCCGATGAAGCGGGCGGTGATGCGGCCGAGGTTGTTACGACCGCCGCTCTTGGTCAGACCTTCCGTCAGCGCCTTGACCGGCTTGCCCTTGTAGAGGGCCGAGCGGTCGACGATGACCAGCTGGCGCTGGCTCGGGGTGATCGGATTGAAAGTTTTCAATGCCATTTTCTTATACCTCAGAGACCGGTGGAGACGTCGATCGTCTGGCCTTCAGCCAGCGTCACAACAGCCTTCTTCACGTCCTTCTGCTTGCCGACGAAACCGCGGAACCGCTTGGTCTTGCCCTTGCGCAGCAGAGTGTTGACAGCCGTGACCTTGACGCCGAACAGCGCCTCGACCGCAGCCTTGATTTCCGGCTTCGTCGCCTGCTTGGCGACATTGAAAACAACCTGGTTGTTTTCGGATACCAGCGTGGACTTTTCGGTGATCGCCGGAGAGACGATCACATCGTAGTGGCGAAGATCGGTCACTTGAATCGCTCCTCTAGCGCTTCAACCGCGGCCTTGGAAAGCACGAGCTTGCCGCGGCGCACGATGTCGTAAACGTTGATGCCCTGGATCGGCAGAACATCGATGTTCGGGATGTTCTGAGCTGCGAGCTTGAAGTTGCCGTCAAGCTCTGCGCCGCCGATGAAGAGGGCGTTGGTCAGGCCGAGCGTCTCGAAAACGGACGCGAGAGCCTTGGTCTTGGCTTCGGTGGCAATCAGGTTGTCGATGACGATGACGTCATCGGCCTTGATCTTGGCCGAAAGGGCGTGGCGAAGGCCGAGTGCACGAACCTTCTTCGGAAGATCGTGCTCGTGGCTGCGGACGACCGGGCCATGAGCCTTGCCGCCGCCGCGGAACTGCGGAGCGCGAGCCGAATGGTGGCGGGCGCGGCCCGTACCCTTCTGCTTGTACATCTTGGCGCCGGTGCGCGAAACTTCCGCGCGGCCCTTAGCCTTGTGCGTGCCCTGCTGCTTCTTGGCAAGCTGCCAGCGGATGACGCGGGCGAGAATGTCTTCGCGGGGCTCGAGGCCGAAAATCGCGTCCGAAAGGGAAACCTTCCCGGCGTCTTTTCCCTCGAGGGTCTTGACGTTGAATTCCATTGATCTGGCTCCCTTACTTCGCGGCCGACTTGACGGCGTCGCGCACGATGATCCAAGCACCCTTGGAACCAGGAACAGCACCCTTGATCAGGATCAGACCACGATCTTCGTCGGTCGAAACCACTTCCAGGTTCTGCGTCGTGACGCGCGTCTGGCCCATGTGACCAGCCATCTTCTTGTTCTTGAAAACCTTGCCCGGATCCTGGCGCGAGCCGGTCGAACCGTGCGAACGGTGAGACACCGACACACCGTGCGTGGCACGCAGACCGCCGAAACCGTGGCGCTTCATGGCGCCGGCAAAGCCCTTACCGATCGTCGTGCCCGTCACGTCGACGAGCTGACCGGCTGCAAAGTGACCCGCCTTGATCTCAGTACCGATCTCAAGCAGCTGATCTTCCGACACGCGGAATTCCGTCAGCTTGGCCTTCGGCTCGACGTTGGCAATGGCAAAGTTGCCACGCATCGCCTTCGACGTGTTCTTCACCTTCGCCTGGCCGGCACCGAGCTGAACTGCGGTATAGCCATTCTTTTCAACAGTGCGCGTAGCGACGACCTGGCAGCCTTCCATACGCAGTACCGTTACCGGGACATGCTCGCCGGCGTCGTTATAGACGCGGGTCATTCCCACCTTCTGTGCAATCACACCTGAACGCATCGGTTCAATCCTTCTCACTCAGCCCGAAGACCCGAGGTCTCAGAGCTTGATCTCAACATCGACACCGGCGGCGAGATCGAGCTTCATCAGCGCGTCTACCGTCTGCGGGGTCGGGTCAACGATATCGAGAAGGCGCTTATGCGTGCGCATCTCGAACTGTTCGCGGCTCTTCTTGTCGATGTGCGGGGACCGGTTGACCGTAAACTTCTCGATGCGGGTCGGAAGCGGAACGGGGCCCCGGACGCTTGCACCGGTGCGCTTAGCCGTCGATACGATCTCGCGCGTGGAGGCATCGAGAATCCGGTGATCGAACGCCTTCAGGCGGATGCGGATATTCTGGCCGTTCATTCGACTTTATCCTTGTGTCTGTTATCCGCGTGTCACCACTTAGGGACACGACTTACCTTCAGTTACGTTAGCGGGCCACCGGTTTCAAAGATCGAGAGGGACACCGAGATCGGCGTCCCTATCCTTTCCTTGGGCCAGGTGGCCCAGCCGCTAATTACTCGACGATCGAGGCGACGATGCCGGCGCCGACGGTGCGGCCGCCTTCGCGGATGGCGAAGCGCAGCTTTTCTTCCATCGCGATCGGAACGATCAGCTCGACCGATACCGTGACGTTGTCGCCCGGCATCACCATCTCGGTGCCTTCCGGCAGCGTCACGATGCCGGTCACATCGGTCGTGCGGAAGTAGAACTGCGGACGGTAGTTGGTGAAGAACGGCGTATGACGGCCACCCTCTTCCTTCGTCAGGATGTAGGCTTCAGCCATGAACTTCTTGTGCGGCTTGACCGAACCCGGCTTGCACAGAATCTGGCCACGCTCAACGCCGTCACGGGTGACGCCGCGGATCAGCGCACCGATGTTGTCGCCAGCCTGGCCCTGGTCGAGCAGCTTGCGGAACATTTCAACGCCGGTCACCGTCGTCTTCGTCGTCGGGCGGATGCCGACGATCTCGACTTCTTCGCCAACCTTGACGATGCCACGCTCGACGCGGCCAGTCACAACCGTGCCGCGGCCCGAGATCGAGAACACGTCTTCGATCGGCAGCAGGAACGGCAGGTTGATCGGACGCTCAGGCGTCGGGATGTAGGCGTCGACCGCAGCCATCAGCTCGCGGATCGCGTCTTCGCCGATCTTCTTGTCGGAATCTTCAAGAGCAGCCAGCGCCGAACCCTTGACGATCGGGATTTCGTCGCCCGGGAAGTCGTAGGACGACAGCAGTTCGCGCACTTCGAGCTCGACCAGTTCGAGAAGCTCGGCGTCGTCAACCTGGTCGACCTTGTTCAGGAACACCACGATTGCCGGAACGCCGACCTGGCGGGCCAGCAGAATGTGTTCGCGCGTCTGCGGCATCGGGCCGTCAGCGGCCGAGCACACCAGGATCGCGCCGTCCATCTGGGCAGCACCGGTGATCATGTTCTTGACGTAGTCGGCGTGGCCGGGGCAGTCGACGTGCGCATAGTGGCGCGCCGGCGTCTCATACTCGACGTGCGCCGTCGAAATCGTGATGCCGCGGGCCTTTTCTTCCGGAGCCGCGTCGATCTGGTCGTACGCCTTGTACTCGCCGAAGTACTTCGTGATCGCTGCCGTCAGAGACGTCTTGCCGTGGTCAACGTGGCCAATCGTGCCAATGTTGACGTGCGGCTTGTTGCGCTCAAACTTACTCTTTCCCATTT
>NZ_JBIXJN010000035.1:0-45201 GCF_052871115.1 Rhizobium sp. LARHSG275 | reverse complement strand
TCAGAAGCGAACCATCGATGACACCTGGCGCCACATCGGACACCTCGTCACAACCATCGAGCCCAGCGAATGCAGCAACTACTTCGACAATGCCGGATACGCTTCCGTCAAAACCTGAAACGCTCTAACCTACCAGGGTCGAGCCACTCGTCTCGACCCGTCCTTCGGACCCCTGTAAAAACGGGGAGAGGGGACGTGCCCTGCGAGAGGCTGGCGGGGAACCGAGAGGCCGCGGCATATCCCCTTCGCCCCGCGAGCGGGGAGAAGGTGGCGGCAGCCGGATGAGGGGCTTTCCTAGCGCCCGGCGGTGAGATCGTTGGCCGATCGTAGCACTGTACCGATGAGAATGTCATTGACCGAAATCGCCTTTGCCGTCTTCACCGTAAACACATGGCTCTCTTCCGGCAGCAGCGTCACCAGCATCGTGTCGACGACCGCATTCGGATCCAGTCGGTCGGCCATCAGGCAAAGATCCTTGAGGAAGTTTTGCGCCGTCACTTTGACCTCATAGCCGCCCTCGATCCCGATGACATCGACCGCAAGCCGTGGTGCTAGCAAGGCAAGCTCGATATCCTCGACGAAATAGTGGAAGGCCCGCCTGTCGAGCATCTCAACGACGATGACCTCGTTCTTCGGTAAGCCAGGAGTGACGATATCCTCGGGCAGCGGAAATTCCTTTGCCTCGAAGCGGTCGCAGAGCAGGCGCCAGAATTCGAATTCGGCAAGCACGGTGCCATCGAGCGTCAAGCGTTTGCCGCTGATCTTCGCCCGCCAGAACAGTGTTCGTTCATTGACGGCCACCGCCGCAAGTCCGCCGGCGCGCGGCTGGATCGTCAGCAGGCGCGGATCATAGGCTGCCTTCAGCGCATACCAGAGCGGCTTGCGGCGTCCGGCCGAATCGAGGGCGGCCCATGAGGTCACCGGCCAGCAATCGTTGAACTGCCAGACGACGGCGCCCTTGCAGATATTCCGATGCGAGCGCATGTGCTCGACGCCGAAGCGGATGGCGCGTGCCTGGTTGAGCTGGGTGGCGAAGTGCCAGTCGTCCATCGTCTTCGGCTCCGGCAGATGGCCGGACAGGCCGCGGATCAGCTTGTCATTGCCTTGGGTTGCCTTCTGATGGTGGAAGACGCCGTTCGATTGCGGCGTCAACGGCGCGTCGTGCACGCTTTCTTCGATCGTCGCCCAGGCGGCCGGCGCCTGCCAGCCGAATTCGGAGCAGAAGCGCGGGATATAATTGCGGTAGACCTCATAGCCGACATCGTTCCACACGTCCCAGATATGTTTGCAGCCATGTGCGTCGGCATTAGGTTCGATCTCCATCGAGCCGGAATAGGGACTGCCGGGATAATAGGGCCGGTCCGGGTCGAGTTCGGCTGAGAGTTTTGGCAGCAGGTCGAGATAATAGCCGAGCCCCCAGCTTTCACCGGGCTTGATGATCGGCCGCCAGCCCCATTCGTCGAAGCCCCAGATGTTCTCGTTATTGCCGTTCCAGAGGACGAGCGAAGTATGCGGCATCAGCCGCACGACATTGTTGCGCACCTCCGCCTCGACCTCGCTCCAGAGCGGCTCTTCCTCCGGATAGGCGGCGCAGGCAAAGAGGAAATCCTGCCAGACCAGCATGCCGGCGCGGTCGCAGGCCTCATAGAATTCGTCGGTCTCGAAGATGCCGCCGCCCCAGACGCGCAGCATGTGGATATTGGCTCTCTTTGCCTCCTCGATCCGCGCGGCATAGCGCTCGGCCGTCAGCCGCGGGGGAAAACAATCGTCCGGTATCCAGTTTGCCCCGCAGATGAAGAGCGGCACGTCATTGATGACGAAGGTAAAGGCCGAGCCATGTTTGTCGGCTGCGGTATCGAGCTGCAGCGAGCGGAAACCCAGCTCCCTTTCAAAGCCATCGAGCACATCGTCGCTCGCCTCGTCGATCAGCCTGAGCGCCATCGGATAGAGCGGCTGGGCACCGAGATGGTGCGGCCACCAAAGCTGCGGCGAGGGCAGAACAAGCTCGAACGCGACCTCGTCTTCGCCAAGCCCGATCGCCACTGTTGTCGTCACGCCGCCGATTGCGGCGACGAGTCTCAACGCCGTCTTGTCGCCATACCGCGCCAGCCGGGCATGCACCTTGACCAGTCCGTCACCGCCGGCAAGCGTTGCCGACACCCTGGTTTCGGCAAGCCGTGCCCGGTCCCAGCTTTCCAGCCGGACCGGCTTCCAGAGGCCCGCCGTCACCAGCGTCGGCCCCCAGTCCCAGCCGAAATTGCAGGCCATCTTGCGCATCAGATTGCCCGGTCCCGGATAATTGTTGGGACGGTAGCCATAATGTTTTTCCATCTCCGCGCATAGGCGTAGGCGGAGCGGAAGATGACCGTGAGTTCGTTGGTGCCGGATTTCAGCAATCCCGAAACATCGAAACGATAGGTGCGGTGCATGTTGAAGGTACGGCCGATCTCTTCGCCGTTGAACGATATCACCGCAACCGTATCGAGCCCCTCGAAGACGAGTTCCTGCACCCTGGCATCGTCAGGCATCGCCTCGAAGCTGCAGCGATAGGTCCAGTCGGTCTTGCCGATCCAGTCATTGGTGATCTCGTTGACGTCGATATAGGGATCGGGGATCAGCCGATTGGCGAGAAGGTCGAGATGCACGCAGCCCGGCACCGCCGCGGGGATTGCAGCCGGCAGCCCGGGCCTTGCTGTATCGTTACAGGAGAGCGTCCAGCCGGAATTGAGCGCAGTCTTTTCGATCATGGCGGGCTCCTGAATGATGCCGCTTGAAGCTATGGGATTATCTAGGATTGGAACGTATCGGGCGTTCGGCGTCAGATGCCTCAGAGAAACCGGCCGTGGCGCTGCATCACCTCGATCTTGTAGCCATCGGGATCGCTGATGAAAAAGAACAGGCCGAAGAGCTTGCCGTCGCGGTTGAGCTCCACCAGTTCACCGGGCTTCAGCCCGAGCTTCGACAGCCGCTCGCGCTCGACCGCCACCTCTTCGACGGAGACGGCGAGATGGCCATAGGCATTGCCGGGATCGTATGGCGCGGTCCGGCCCTTGTTGACGGTCAGTTCCAACTCGAAGCCGGTCTCGGCATTGCTCATATAGATCAGCGTGAAGGTTTCGAAATCGACGCGGTCGGCGACCGAAAGACCGAATGCCCTCTCGTAGAATTCGACGGAGCGCGCCTCATCGAGAACGCGGATCATGGAGTGGATCATTTTCGCCAAGTCTGCCTCCCATTCCACCACAGCGCCGCGCGTCTTTTTAGACGCGCAAAGGACGCTGTAGCACTTTGAATTGCTGCGGCAGTCTTGGTACCCGTCCTTTTACGCCGCGCGCAAGCCGATTCTTCGGGTAATCGCCGCTTCAACGAGACCCATGGCGTCATACATCAGCACCGCCATCAGGCCGACGATCAGGCCGCCCTGTAGGATGAAGGCGGTATTGTCGGAGATCAGCCCGGCGATGATGACCTCGCCGAGGCCCTTTGCCGCAACCGTCGAGCCGATCGTCGCCGTGCCGATATTGATGACGGTGGCGACCTTCAGCCCCTCGAGGATCAGCGGCAGGGCCAGCGGCAGCTCGACGCGAAACAGTCGCTGTGTGCCGTTCATGCCCATGCCGTCGGCAGCATCGAGAACCTGCGGCGAAACCTGCTTCAGCCCGGCGACGGTGTTTTCGAAGATCGGCAGCAGGCCGTAGAGAAAGAGCGCAATCAGCGTCGGCATGGCGCCGAAGCCGGTCGCGGGAACGGCGAGCGCCAGCACCGCGACCGGCGGAAAAGTCTGCCCGGCATTGGCGATGGCGCGCGACAGCGGTAGGAAGTCAGCCCCGCTTTCCCGCGTCACGAAGATGCCGCCGATAACGGCAAGCACGGCGCTGCCGACGATCGAGCCGATTACCAGCTGCAGATGGCCGGCGGCCAGCGAGGCAAGGCTGTTCTGCGTATAGACGGCGGGCGCATTGTTGCTGGTCAGCGGCGTGAGCACGAAGGAAAGCCACTCCGTCCTGAACAGCAGGATCAAGAGCAGGGCCAGCGCCGCCAGGCGGAAGAGATTGGCGACAACGAGTTTCATGCCTTGCGGCCCAGTTCGAGAAGCCGCGTCATTGAGATCGATCCCACAGGCGCCTTTTGCGCATCCTGCACCGCCGCCTCGTCGACCCCCTGCCAGATCATCTCAGCCAAAGCGTCGCGGAGACTGAGCGACTGCGGTAGGGCATAGGCGAGACCGTTCTTGGCCGGCTCCATGCTTTCCTTCAGCGGCAGCAGCGACATCAGCTTCAGCGCCCGGTCGGAAGTGCCGGTCAATTGCTGCACGAAGGGATCGGCGGGTTCGGTGAGGATCTTTTCCGGCGTCGAGCATTGCAGCAACCTGCCCTCGCTCATCACTGCGATCTGGTTGCCGAGATGAAAGGCCTCGTCCATGTCGTGGGTGACGAGAATGACCGTGGTGCCGAACTGCTTCTGGATCGCCAAAAGGTCGTCCTGCGCCTTGCCGCGGATGACCGGATCGAGCGCGCCGAAGGGCTCGTCCATCAACAGCAATTCCGGTTCGGCCGCCAGCGCCCGGGCGACGCCGACGCGCTGCTGCTGGCCGCCGGAGAGCTGGTGCGGATATTTGTCGGCAAATGTTGCCGGATCGAGGTTGAAGAGCCCGAGCAGTTCCTCGACCCGTTTGGCGATACGCGTCGAATCCCAATCGAGAAGCTGCGGCACCGTGGCGATATTCTGCGCCACGGTGCGGTGCGGAAAAAGGCCGTGCCCCTGGATCGCATAGCCGATCTTGCGGCGAAGCTCGGTCACCTCAACATCCATCACGTTCTGCCCGCCGACGAAGATTTCACCCTCGGTGATCGGCACCAGCCGGTTGATCATCCGCATCAGCGTCGATTTGCCGGAGCCCGACGTGCCGACGATGACGGTGATCTCACCCTTCTCGACGCTCATCGAAACGTTGTCGACGACAGTGGCCACGCCATAGCGCTTGGTGACGTTCCTGATCTCGATCATGGTCATGCGGCAGATCCCCGGATGCTTTCGATGACCGCATCGAGGATGACGGCCGATGAGAAGGCGAAGAAGACGGTCGGCACGGCGCCGAGCAGGACGAGGTCCATGGCCGTCTGGCCGAGCCCTTGGAAGATGAAGATGCCGAAGCCGCCGCCGCCGATCAGCGCGGCGATCGTCACCATGCCGATCGCCTGCACCAGCACGATGCGGATGCCGGTGAGGATGACGGGAAAGGCAAGCGGCATGTCGATGCCGGTCAGGATCTGCAAGCGCGTCAGCCCCATGCCGGCCGCAGCGTCCCGCACCGATGGATCGACGCCCTGAAGGCCGACGACGGTGTTGGCGACGATCGGCAGCAGCGAATAGAGCACGAGCGCGATCAAGGCAGGCGCCGTGCCGATGCCGCGAATGCCGATCGCGGCGGCGAGCGGCACATGGGTGGCGAGATAGCCGAGCGGCAGCATCAACAGGCCGAAGAGCGCCAGACTTGGGATCGTCTGGATGAGGCTGAGGCCCTGCAGCACGATGGCGCGCAGCTTCGGCACCCAGAAGCAGAGGATGCCGAGCGGCAGGCCGAGAACAATGGCGATGGCAAGTGAGCCGAACGCCAAGAGCAGATGCGAGATCGCCTCCGTCTCGAACTGCGGAGCCCGCGTCGAGAATTCCTTCATGATCGAAAGGCTGTCGAGCAGGCCGGAGGAGAGCAAGATCAAGAGCAGCGTCGTATAGGCGGCAAGGGCTGCGATCCGCATCCAGGGCGCCAGGCGGATCTTCACCAGCGCATCGGATATGACGAGGCCGATCACCGCAAACAGCACCCAGAAGCCGCCGCCGGGCGTCATGCGCGCCACCGTGCTGCCGGGCGGCGTTGCCGCGGTCGAGACGAGGCCGATCGCAACGATCAGCGCCGCAAGGCAGAGTGTGGCGATGATAAGCCGCGCGATCGCATGGCGTAAGAACAGCGTGGCAAAGGCGGTGAGAAGGAGAAGCACGGTCAGGACGATGACGGAAGGCTGGGGAAGAAGCTGCATCAGCAGCATCGGCTTGCCGGCGGCGATGCGGTTTGCCTTCACATAGATGAAGGGCATCAGTGCAGTCGCCGCGATGCCGCCGGCCACCAAAACCACGCCGAGCCGGTCCAGCTTGCGGACCGCTAAGGTTTCTTCCATCAAATCAACCCTGTCTGGCCAACATCAGCCCAACCTTATCAGCAAAGGAGGCTCCGCCCTTGATCGGGCGGAGCGGGCAATGGTTACTTCAGGAAACCCTTTTCCTTGAGATAGGCTTCGGCGACGGACTTTGCCGGCTCGCCATCGACCTGGATCTTGGCATTGAGCTTACGCAATTCGTCGGCGGTCAGGCTCTTGAAGATCGGCGAGAGCACTTCCTCGATCTTCGGATTGGCCTTCAACACCTCTTCGCGGATGATCGGCGTCGGCGCATAGACCTGCTGCACGTTCTTGTCGTCTTCGAGAACGGTCAGTTGGGCCGCTTCGATCGCGCCGTCGGTGCCGTAGACCATGGCGGTGTTGACGCCGTTCGTCTGGTCGGCGGCCGCCTTGATCGTTGCCGCCGTGTCGCCGCCGGAAAGAACGACCATCTGGTCGGGCTTCAGCTGGAAGCCGTAGGTCGTCTGGAAGGCGGGAAGCGCGCCGGCCGAATTGACGAATTCGGCGGAGGCGGCAAGCTTGGCGGCACCGCCGCCGGCAACCCATTTGCCGAAGTCCGTCAGGCTCTTCAGCTTGTTCGGGCCGGCGACGTCGCTGCGCACGGCGAGCGCCCAGGTGTTGTTGGCAGGCGACGGTGTCAGCCAGACGATCTTGTTGGCATCGTAATCGAGCTTCTTCGCCAGCTCATAGCCCTGGTCGATGTTCTTCCACGCCGCGTCATCGGCCTTGTTGAAGAAAAAGCCGGCATTGCCGGTATATTCGGGATAGATGTCGATTTCGCCTGATGTGATCGCCTTGCGCACCACAGGTGTCGCGCCAAGCGCGATGCGGTCCTGCGTCTTGATGCCGTTCGCTTCGAGAGCGAGCGCAATGACGTTGCCGAGCAGCGTGCCTTCCGTGTCGATCTTCGACGAGACGACGACGTCGGCGGCATGGGCCGCGCCCACCGCGAAGGCGGAGAGCGAAACGGCAAGTGCGAGTTTCTTCAGCATGGAATATCCCCTTGTTAAACACCATTGAATGAGGCCCAAGCCCTTGGCGGAGGCTTGCGCGCAGGAAAACCCGCCGGCGAGGGCGGTGAGGCCGCCATCATGCCGGAATTGCGTGCGTGATGGAAATAGCGTGCATGCCCGAAAAATCGATGCAAGGCCCCTCCAGTATTTGCGGTCACGGCATGATTATGGCGGCGAATGCACCTCCGCGCGCGGAAACGCATTCCCTTTTCCAAGGCCGGCGCGATTTGTTTTTGTCCCCTTGCGTGTTTCCACGATATTCCCGGGCTCTGTTGCGGATTCCCGCCGCCCGGATTTTTCTATGATCGAACGATAGCCCGGCTCTCCGGAGGCAGGGATATCTTTTTTCATGAACACATCATATCGTCCGGTTTTTCCAGCGCTTTCCGGAGTTGACCGTTTGCATCTTGGTGCCCTGTTCATTGCAAGCCATGTCCTGACCTCCGGTTCGGTCCGCGAGACCGCGCGGCGCTTCCAGCTGTCGCCCTCCACCGTCTCGACGGCAATCCACAATCTCGAGACCGAACTGGCCATGAAGCTGACGGAACGTGCCTCCGGCGAGCTGGCGACGCTGATTGCGAGCGGCAGGGTGCTGGAAGGCTTGGAGCCGATCATGGCTGCGATCGGTGAGCTCGGTCAATGGGCCGGTCACGACGGCGCCGGCGCCGAGATCGACGAGGCGTGGGCATCCCGCATTCCCGTCAAGATCGTCACCATGGAGCGTTTTCTGGAGGTTGCCGACCAAGGCAGCATCAACCGGGCCGCCCGCCGCCTGCGCCTCGGTCAGCCGCAGCTTTCGCTTCAGCTTGCCAATCTTGAGAAATTTATGAGCCATCGCCTGTTCGAGCGGCAGGCGCAGGGGTCGGTGCTGACGGAGGAGGGCAGGCGCGCCTACCTGATCTTCATGGCGATCAGCCAGGCGTGGAACGATCTCAAATCGTCGGCCGATGAACGTTATCGGCGTACCGCCCGGTCGCTGCGCATCGGTTCGATCATCCCGACCGGATCGGAAAGCTGGGTGGCCCGCTGCCTGGGCACGCTGGTTTCGGAATGGAATCTGCGCCGCAACAACAACGCGATTTCGCTGGTCTCGATGACCGCCGACGATCTGCGCGAGGCGCTGAAGAGCGGCCGCATCGATGTCGCTATCCTGGATTCGGTCTTCGGGCTGGAAAACTTCCGCCATCGCGAATTGCTGCAGACCGACATGGTGGTGATCGCACCGCCTGATAGCGACGAGACCAGCGTCGCTGATCTCGTCGCCGGCCACCCGATCTGCATGCCGAGCCTGCGCACCGGCCTCGGCCATGCGGCCATGGCCTTCAACTATGAGCGCGCGCCAAACCGGCGCCTGCGCGGCAGGGATATCACCGCGGCGGATTCGCTGCCTGTCATCGTCGACCTCGTCGCCAATCATGGCTACGTCTCCTTCCTCGGCCGGGTCAGCGCTATGCCGATTGCCGACAAGGTGCGCATCGTCGATCTCGACGAGCATCTGCCGATGTCCTATCACGTCGCCTTCAACCATCGCAAAGCCGCCGCCGATGCCTGCACAATGATCATCGAGGCGGCGGCGAGAATTACGTCGGAATCCGTCGTACGAACCATAAGGCCGGCGGATGCCGGAGCCAGGGAGACTGCAGCGTGACGATCTTGCTTGAGGTATGCGTGGACAGCGCCGAGGGCCTCGCCGCCGCGATCGAAGGTGGCGCCGGGCGCATCGAGCTCTGCTCGGCGCTGGAACTCGGCGGCTTGACGCCGCTGCCGAGCCTGATGCGGATCGCCGCCAGGGCCTCCATTCCGGTCTACGCGATGATCCGCCCGCACGCCGGGCCTTTCATCTTTGACAGCGCAGACGAGGAGGCGATGATGATCGATATCGAAGCCGTGCGCTCATCGGGCCTTGCCGGCGTCGTCATCGGCGCCAACCGGCCGGATGGTACGCTCGACATGCCGTTGATCCACCGTTTGAAGGCACATGCGGCCGGCCTCGGCTCGACGCTGCATCGCGCTTTCGATCTGGTGCCGGATGCCGATCAGGCGCTGGAGCAGGCGATCGAGCTCGGCTGCGAACGCATCTTGACCTCCGGCTGCGCGCTGAGGGCGGTAGACGGTCTCGACACGCTGAAGCGTATTTCGGCAAAGGCGGCCGGCCGCATCGCCATCATGCCCGGCAGCGGCATCCGCCCCGCCAATGTCGGCCAGATATTGAAGGCGACCGGCGCCCGCGAGGTCCACGGTTCCTGCAGTTCACCGGTCGAAAGCGCCGATCCACGCGCCGTCGCCTTCGGCTTCGAGGCGAAGAGCACGAACAAGACGGATGTCGCTATTGTCAGGCAGATGCGCAGAGCGATTGAGGCGGGAGTTTAGCGACCGCGGCTTGCCCCTCATCCGGCTGCCGCCACCTTCTCCCCGCTCGCGGGGCGAAGGGGATATGCCGCGACCTCTCTGTCCCCCGCCCAGCTCTCGCAGGGCACGTCCCCTCGCCCCGTTTTACGGGGAGAGGGTTAGGGTGAGGGGCAGCCGCCGGCGCGAAGCGCACGGAAATCACGTCGCGCTTTCGCTGGAAACGCCCTAACCACCAATACTGATCACCGCCTTGATCAGCCCGTCCTTCTCATGCGCCCAGCGCGCGAGATCGCGCGGGGCATCCGCAAGCGTCGTGCGGTGGGTGATGAGTTTGTCCACCGGCACCAGCCCTTTGGCGATCGAATCCGCCACATGCTCGAAATCGACGCGGATGGCGTTGCGGCTGCCGATCACCATCATCTCGCGCTTGTGGAATTCGGGATCGGAAAAGCGGATATCGTCCTTGACGACGCTGACCAGCACCAGCGCGCCGCCATGGGCGACGAAGGAGAAGGCCTTCTCCATCGAAGGTCCGTAACCCGTCGCATCGAAGACCACGTCGAAGCCGTCGCCATCGGTCTTTTCCCGGACGGTCTCCGCTGTCGCCTCGTTGGAAACGATGCCGGAGGTGAAGCCGAAGCGCTCGGATGCCATCTGCAGCCGCTCCGCGCTGGTATCGAGCAGCGTCACCTCATGGCCGGCGATGCGCGAGAAGATCGCCGCCCCAAGCCCGATCGGCCCGGCGCCGATGACGAGCGCCCGCGCCCCGGCGCCGGTCATCGAACGGCGCACCGCATGGGCGCCGATTGCCAGAAACTCGGTCGTCGCCGCCGCTTCGAGGCTTAAGCCCTTGGCGGCATAGAGGTTCTCGGCCGGAACCGAAATCTCCTCGCAGAAGGCGCCGTCGGTATGGACGCCGAGCACCTTGATGTTGGTGCAGCAATTCGGCTTGCCCTGGCGGCAGGCGATACATTGCCCGCAGGAGAGATAGGGATTGACGATAACGGGACTGCCGACTGCGATAGTGACCCCGGCGCCCGCTTCCAACACCGTTGCCGAGATCTCATGCCCCATCACCCGAGGATATTCGAGGAAGGGATGTTTGCCCTCGAAGATGTGGTAATCGGTGCCGCAAATGCCGACATGGCTGACGGCAAGCCGCACCCAGCCGGCGGCGGGAGCCGCTGGCGAAGGACGCTCGACGATATCGAGCACGCCGGGCTCCCGGCAAAGAACTGCTTTCATGACGGGTCTCGCATTCTTCGAAAGGAGGAAGCCGGTTTGTCTGGCCGGCTCGCGCCGATGTGGCGCCGTATCGAAAACATCTGCCCCTCACCCTAGCCCTCTCCCCGTAAAAACGGGGAGAGGGGACGTGCCAAACGGGATGCTGGCGAGGGACGGAGAGGTTTGCGGCATATCCCCTTCTCCCCGTCAGAACGGGAAGAAGGTGCCGGCAGGCGGATGAGGGGCAGGCGGCGCTCTCCCGGGCAGACGCCGATCTCCCGCTCGCCGCTCAATTGCTCCGGCGGCGGCGCAGCTGGTCGAAGAACACGATCACGATGATCAGCAGACCGGTGATGATGCGCTGCCAGAAGGAATTGACGTTCAGAAGGTTCGCGCCGTTGTTGATGGTGGCGAGAATGAAGGCGCCGATCAGCGGGCCATGCACCGAGCCGACCGCGCCGAACAGGCTGGTGCCGCCGATGACCGACGAGGCGATCGCCTGCAGTTCCCAGCCGTCGGCCTGCGTCGCATTGCCGATCGCGATGCGCGAGGCAAGCAGCACGCCGACGAAGGCGGCGAAGGAGGCAGACAGGATATAGGCAAGATAGATCATACCCTTGACGTTGACGCCGGAAAGGCGCGCCGCTTCGGCATTCGAGCCGACCGCAAAGAGATAGCGGCCCCAGCGGCTCAGATGCAGAAAGATGAAGGAGGGAACCGCCACCAGGATGACCATCCAGAACAGGCTGGGAATACTGAGCAGATCGGCGCGGGCGAAATTGCTGAAACCCTCATTGGTGATGCTGATCGTCGAGCCGTTGGTGATCAGCAGGCCGATGCCGCGCAGCGATGTCAGCGTTGCCAGCGTGATGATGAATGGCGGCAGGCCCATATGCACGATGCCGAAGCCATGGAAGCCGCCGATCGCCACGCCCATGAGCAGCGTCAGCACGATCGCCGCCCAGAGCGGCACGCCCGCCTGTAGCAGCCAGGCGATGATGACGGTGCAAAAACCGACGATGGCGCCGACCGAAAGGTCGATGCCGGCGGTGATGATGACGAAGGTCTGGCCAAGCGAGAGAATTGCCGTCATCGCACCCTGACGCAGCAGGTTGGAGATGTTGAGCGGCGTCCAGAAGCTGACGGTAAAGATGCCGAGCAAGACCCAGAGGAAGAGCAGCAGGCCGATCAGCGTCAGGCCGAACAGGATGTTCATTTTCCGGCGCGGCGGCGGCGCGACGATTTCGGTGGGGGTAGCAGTCATGAATTTTCTCCCTCTTATTCTTTTGGCTCAGACGCCGATCGCTTCGCTGAGCACTTCTTCATGCGTCGCCGCGTGGAAATCATGGCTGGCGACGATTTTGCCGGCGCGGAAGACGTGCAGCCGGTCGGCCAGTTCGTAGACCTCGGGTAGATAGGAGGAGATCAGGATGATGCCGGCGCCCTCCTTCAGAAGCTTGGCGAAGAGCCGGTAGATTTCCGCCTTGGTGCCGACATCGACGCCGACGGTAGGCTCGTCGAAGATGAAAAGCCTTGCGCCATGGCTCAGCCACTTGCCGATGACGATCTTCTGCTGATTGCCGCCCGACATGCTGGAGGCCGGAACGCGCCGGCTCGGCGTCTTGATGCTGAGATTGCGGATCTGCCTGTCGGCATTGGCCGATTCGCGCGTGTGATTGATCACCGGCCCGTGGCTCAGCCGCCCGAACACCGGCAGATTGATGTTGAGGCCGATCGACAGGTTGAGGCAAAGTCCCTGGTCGCGCCGGCTTTCCGGCGCCAGCGCAATGCCAAGCTCCATCGCCGTGCGTTCGTTGCGGATATCGACAGGCTTGCCCATCCATTGGACATCGCCTGATGTCGTCGGCTGGCGGCCGTAGAGCCCGAGCGCGAATTCGCTGCGCCCGGCGCCGATCAGGCCATAGAGCCCGACGATCTGTCCTGCCTTGACGCTCAGCGATACGTCTTCGAAACCCGGGCCACTCAGGCCGTTGACCTGGACGATCGTCTCGCCGATCGCAATCTCTTCCTTGTGGTAGATCTGTTCGATCGAGCGGTTGATCATCAGTGCGATCAGTTCGGCGTCGTTGGTCTCGCCGATCAGGCGCGTGCCGACATGCGTGCCGTCGCGCAGCACCGAGACACGGTCGGCAAGCTCGAACACTTCCTCCATGCGGTGGCTGATATAGACGATGGTGACGCCTTCGCCCTGCAGGCGGCGGATCAGCTTGAAAAGCTGCGCCGATTCCTGACGTGTGAGATAGGCTGTGGGTTCGTCGAAGATCAAAAACTGCGTGCCGCGCATGGCCGCGCGCGCCGTCGCCACCAGCTGCTGCTGGCCAATCGTCAGCGAACTCAACAGCGCTCCTGCCGGAAGGCCGAAGCCGAGATCGTCGAGCACGGCCTGCGCCATCTTCACCATCTGCTTCTTGCGCATCAGACCGTAGCGGTTGACCTCGTCGCCGAGGAAGAGGTTGGCGGCAACGGTCAGGTGCCGGCAGAGCACGACTTCCTGGTGAACGGCGTTGATGCCGCGCGCGATTGCCTCGTTCGGCGTTGACAGCGCTACCGGCTGGCCGCACCACAGCACCTCGCCGGCCGTGCGGGTGATGACGCCTGTCAGCAATTTGATGAGGGTGGATTTGCCGGCGCCGTTTTCCCCGACGATGGCGTGGATTTCGCCGGCGAGAAAGGTCAGCGTCGCTGGCTTCAGCGCCTGCACATGACCGTAATTCTTCTGCAAGCCCTTGAGTTCGAGGATAGGCGATCCGGCGGGAATTCGATTGGCTTCTTTCAGCGTGGCGCTGTCATCATGGCGATGACTGACCTCTTCCAGTCCGATCATGGGACCTCTCCTCCTTATGTCGCGTCTGCTCTCCATCCAGCGCAAAACATAGCACAGATGGAAAAGGCCGCGCCGGTTTTTGAATCCGGCGCGGCCTGTCTGTCTTCGTTACTTGATCTTCGGGTTCAGCAGCGCGTCGATCTTCGGATCGGCCATATTCGCCTTGGTGACGAGGTTTGCGCCGGTATCCACATTTGCCGGGACCTTCTCGCCCTTGGAGACGGCAAGAGCGGTCTTGATGCCGTCATAACCCATGCGATAGGGGTCCTGAACGACGAGACCCGCAATCGCACCATCCTTGAGGAAGCCGACCGTCTTGTCGTCGCTGTCGAAGCCGATGACCTTGATCTTGTCGCCGAGCTTGTTTTCAGCGATCGCCTGGCCGACGCCCTGTGCCATGATCAGGTTCGAGGCGAAGATACCGACGAGGTTCGGGTTTGCCGTGATCAGGTCGGTCATCATGTTGAGGCCGGTCGTTGCCTGGCCATCACCATACTTGTCGGCAATGACCTTCAGGCCCGGATGTTTGGTCTTCACCTGATCCAGGAAGCCTTCGCGGCGCTGTTCCAGCGAGCCGACGCCCGGAAGATTGGTAAGGATGACGACTTCGCCCTCTTCCTTGCCGGTCATTCCCTTGATGGCGGCAGCCAGACCATCGGCTGCGATGCGGCCGCCCTGAACGTTGTCGGTCGTCAGGAACGACTTGAACGCCTTGGAGTCGGCGCCGGAGTCGATGCCGATGATCGGAACCGACTTGGCCGCTTCATCGATCGGCTTGCCGAGCGCCTTGAATTCGGTCGGCGAAATGACGATGGCGGCCGGCTTGCCGGCAACGGCGTTCTCCAGAATGCTGATCTGGCCGTTGATGTCGGATTCGGCCTGTGCGCCGAGTTCCGGCACCTTGACGCCGAGATCCTTGCCGGCCTTGCGGGCGCCCGCCAGAACGATCTGCCAGTAGAACGACGTCGTGTCCTTGACGATGATCGGGATCGTCACTTCGGCGGCAAACGACGGTGCCGGTATCGCCGTGGCGATGACGGCGGCACCTGCAAGCGCGGTAAAGGCGCGACGAGATAGAAGGGATTTCACGATACTCATAAGGGTTCTCCTCTCAGGGTGCGTTCTCCTCCAAATAAATCGGCCGCTGAACGCAGGCGGACGATTTTTATCGATAAAAAACATTTGCCGATTGAAGCTAGCCGAGGCGCAATCAAATTGCAAGAGCGCCAAACCGGCTTTTTTTCTTTGGTAAACTCCCGCCAAGCAACTGATTTTATTTCAATACCGCGATACCCTAAAATAGGGATCAGGCTTGATCGACCTCGTGCGGATGGACGACGCCCTTTTTCAAAATCAGGTTGCCGTACAGCCGGAATTCCGTCGTCGCGACGATATAGGCGGCCTTGCGGGCCATCGCGTAGAAAGCAAAGCGTTCGACCGGCACGATGCGGAAATCGCCGGCGCGACGCGTCACGATCTCCTGGAACTCGGCGCAGACCTCGGGCATCGCATCGGGATCGCCGACCACCTCCATCCGCCACACCGCTTCCGGCACGAAAGTGTCGAGCGGCATATGGGTCAGGATGGCCTCGGCCATCGCGGTGGCGCTGACGCCGTCGGCGCGGATGACCGGCGGGCCCATCGAGCCCGAGGGAAAATTGGCGTCCGATATGACGATGTCGTCGCCATGTCCCATGGTCTTCAGCGCATGGAGCAGGTCGGGGCCAAGCAGCGGATGAATACCCTTGAGCATAATGTCTCCTCAGACTCGGACGGCTTCGGCGCCGAGCGGCGGCGCGACCAGCGTATAGGGTTCGAATTCGGCATAGATCTCGTCGGCAAGCGGCGGCTCGACGATCTCCATGTTGCGCGTCAGGCTTGACGGCTTGGCCGTGCCGATCAACACCGACGCGACGATCGCCTCGCGCAGCGGAAACTGCAGGGCGGGAGCAGCGAGCGGCACCCCGTGGCGTTTGGCGATCGCCTCCATGGCGCCGACCTTGGCAAGCACGTCGTCATCAGCCGGCATATAGTCGAAATGCGAACCTGGCACCGGGCCGGTGGCGAGAATGCCGGAGTTGAAGACGCCGCCGACGACCAGCGAGGTGCCCTTCTCTCGGCAGAGCGGCAGCAGTTCGGCGACGGCCGAGCGGTCGAGCAGCGTGTAGCGGCCGGCCATCAGGATGCAGTCGAGATCGGAATGGCGCATGACATCGAGGCAGACGGGTACTTCGTTGACGCCGAGGCCGAAGGCGGAGATCGCGCCAGACGACTTGAGTTCCTCCAGCGCCTTCACGCCGGAATCGAGAAACTGTTTCTGGTGGACCGCATTCTTCGCCGCGCCATGGGTATAGACGCCGAGATCGTGCACATAGAGAATATCGATGCGGTTGAGGCCGAGGCGCGCATAGCTGAACTCGACCGAGCGCATGATGCCGTCATAGGAATAGTCGTAATCGGCATCGAAGGAGAGAGGATTGACATAGCTGTAGTCGGGCACGGTGCCGGTCGGCACCGGCCGAAGCAGCCGGCCGACCTTGGTGGAAAGCACGTAATTGCCATCCGGCTGGTCGCGCAGGAAATCGCCGACCCGCCGCTCGGCAAGGCCGAGCCCATACCAGGGCGCCACGTCGAAATAGCGGATGCCGCTGTCCCAGGCCGCCTGCAGCGTCTCCATTGCCTGCTCGCGCGGGCAGTCGCGGTAGAGACCGCCGAGAGCGGCCGCACCGAAACTGATTTCGGTCACCTCCAGCTTGGTCTTGCCGATCCGTCTCGTCTTCATCATTCCTCCTCACGAAGAAGCTGAATTATTTGGAGCAATCCCAGGAAAAGTGTGAAGCGGTTTTCCGTCCGGGATTGCGTACTTCAAATCAATCCCAGGAAAAGTGTGAAGCGGTTTTCCCAGGGATTGCGTAAAAACAAAGATTACAGCGTCGCACCAAGATGCCACGGCACGAATTCATTGTCGCCGTAGCCGAAGATCTCGCTCTTGGTCCTCTTGCCCGAGGCGGTATCGACGATGAGATCGAAGATCTCGCGGCCCTTGCCGCTGATTGTCGCATCGCCGGTGGCGATCGTACCGCAATCGATGTCCATATCCTCTTCCATCGAGGCATAGAGCGCCGAATTGCTGGAAAGCTTCAGCGACGGCGCCGGCCGGCAACCGAAGCAACTGCCGCGGCCAGTGGTAAAGGCGATCATGTTTGCCCCGCCCGCCACCTGCCCGGTCGCCGACACCGGGTCGTAGCCTGGTGTGTCCATGAAGACGAGGCCGGGGGCCGTGACACGCTCGGCGTAACCATAGACCGCGGTCAGCGGCGAGCGCCCACCCTTGGCGACCGCGCCGAGCGACTTTTCGAGGATGGTCGTCAGCCCGCCGCGCTTGTTGCCCGGCGACGGGTTGTTGTCGAGCGAGGCGCCGTGCAGGGCGACATAGTCCTCCCACCAGGCGATTTTCTCGTCGAGCTTCTTTGCCACCTCGTCGCTGACGGCGCGGCTGCGTAGCAGATGTTCTGCACCATAGATTTCCGAAGTCTCCGACAGGATCGCCGTGCCGCCGGCTGCCGCCAGCAGATCGGCCGCGACACCCAGAGCCGGATTGGCGGTGATGCCGGAAAAGCCGTCAGAGCCGCCGCATTGCAGGCCGATGATGATCTCGCCGATCGACATCGGCACGCGTTTTTCCTTGCCGACATCGGCGGCGATTTCGCGCAGCATGCCCATGGCGCGCTCGACCGCGCGGCGCGAACCGCCGGCATCTTGGATGTTGAAATGCCGCTTCGAGGCGCCCGCCCCACTCTGACCGTAGAGCGTCAACTGGTTGACCTCGCAACCGAGGCCGATCATCAGTACGCCGCCGAAATTCACATGTCTTGTGTAGCCGGCGAGCGTCCGGTGCAGCACATTCATGCCGTCGCCGGTCGAACTCATGCCGCAGCCCTGGTCGTGCACGATCG
Organism: Rhizobium sp. LARHSG275; assembly: GCF_052871115.1. Lineage (NCBI taxonomy): Bacteria > Pseudomonadati > Pseudomonadota > Alphaproteobacteria > Hyphomicrobiales > Rhizobiaceae > Rhizobium > Rhizobium sp. LARHSG275. The sequence continues at coordinate 27,638 of NZ_JBIXJN010000035.1, read as the reverse complement.
GCACAAAACCGTCGATGCCTTCATAATGCGGCAGGATCGTCCGATTGGCCTCGTCGGCGATGGCCCGACAGACCGTGGTGGAACAGTTCACGCTGGCGATGATGCCGATATAGTTGCGTGTCGCCGCCCGTCCGTCGGCGCGACGATAGCCCATGAAGGTGCGCCCCACGTCGTCGACCGTCGCCGCTTCCGGCGCCGAATTGGCGGTCGCCGCCAGCCGGTCGTTTTCGAAATGCAGGTTGTGGCTGTGCACATGGTCGCCGGCCTTGACCTCGGCCGTGGTGCGGCCGATCGCCTGCCCGTATTTCACCACGGGTGACCCGAGCGGAATATCCGCTATCGCCACCTTATGGCCGGGGTCGATCTTCTCACGGGTCTGAATGCCGGCAACCGTCGAACCCGGCGCGATTGCCGCCGTTGCGACCGCGACATTGTCGCCAGCCGAAAGGATGATCCAAGGCAGTTTGTCCAAGTCTCTATCTCCCTAGAGCATGATGCCGAAAAGTGTCAGCGGTTTTCGGACGACTTCATGCTCTAACTCTTTAATTTAGAACAGGATTCAGATTTTCAGGCCATCCCACCTAAAATCATCCTGTTCTAGCGAAACGCTCGCTGCATCGGCGAATGCGCATTGATTTTGTTTTTTATCTACAATAAACATTTTCAAGTCAACGGGAATATTGATCCTGTGGACGAGGAGGCAATGAGCCGCAGGCGACCGGAACCAAGCTAAAGGTCGTTTGAACAAGCCCCGGTCTGTTCTGCCCTGCTTTGAAGCGGGCGACGGTCACGAGGGCGGAAAGCGGGGTCTGGTGGCAAGGCAGAATACGGTTTTCAAGGAAGCTTACAACAGGTATGCCGCAGCGCTGCGCAGGGATAGCGCGCTGCCCTCGGAGCCGGAGATCGCCGCCCAGCTCGGCGTCAGCCGCTCGACGGCTCGCGCCATCCTGACGCGGCTCAGCGAAGAAGGCATCATCCGCTGGAACAAGCGCCAGAAGATCGTGCTGCGCCAACCCACCGACCATGACCTCTTTCCCTCCGAAGAAACCGACTCCCTCCATGATATCATCGAGCGCAGCTTCATGCAGCGCATCCTTGCCGATGATGCCGCCCCCGGCATGCAGATCAACGAGCTGGAGCTTGCCCGCGAAATCGGCACCGGCACAACAAGCGTGCGCGAATTCCTGATCCGCTTCTCCCGCTTCGGCCTCATCGAGAAACGGCCGAACAGCCACTGGACGCTCAAAGGCTTCACCCGCGAATTCGCCCTCGAACTTGCCGATGTGCGCGAGATGTTCGAGCTGCATTCCGCCGCCGAATTCGGCCGGCTTCCCAGGGATAATCAGAGCTGGGCCGATCTTGCCACTATCCGCGACGAACATCACACCATGCTTGCCGACATCAACCACCGCTTCAAGGATTTTTCTGTTCTCGACGAGCGCTTCCACTTGCTGATCCACCGTGCCTCGAAGAACCGCTTCATCGCCGATTTCTACGACGCCATCGCCATCGTCTTCCACTATCACTACCAGTGGAACAAGACCGCCGCCCGCGCGCGCAACGAGCGCGCCATCCACGAACATCTGGATTATATTGCAGCGCTGGAATCCGGCGATCAGGCGGCGATCGAAACCGCCTGCCGCGCGCATCTGCACTCCGCCCGCCAGACCCTGCTGCAATCCCTGCCGCAGATCGCGACGGAGAGCGCGTGAGGGGAGCCCACCATGAAACATTTCGGTATGTAAGCCGTTATCGCTGGCATGGCCGACGCTAAACGCAATCCGACATCGGTCGACGGTACCGAATCGCACGGTGCCGATAAGGCACGCCAGGAGACGGCATCGGCTGTCGAGGTCGGGCCGCCGCCAAATGTCACTGAACCCGATCCGGAGTTGACGCCTGAGGAGGCTGAGCAGGCGCGCAAGCGGTATTTGCTCAAGCGCTTCTGGATTAGCGCGCGCCGTTACTGGGGTCGTCGCGGTGACCGGTTTGCCTGGCCGTGTTCGATCGGGCTGCTGGCGATGATCTGCATGAATGTCGGCTTCCAGTATGGGATCAATCGCTGGAACCGCGGGATATTCGACGCCATAGAGCGACATGATGCCGGCACCGTCTATTACCTCAGCGGCGTGTTCGTGCCGCTCGTGCTCGGAAGCGTCATCCTGGTCACCGCACAAGTCTATGTCCGCATGATGATACAGCGGCGCTGGCGTTCCTGGCTCGCGACCGCAGTCATCGCGCGCTGGCTTGCAAACGGCCGATATTATCAGCTGAACCTCATCGGCGGCGATCACAAGAACCCCGAGGCACGCATCTCGGAGGATCTGAGGATTGCCACCGAATCGCCCGTCGATTTCATCGCCGGTGTCATCGCGGCGTTCCTGTCGGCCTCGACCTTCATCGTGGTGCTGTGGACGATCGGCGGTGCTTTGACGCTGCCGATCGGCGGGTGGACCGTCACCATTCCCGGCTTTCTCGTCGTCACAGCGGTCCTCTACGCCGTGATCACCTCAAGCGTGATCGCGGTGATCGGCCGCCATTTCGTGCAGGTCTCCGAGGTCAAGAACCAGGTCGAGGCGGAATTTCGCTACACCTTGACGCATGTGCGGGAAAACGGCGAGAGCATCGCGCTTCTCGGCGGCGAGGAGGAGGAACGCAACGACCTCGACAAGACCTTTCGCAATGTGCTGAAGCAATGGGCGCTGCTGGCCCGCCAGCACATGCGCACGACATTTGTGTCGCACGGGTCGATGCTGATTGCGCCCGTCGTGCCGGTCCTGCTTTGCGCGCCGAAATTTCTCGAAGGCAGCATGACTCTGGGAGAGGTCATGCAGGCGGCCTCAGCCTTCGCCATCGTCCAGACCGCCTTCGGATGGCTTGTTGATAATTACCCGCGTCTTGCCGATTGGAACGCCTGCGCGCGGCGCGTCGCTTCGCTGATGATGTCGCTCGACGGGCTGGAGCGTGCCGAACAGAGCGATTCGCTCGGGCGCATCAAGCATGGTGAAACCGAAGGCGAGGCGATGCTCAGCCTCAACGATCTCTCCGTGTCGCTAGACGACGGCACCGCCGTGGTCACGGAAACCCGGGTCGAGATCGAGCCCGGCGAGCGGGTGCTCGTCGCCGGTGAATCCGGGTCGGGCAAGAGCACGCTGGTGCGGGCCATCTCAGGTCTCTGGCCGTGGGGCGGCGGCAGCGTCGATTTCCGCGCCGACAGGCGATTGTTCATGTTGCCGCAACGGCCCTATATTCCTTCCGGGACGCTTGGCCGTGCCGTCGCCTATCCAGGCGCCGCCGATAGCTGGCCGCTGGATGAGATCAAGTCGGCCCTCGACAAGGTGGGACTGGATTATCTGAAGGACAGGATCGAGGAAGAGGCGCCCTGGGACCAGACCTTGTCGGGCGGCGAAAAGCAGCGGCTCGCCTTTGCGCGTCTCCTGCTGCATCAACCCGATATTATCGTGCTGGATGAAGCAACCTCGGCACTCGATGAGAAGAGCCAGGACAAGATGATGCAGATGGTGATCGATGAATTGCCTGAGGTCACCATCATCAGCGTCGCGCATCGCGCCGAGCTGGAAGCCTTTCATAGCCGCAAGATCACGCTCGAGCGGCGCGAGGGCGGCGCAAAGCTGGTCAGCGATATCGATCTTATCAAGCGCACGAGAAAACCGAACCTGCTGTCACGCGTTCTAGAGAACCGCCGCTCCCCACCGAAAGGCAGCACGACCGCGAGCAATGCGCCGCAGCCTCAGAACGGAAAATGAAGTCGGCTTGGTCACAAAATCATCAATCGCGCAGCGGAGACTCCGCGCTTGCAATCTGATCCAGATTTTCGATCAGCCGCTTGAGCAGATCGACAAGTTGTCCCGCTTCCGCATCCGTGAAGCCGGTCAATGCCTCACGATTGCCCCGGAACAAGGCTGTGATTGCCTCAGGCATGCGTTCCTGCGCGGCTTTCGTCAGCACGATGCGGCTGCTGCGACCGTCAGCCGGGTCGGGTGTGCGCTCAATCAAGCCATCCCTCTCCATGCGTGCGAGCATCTGCGCCATCGGCGGTTGCTCGACCCTGGCAAAGCGGGCGAGGTCGCGCTGCGTGCTGGCTTTGCCATCTTGCAGCGCTACCAGGACGGGCAACTGGCCGACACCGAAGCCGAGCGGTTTAAGGCGTGACTCGCTGAGGCGGATAAACCCCCGCGCCGCAAGACTGATGAGATGCCCCGGCGTTGAAAGCACGTCTTCATTCATTTCCGTCCCCCTTGCCTGCGCTTGACCGCGAGATATATATGTACATATGTATCTTGATGTGCGGCGTGAGACAATGTCATTTCGATGCCGCCCAGCGAATAGTTCAATCTCCATTGAGGAAACGACATGTCTAAAAATGACGTCGAAATGATCAAGCGCATCTATGCCAGCTCCAATGCCAGAGAAATCGACGCTGTCCTGGCCGTTCTTTCCGATGATGTCGCCTGGGCCAACGGCATGGAGGGCGGCCATATCAATGGCCGTGAGGCCGTGCGCGACTATTGGACACGCCAGTGGGCTGTCATTAGTCCCCACGTCGAGCCGGTCGCATTTGAAGAAACGCCAGATGGCGCCGTCGCTGTCGAGGTAATCCAGTCGGTCTTTGACCTCGATGGCCGGCCACTGGAAAATCAAAGTCATGGCCTGAAGGACAAGACCGTGACGCATGTCTTTCGCATGCAAGGCGACAAGATCGTCCGCTTCGATATCCGGGATGCCTTCGGCAGCGGAGCGGTCTGATCCTGATCGAGGAGGCTCCCTCTTCTCCCCAGCGGGGGTCCGAAGGACGGGTCGAGACACGTGGCTCGACCCAGGTGGGGTGGCCCGCAGGGTCGGATGAGCGACACACGGCACACTATTCATTGCCCTTCGCTCGCGCTCAGCGCATTCGCGGCCTTGCCGCTTACCCCCTCATCGCCTCGCTATCGCTCCGGCACCGACCGGGGTCGAGCCACAGGTCTCGACCCATCCTTCGGACCCCCGCTGGGGAGAAGAGGACAGTGGCCGCACCTTCGTCCCCTTCCTGCGGGCACCGTGCGGCCAGGACCGAGCCACCAAGGGCTCAGCGGTCCAGCCAGGCGGCGAGTCCATCAAGCGTCTGCAGCCCGTACTCCACCGCGCCGAAGCCGATGACCACCTGACGCCGCTTGGCGCTGGGGTGGAGCTGGCGCATGGTCAGCACCGTCTTGCCGTCGGCCTGCTCGTCGAAGGTCACCGTGGCGCGGAAACGGTCGGGGTCGTCGGGGTCGGGCGTGCCATAGTCCATCACGATCCGCTCGTTCGGCACGATCTCCAGAAAGCGCATGAGGTTCGGGAAGCGCTGCTGCTTGCCCTCGAACACACCCACCATGTCGAAGCGCCAGACCCCGCCCTCGCGGATATCGGCTTCGTGGGTCTCGATGCTGAGGCCGGCCGGGCCGTACCATTCGCCAAGCGCCTTGGGGTCCATCCAGGCGGCAAACACCTTGTCGCGTGGGTGGTTGAGCAGCTTCACCAGCACGATTTCGCGGTCGAGCGACCATGTCTCAAACAGATTTGCCATGTCCTTCGTCATCCTCTTCGGTTTTGTCCAGGTAGACTTCGAGCCGATCCAGCCGCTCGGTCCAGCGCCGGCGCTCCGATATCATCCAGTCCGCCGCCTCGTCGAAACGCGCCTGCACCAGCCGGCACCAGCGGCTCCGCCCGCGCTTCTCGCTGGCGATCAGCCCACAATCTTCCAGCACCCTGAGATGCTGGGCGAAGGAGGGCAGCGCCATGTCGAAAGGCTCGGCGAGCGCGCTGACCGGCAACTCGCCTTCGACCAGCCGCGACACCACGGCGCGGCGGGTCGGGTCGCTGAGAGCGTGAAAGGCGAGATCGAGGGGGGTCGAATGGTAAGGCATATCAATCCGTAAATTGGTCGGGGGTGGCGGTCAAGGATAAAAAGGTACTTGCCTTAGTGTCCGGCTCGAAATATGAAGGTAGTTGCCTTAGTGTTCAGCCCCGAATGCAGGAGCCGCTGTGGCGGAACACCTTTCAAGGAGGACTCCAATGGTCGTTCGTGTCGATCTCATGATCTCGCTCGATGGTTTCGCGACAACGACGGACCAGACGCCCGAAAGCCCGTTCGGCGAGGACTGGCCGCGTCTCGCCGGCGCCTATGCGGCAACGCGAACGTTCCGCGAGCGCGTGCTCAAGGATGCGACGGGAGCGGGAACCACAGGTCTCGACGACGAATACGCGAAGGAATATTTCGAGAATGTGGGCGCCGAGATCATGGGCGCCGGCATGTTCGGTCTCCACAACTTTCCCGACGATCCGAACTGGCGCGGATGGTGGGGCGACGAGCCACCGTTCGGGTGTCCGGTCTTCGTCCTCACCCGCAAGCCACGGCCCTCCATCGAGATGGCCGGCGGGACGACGTTCCACTTCCTCAATGCCACCGCCGATGATGCGCTCCAGCAGGCCGTGGGGGTCGCAAACGGTAGGGATGTGAGGATAGGCGGTGGTCCCTCGGTCGTTCGCGACTATCTCAAAGCTGGCCTTGTCGACCGCCTTCATGTTGCCATCACGCCGATTTTGCTCGGGCGCGGCATCCGCCTATGGGATGATCTGCGCGGCTTGGAAGCCGGCTGCGCCGTCAAGACCGAAACGTCACCGAGCGGCACCATCCACCTCACTTTCCAACGCTAGTCACCAAGCTGAGGCCGATTTCCGCCCCTTGCATGACGCCGATCCGCGTGCTAGATACTGAACCAGATGGTTCAGTTTTCGACAGCTCGTCTTGATGCTTCCTTTGCCGCGCTCTCGGACGCCACGCGACGCGGCGTTCTGGAGCAGCTCGGCAGTGCGGATGCTTCGATCACGGAGCTTGCAGAGACGTTCCACATGAGCCTCACGGGCATGAAGAAGCACGTCAGTCTCCTGGAGCAGGCGGGACTGGTGACGACGGAGAAGGTCGGGCGAGTGCGGACCTGCAGGCTGGGCTCACGCGGGCTCGAGGAGGAGGCGGCCTGGATCGAGGCGCGCCGCCAGATCTGGAACGCACGCTTCGATGCGCTGGATGAAGTGGTCGAGGCCCTGAAACGGAGGGAGAAAATCGATGGGAAACAAAGTGAGTAACGGCCGCACGGCGGTCGAACGGAGATCCGAGCTTGAACTCGTGGTGACGCGCACCTTCAACGCCCCGGTTCGCCTCGTATTCGACGCGTGGACCAAGCCCGAATTGTTCAAGCTGTGGTGGGCGCCGAAGTCGATGGGCGTGCCGATCCTTTCCTGCGAGATGGATGTTCGCACCGGGGGCAGCTATCGCATCGCGTTCGGACGCGACGCCTCGGACGCCATGGCCTTCTTCGGCAAGTATCTCGACGTGTCGCCGCCATCGCGCCTCGTCTGGACCAATGACGAAGGCGGGGAGGAGGGCGCCGTCACCACGGTGACCTTCGAGGAAGAGGACGGCAGGACGCTGCTGGTCCTGCAGGAACTCTATCCCTCGAAGGAAGCGCTCGACCAGTCTTTCGTCGGCATGGAGGACGCGCTGCCCGAGCAGTTCGAGCAGTTGGATGAACTTCTAGTCACGCTCAGTGCGAGCGCGTGACAGCGCGCCTTCGAAACGGCTTAGACCGCTCGAACTTCGGCAAGCCGCTTGACTGCGTAATCGTCTGGCCAGCAGACGGCTGCTTCCCATGCGGCTGAGGCTTGCGCGGCCATGTCATGTGCGCCGTCGTCGAGATCGGCGGCGTTGCCGGGCAGCACCAGGTCAAGGTCGGGGACGTCGACATGGGACTCATCCCAGTCGATCAACGCGACCCGATCTGCAGTCATGCGGACGTTGGCAGGGCTGTTGGGATTGCCGTGGACAACGCACGTCTGACGGCCGATGAGCTGCGCCCACGCTGCTCGACATCGAATAACGGCCTCAAGCGGCATCGCGGTCAGGTTGATCCTCGTTCCGGTCTCAGTATGCAGGAGGTCGCTCGACGATCGCCAGCCCGGGCGCTGCGGCCAACCCTGCGTCAGCCGATGCAGCTCGCGCAGTGTGTCGGCGACGCGACGCCAGTCGGAGCCGGTCTCGGGTGGTCCGCCCTCCATGTATTTCATCACCACCAGCCCGTCCACGAACAGCCGGCCGTCAGTCGTCGGGATCGGTACCGGAACCGTCATACCTTCACGGCCGAGGTATTGGAGCAGCTCGGCTTCCCATGCGAGGTCAGCGTCGCTCCTGGAGCCGAGACGAGCGACCGCGATCTGCCCGTGGACGCGAACGCTCCACACGTCGTTGGCAACTCCACCCGTGAGCGGTTCGATGCGAACCGCGTCTTCACCCCATTGCCCGAGTGCTTCCCATCCCATTGGCGATACCTTTGACGGCCATGATTAAATTGACGGAAGAAATAGAAAAAGTTTACGACGCCACAAAGGCCGTTGGCGGCTGGCGCGAAGCTGCCGTTGGTAGCAACCCGAACGCCTCAACCTCTCTCCTGCGTCCTCCGGCTTTCCCCAACCAACTCCCATAGATCGACCTTCTCAGCGCGCCCCTTGACCTGCGCCAGGCCCAGCGAGCGAAGTTCGAAGCGGGTGCCGACAGCATCGTGGATGGCGGCGCTCACCAGGATCGATGTGTTAAATTCCTTGTTCAATCCTTCCAGCCGTGAAGCGACATTGATCGTATCTCCCATGGCCGTGTACTGCTGGCGCGAAATCGCTCCGAAACTGCCGACGACCGCCGGGCCGGTGTGCAATCCAAATCGCGTGACGAGCGCGGGACGGCCATTCTGACCGTTGAGTTCATTCAGGTCGTCGACCGCCGATTTCATGGCAAGCGCACAGCGGCAGCCGTTTTCGGCATGGTTGGCATCTGGAACTGGGGCGTTCCACATGACGAAAATGGAATCGCCGAGATATTGCACGACAGTGCCGCCATGGCGCTCGGCGATGGTGTTCAAGAGTTCGAAATAGGCCGACAGCGTGTCCACAACCTCCTCAGGCGAATGCTGCTCGGAGATGGTGGTGAAGTCCCTGATGTCGGTGAACAGCACGGTCACATCCTGCCGCTGCGCCTTGGCGACCGCTCGCCCTTCGGGATTGACGATCCTTCTCACGACTTCACGCGGAACATAGAGGGCAAACTGGCTGATGGCATGGCGGCTTGCCGCCAGCGCGCTCGCCAGCGTGTTGATCTCCGATATCCAGGAGTGGGAGACACCTTTCTCGCCGACGTCGAGGTCGCCGATCCTGCGCGCCTCGTCGGCCAGCCGATAGAGGGAGCGGCTGACCATGCGCGACAGCAGCACCGATGCCGCGACACCCGCGAACACGAAGGCAGCCGCAATCAGGAGATTGTGCAGGAGCAGCCGATTGGCCTCAGCCACCAGATCTTCCAGAGGCACGACGATTGCGGCGACGCTTCCCTTGAACAGACCCGACACGCCGACCGGGGCGATCTGCAGGATCTGGCGTTCGCCATCGAGATCGATCCGCGCCACGCCGCCATTGGCAAAGGCAGGATCGCGCCTGAGCCTCGCCACCGTTTCCAGGCTCGTGTCGTAACTGTCTGTCGTCGTATCGACGGCAACGGCGCCATCGGCATTTTTCGACCATATGCCGAGAAGCCTTTCCATGGTCGCCGGGTCGGAATGAGCGATCAGATCATCGGCATCGTCGATGATGTAGCCGCGCGCCCGCGGCGAAATCTCCTGCGCGTCCAGCAGGCGACTGATGGTCTGCAGGTGAATGTTGATGCCGACGACCACCTGACCATTGTCCCGCATCGGGGCTGCGATCGTCAGCGTCGGAACCTTGAGCGTTCCGGTGACATAGGGCCCAACAGACACCGGCACGCCGTGCTGAACGGCGGATTGATACCACGGCCGTTGCCTGGGGTCGAAGAATGCATAGTCGATTTCCCGCTCGCCGATCGGCTTTGCATCCCTGTCGAGAAACCGCAGCGTCGAGGTGACATCAGCACCTTGTCTGCCGGCGATCGTCCTGATCGCGAAAGCCGTACGGTCGGGTGCCGCCAGCGTCTGGCGAACATCCCGCCTTTCGGTGTTGATGACCTGCAGGTACGAACCGTCGGGGTAGCCGGTGTAGATGCTCGTCGCATTGGGGACGTTGCGCAGGATCTCCAGGAAGAATTGCTGTTTTGCCGCGATATCCTGCGGCGGCGGGGAGGCGAGCAGCGGCAGGGTTGATGCCAGCGCCACCGCCTCGGTGCCGCCCTGCAGCGTATTGCGGTATCCCTCGATCAGCCGCAGGCTCATCTCGCGCATCTGCTGCACGCCGGCGCTGACTGCAGCACTGCTTCCCTGCCTGAACGCCAACCAGATGATCGGCGTCGACGTGCAAAGCAGCGATGCGACGACCAGGACGCCGAGGTGCAGTCTCAGGGGTTTGGACCAGAGCACGAGATATCCCTCGAAATGCGGACGCATTTCAGCAGCCGTGCAGGAATGAGCGTCCCCAACGATGGCAGCTAACTGCTTTTTGGGGATTTACACAAGGCAGTCATGGGAGTGCCTCGGCGCTGCTGAGTTCGCTGGCTATGGCTGCTGCAGATGTTTGCTTCTGGCGGATATCATTGAAAACTCGACGGGATTGTCCGCTCATCCGTAAGCCGAAGCAGCTGGATGCATGGTTGAACCGCTGTCGGTGTGCCTCAGTAGGTCGGGGACGAGTTTGGCGAGAAAGCCAACCCCACCCTCCGTCATCCCAGGCCTTGAGCCTGGGATCCATGCCGTGGCTGCTGGCGGATGCGGTGTGGATGCTCGGCTCAAGGCCGAGCATGACGGAGCATGGGGCGGGCGGAGGGAGACACTCTCGGCGCAGCCGCCCGCGTCAGGGACGCCATCCACCAACGAAACCGAACAAAGCCGGCCCCGGGCCGAACTGACCTGATGAGGGAGGTTGAGGCGGCGCTTCAGCCAAGCTTTCTGCCTGCGACTGTCCGGCCGGCGTTGGGGGGCAAGTGTGCGATGATCTCACGGGCAGCAGGGGCGTTTATATCTTCTCGGCCCAAAGCTGCCGCCGGATTGCAGCAATCGTGGCATTTGCCGCGCAATGGCGCTTATTTCAATTGAATCCCGCCATCAGCGGCCCATAGTGTCGGCATTCCCGGCTCTGCCGGTTGGCGCGTGGGGGGAGGCGGGGCATGTCAGCAAATCTCGACGATATCCGTAACCAGCAACGAGAGACCTGGAACAAGTTTTCGGCCGGCTGGAAAAAATGGGACAGCCTGGTTCTCGGTTGGCTCGCGCCGTTTGGCGACGCCATGCTTCGGCGCGCCAATCTCTCCAGCGGCTTCAGCGTGCTCGACATAGCCGCCGGCACTGGCGAACCCGGCCTGACGGCGGCCGCCGCAATCCCCGACGGTCAAGTTGTCGTCACCGATCTCTCGGAAAATATGCTGACTGCTGCCGCCGAAAATGCGGCCACGCGTGGCCTCAAAAACTTCAAAACTCAATTATGCGATGCGGGCGCGTTGCCTTTTGCCGATGCCAGTTTCGACGCCGTCCTATGCCGGTTCGGGTTCATGTTCTTCCCGGATGTCGCTGCCGCCGCCAGGGAAATGGCGCGCGTGGCAAAGCCCGGTGCACGCGTCTGCGCCGCAGTCTGGAGCGCTCCTGCCAAGAATCCATGGGCGACCACGGTCATGGGCACGATCGCCCGCCACGTGGAAATGCCGCCGCCGCCGCCCGGTTCTCCGGGCCTGTTCCGCTGCGCGGCGGAAGGCATGATGGCCGAGACCTTCAGAGGGGCGGGCTTTCGCGATGTCGCCGAGGAAGAGGTGTCGGCGATGATGGTGCACGATACCCCGGAGCGCTACTGGGACTTCATGACCGAGATCGCCGCGCCTGTGGTCGCCGGACTTTCCAGGGCCGATGCGGCGACACGGGAGAGGATCCGTGGCGAGGTCCTGGAGCTGGCGCTACAATCCGTCAGCGATGGAAAGGTTCACCTTCGCTCAACGGCAACTGTGATCACAGGCACGCGATAGGCTGCTGCAGAATTCCTTCAGCTCTCCCAACCCAATCCACCGCTGTGGAAACGCAGCATTTCTGCGCTTCCACAAGCTGAACCGCGTTAATGCGAAGCCGCCTCGCTTGCGACAGCCGCCCCCTCACGCTTCTGGCCATGACCGACCGGGATCAGCCAGGTGGTGAAGAAGGTCAACACCGCAACAACGACCACGCTCCAGAAGCTCCAGTGCAGGGCCGCGTTGAAGACGGCGCGGATCGCCGGGTCGGCGGCGAGTGCCGAAAGCCCGGTCGGCTGGTTCAGCGCCTCATGCAGGCCTGCCACCGCCTCGCCGCTCGCATAGTGGTTGATGCCGGCATTGAGGATGGCGCCGAGCACGGTGGCGCCGAGCGTATTGCCGAGGCTGCGGGAAAAGATGATCGAGGCCGTGGCGCTGCCGCGCATCGACCATTCGACGCTCTCCTGCACCAGCACGATGCTGGTTAGGCTGATGAGACCCATGCCGAAGCCCATAAAAAACGAGCCGGTGCCGGCAACGACCGGCGAACTGTCAGGGGTCAGGAACAACAGGAAACAGGCGCCGAAGGGAAACATCAGGCTGCCGACGCGCAAGGTGCGGCGGATGCCGAAGGCCTTGTAGAAGCGGCCGGAGAGGATCACCGCCAGGGGCCAGCCGACGACGAGCATGGTGAGCGTGAAGCCGGCGACAACGGGCGAACGGCCGAGCACGCCCTGCACATAGATCGGCAGGATTGTCGAAAGCCCGATCAGCGCCATGCCGGCAAGCAGCGTTGCCGCATTGCTGGTCGCAATCAGCCTTCGGCTCCAGAGCGGGATCGAAATGATCGGCTCCGGCGCCCGCTTCTCCTGGGCGAGAAAGAAAAGGCCCGCGACCACGAAGGCGGCGAAGAGCGAAATCAGAATCCAGGCGCTGGCATCGGTTTCCGTCAGCATGATGAGAAGTGCGACGATCGAGATCGAAAACAGCGCCGCTCCGAGGTAATCGATCTTGGCCTGCTTGTGGGCCACGTCCTCCTTCAGGAAGATCATGAAGGCGATGATCGAGATGATGCCGATCGGCAGGTTGATCCAGAAGATCCAGGCCCAGGAGATGTTGTCGACGATGATGCCGCCGGCAAGCGGCCCGACGACGGCCGATGTCGCCCAGACGGTCGCCATGAAGCCCTGCACACGGCCGCGCTCCTCGAGCTTGAAGAGATCGCCGATGATCGTCGTCGTCACCGGCTGGATGGCCCCGGCGCCGAGCCCCTGCAGCAGCCGGAACAGCACCAGCGACATCATCGACCAAGCCAGCCCGCAGAGCAAAGAGCCGGCGAGGAAGATCAGAATGCCGCCGATCAGCACCGGCTTGCGCCCAAAGATGTCGGAAAGCTTGCCGTAGATGACCGTGGTCGTCGACTGCGCCAGCAGGAAGGCCGAAAACACCCAGCTGTAATAGGAAAAGCCGCCGAGCTGCCCGACGATGCGCGGCATCGCGGTCGCCACGATCGTCGCCTCGATCGCCACCATGAAGGTCGCGAGCATGATGGTGGCGACGATAAGCACGCGGTTCGAGCGTTGCGCTGCATTCGACATGACGATCCTCTTCGGGTGCTCCGCAGATGCCGGAAATATCGGCAGGCTGGCTTTGGTGTGGGGCGATGCGCCGCTTGCGGAGTGATGTGGCTCTTTTACGTCTTCAGGGCCGAACGGTAAAGCAGGCCGCGACCGGTTTCTGACGGCAGCGATCCTTTTCGCGCGATGTCAGGGACCTTCGGTCGAAAGCGAAGGCCCGGGCTGAGCGACGCCGGGCCTTCATTCTGTCGGAGGGTAGGCGAACAATCGCTCTATCCTCATCGCGGGCCTCATCGCGGGCACGCATCGCCGACCGAGCTGTTATCCGTGCCCGTGCCGGCCGCTCCCGCGCAACCCGGCGTCTGCTGCAGGTTGGGATTGACCCCGCCGGGATTGATCGTGCTGCGGCCGCTATTGAGATTGACGCCGCCATTGCCGGTCGTGCTGCCGGTGGTGCCGGGATCGGTGCCGACAGAACCGGTGCCAACAGACCCGGTACCCATTGCACCGCCGCCGACAGAACCAGTGCCCGCCGACCCGGCGCCGGCGGAACCGGCGCCCGAACTCCCCGATCCGCCGATAATCGGCGCCACCGAAAGCCGCCCATTGGCATCCGCACCTCCGGCCGTCTGCGCCATGGCCGAACCGGCCAGGCCGATCGAAAGCAATGATATCGCGATGAACTTGCAGGACATGATTTTCTCCATGCTTGTTGTCTCAGGGGAGGAAACCGGAACGGGGGTGGCATTGTTGCTGTCGTAGTTGCGGTTTTCACGGTCGTTTGATTGGGACAGATAACGGCTTGGGCGACTACTGGACCTGTATCTCCATGATGGGCAGAAAAGCCGGCTGTCGAGGCTCGAAATTTTGTTTGAAGCCAGATCGGCCGCAGCGTGGGAATTGTTCGGACCGTGCTGGCTATGCAGATCGGCGCTCGTCCTCGCGCTTATGCGGACCGGTCAGCGGCGCAGGGCGCAACCCCGCCATCATTTGAGAGCTGACTCGAAATACCGCCTCAAAGCTTCATGGAGAAGCAGTAGTGAGAGCATGCCGAATCCACCCACTGTTATTCGTCATCCATCAAATGAAACTCCCGTGCCGCCTGAGGGCAGAGAAGCCTGAATTGCTCGATCAGCGGCGGCATCCCCGAAGCGCACGAAACGTCTGAATTCTCTGGTAATGGGAAAGTGACGCTCACCGGTTTTCCGGCAGAAGGTTCGAAGGAGAGGGTGCCTTCGCTGCAATTGGCGGTGGAACGGAAAGTGTCTTTCCCATTCTCTTTTGTGTACATCGCCACGCACTGCTTGACGGTAAGTTTGCCGCCATGGACTGTTGTCTCCCATCCCGGGTCTCGCTTGCAATATTCCTGGAAGTCGGCCCGAGTGAGCTTGCCTGTGATAACGGCAGTGCTTGAATCGGTGCCGGTCCTGCTGACGAGCGTTCCGTTCCATCCAGCACACGAGGCGAGAGGGAAGTCTGCTGCCTGCGCAGCGGATAGGGTAATTGTGAAAAGCGCGATGCTTAAAAGCGATGTCTTCATGGATCCTCCTAATCGCTAACCTGCTCTCGTTCGATCGGCATTGGTCGCGCATATGTAGATGAAGGGCAGCCAGCCCCTTGAGTGAAGCAGCTCTCAAACTGTTGAAGCTTTGCCGGCCGAGTGGCCAAAAGCAGTCTATAGGATGGATTCAGACTTTTAAGAGAGGCTTAAAATATAGATTTTCAGCACGCGAAGAACTGGTGCCGCTTGCAGGACTCGAACCTGCGACCCCATCATTACGAATGATGTGCTCTACCACCTGAGCTAAAGCGGCCCCTCGCGGCCGAAGCATGCGGCCTGCGATTTGCATGGCGCTGATACAGGCATTGATCGAAGAATTCAAGCACCCTGTCATGGCTTTGGCAAAAAAGAGGGAGGGGGCGGGAAGGCGCGCCTCAGAGCGCCAGCCGGGCGCGCGCCGCCCTGTATTCGGCTTCCAGCCGGTCGACGAGTTTTTTGACCGGCTCGACCGCCTTGACGGCGCTGATGCCCTGGCCGCTGCCCCAGATGTCCTTCCAGGCCTTGGCGCCGCCGATAGCCTGCTCGAAATCCAACTTCGAGGCATCGGCTAAGGGGAGGTTGTCGGGGTCCATGCCGGCGGCGACGATCGAGGGCTTCAAATAGTTGCCGTGCACGCCCGTGAAATAGTTGGAATAGACGATATCGCCAGCGGCGCCTTCGACGATCGCCTGCTTGTAGGCGTCCGCGGCGCGCGCCTCTTGCGTTGCGATGAAGGGCGAGCCGATATAGGCCATGTCGGCGCCCATCGCTTCTGCGGCGAGGATGGCGCCGCCGGTGGCGATGGCGCCTGCCAGCAGCAGCGGCCCGTCGAACCATTCGCGGATTTCCTGGACGAGGGCAAAGGGCGACAGCGTGCCGGCATGGCCGCCGGCCCCGGCGGCAACTGCGATCAGCCCGTCGGCTCCCTTGCGGATCGCCGAATGGGCATGGCGGTTGTTGATGATGTCATGCAGCACGATGCCGCCATAGGAGTGCACGGCGGCGTTGACCTCAGGCACGGCGCCGAGCGAGGAGATGACGATCGGCACCTTGTATTTGACGCAGAGCAAGAGGTCATGCTCCAGCCGCTTGTTCGACATGTGGACGATCTGGTTGACGGCAAAGGGGGCGGCCGGCCGCTCGGGATGGGCGGTGTCGTGGCGGGCAAGCTCCTCGGTAATCTCGGCCAGCCATTCGTCGAGCTGGCTTTCCGGCCGGGCGTTCAGCGCCGGAAACGCGCCGACGATGCCTGCCTTGCATTGCGCCAGCGTCAGCGCCGGATGCGAGATGATGAACAGCGGCGAGCCGACGACCGGCAGTCTCAATCTGTCCTTGAGGATCGGGGGCAGGGCCATGGTTCACCGCTTCCACTGACGTTTACGAAAACGTCAATCTCATAACAGAGATGAAAATGCGATAAAAGAGCGGCTGCCATGCCTTCGTCGATTTCAGCCGGAATATATACGTCCGAGAAAGCTCATATAATAAGGCCCGCAAGCGGTGAAACCTGCCGACTATCCCCGCCGATCAACCGCGGCCCGCCCTCGCAAGGCTTGCGGTTTGCCGCACTTGCCGCTACCGAATTTTGATGGAGAACGGCGGGGATTGCAGTCCGATGCCGAATTCAAGGTGAAGGACTTGACGTGAGCGGATTAGAAACGGCCATCAGAACTGCGCTCGAAAATTCCGATCGCGATAATCCGGAGGTTCGAGCGAGGATCTATCAGTCGGCCCGCCAGGCGCTGGAAGCCGGCCTGCGCAAGCAGGATATCACCGACACCGAGGTCGTCGCCCATCACCGCCATCGCCTGGAAAGCACCATCCACGCCATCGAAGGCGAGGAGCGCGAGCGCCTTCACCCCCGCCAGAGGCCGCCTGAAGTGCCCGTGCCGCCGGTCGTGGAAATGCCGGCGCCGCCGGTTCCGCGCGGTGAAGTGGCCGATATCGACAGCCTTATCGATAGTCCCGTGCCCGCAGGCGAAACCCGCACCCCCGAGGTGGCCTTCAGCCGCGGCGACGAGTCCAGCCTCGACGACGTGCATGCCGGCAATGCCGATCACCTGGCTGCCGCCCCCGTCGGCGAGGAACGCCTTGCCCGCGGTCAGCGCGCCACCAATATGGATTTCCGCCCGGAGCGGGCGGCAGGCCGCCGCAAGCCGCGCAAGTTTTTTTCGAGGCTGCTCGTCTGGTGCGTCCTGCTCGCCTTCATCGGCATCGGCGCCTGGTGGGCACATACATCGGGCCTGCTGATGACGGCGGCCGAGCGCGACACCAGCGTCGCCAATCCGCCGGCAAGCACCCAGCCCGAGGATTTCACCGGCAATGACGATAGCGCCGGGAATGCGGGCTCTCACACCGATCAGCCGGTGACCATCGACCCGCAGAACAGTTTCTCGGCCGATTGGATCCCGCTGTTCAAACCTGAGGACGCCGACAAGATTCAAAGCGGCCCGCGGGCGCGCATCGAAAAAATCGACGAGAATGATGGCCCCGCCGTCCGGCTGATTTCCGAAAGCGGTGCAGCCGATGGCAATGTCTCGATCAGCGTCCCGCCTTCGGTGCTGCAGCAGTTGGCCGGCAAATCCTCGACGATCGCGCTGACGCTGCAGTCGACCAGCGACGAGCCGACCCAGGTCACCGTCGAGTGCAATTTCCAGACGCTCGGCAATTGCGCCCGCCATCGCTTCAACGTCACCCGGGAAAAATCGGACGCGCTGCTGCAGGTGAAGTTCGACCGCTCGCTGGCGCCGAATTCGCCGGGCACGCTGACGATCAACAGCGATCTCGACGGCAAGGCGCGCGGCATCAACCTCTTCGCCATCCGCATCCTGCCGGGGCAGTGACTCCGGTCCCGGCAGAGCCGGTGACCTCAGTCCCGTGCAAACGGTGACTCCGGTCCCGGCAGAGCCGGTAACTCCGCGCGGCGCCTATTTCAGAAATCCAGGCCCTGAGCCGATGATCTCTGCATCGACCGTGCCGAGCGCCTGTTTGTTCTTGCCGTCATAATCCATCCTGTTCAGCATGTGGCGGATGAGTTCGAGGCGCGCGCGCCGCTTGTCATTGCCGTGGATTACCGTCCAGGGCGCGAAATCCGTATGGGTTTCCTTCAGCATCCGGTTGCGCTTGTCGCTGTAATCGTCCCATTTCGTCAGCGCCGCGATGTCCATCGACGACAGTTTCCAGACCTTCAGCGGATCATGCCGGCGATCGTGGAAACGCTTCAACTGCATCTCGCGGCCGATATCGAGATAGAATTTGAAGAAGAAGATGCCCTCGTGGGCGATGATCTTTTCGAGTTGCGGCGCCTGTTTGAGGAAGTCCTCATATTGCTGCGGCGTGCAGAAACCCATGACCGGCTCGACGCCGGCGCGGTTGTACCAGGAGCGGTCGAACAGCACGAATTCGCCTGATGTCGGAAACTGCGCGACATAACGCTGGAAATACCATTGCCCCTGTTCGCGCTCGGTCGGCTTGGTCAGCGCCACGACGCGCGCAAGGCGTGGGTTCATATGCGCCGAGGAGGCCGAGATCGCACCGCCCTTGCCGGCAGCGTCGCGCCCCTCGAACAGCGCCATCACCCGCTTGCCGGTAGCCTGCAGCCAGAACTGCACCTTGACGAGTTCGATCTGCAGCTTTTCCAACTGCTCCAGATAGTCCTCCTCCTTGAGCTTCCTCTTGTGGGGAAAGTCGCCGGATTCCAGTGCGCGTTCCTCGACCCAGGCCGGCAGGGTAGGATCGTCGACATCGAAGATGCGTTTCTTTCCGCGGATCTCCAGCTCCACGGCCCTGTTTTCGACCTTCTCGTCCATATGGTGCTCCTCGGCCTGATTGTTCTCTTTCTGCAGGCGAACATAGTTACCGTTGAAAATCAAATCTTTCACGGGCGGCCGATCATTTTTCGTGGGTTTCGGCTGCGGCCTTTCGCTTGAGGTGCGGCCACCCGAAAACTTCTGTCATGAATTGCCGCTATCAGGCAGAGTTCAATATAGAGAAAAACGAATCGACGCCGCGAGGGCACTTGCCAGACGAAATTCCGTGGAGAAAAAGCCTGTTGGCGCGCATAAGGCGCGAACGGCCGGTGCTGCTTGCGGCGATCCTCAGCGCGCTCGCCGCGCTTGCCGCCGGCATGAACAAGTGGGTTGTGCTTGTCCTCCTGCTTGTGATGATCCTCACCGCGCTTTTCAATGAGGCGCCGATCATCGAGGCCGAACCGGCCCCGCCGGTGGAGATCGAGCCTGAGGCGCCGCCAAGCCGCCTGCCGGAGGTTTCCGCCACGCTCTCCGGCCTCGATATCCCGGTCATGGTGTTGTCGGACGACGCCTCGGTGCTCTTCCAGAACCGTGCTGCCGAGAAAGCTTTTGGCGAAGTGGCGCTCGGCGCCCATATATCGGCCCGCCTGCGCTCGCCCGGCGTGCTCGACATGGTGCGCGAAACCATCGCCACCAACGCTCCGAACCAGATAGAGCATGCCGAGCGGCTGCCGTCCGAGCGCGTCTATATCGTCCGCAGCGCGCCCATAGAATTCGCAGCCGATGACGGCCCGCATGAGCGCTATTTCATCCTGTCCTTCCGCGATATATCGGAGGTCCGCCGCATCGATCGCATGCGGTCGGATTTCGTCGCCAATGCCAGCCACGAGCTGCGCACGCCGCTTGCCTCGCTGCGCGGCTTCATCGAAACCATCCAGGGGCCGGCGAAGAACGATCTGAAGGCGCAGGCGCGTTTCCTCAACATCATGCTCGATCAGACGACGCGCATGAGCCGGCTGGTCGACGACCTGCTGTCGCTCTCGCGCCTGGAGCTGAAATCGCACATCGCCCCGGATGAGAAGGTCGATCTGGTGCCGCTGCTCGGCCATGTCAGAGATGCGCTGGTGCCGCTGGCAAAGGATGTCGGCGTCGTCATCAACCTGCATCTGCCCGACGGCAAGGTCGAGGTGCTCGGAGACCGCGACGAGCTTGTCCAGGTCTTCGAGAACCTGATGGAAAACGCCTGCAAATACGGCCAGGAGGGCGAGGTCGTCGATGTCTGGCTGAAGAACGGCACCGGTCAGCCGATCGAGGTCAGCATCGTCGACAAGGGCCCAGGCATTCCGGCCGAGCATGTGCCGCGGCTGACCGAGCGCTTCTACCGCGTCAGCATCGAGGACAGCCGCTCGAAAAAGGGCACCGGCCTCGGCCTCGCCATCGTCAAACACATCCTCACCCGCCACCGGGCACGGCTGATCGTCAAGTCGGAAGTCGGCAAGGGCACCAATTTTACGGTGCGGTTCTGACGCAATGCTCTATGAGAACTGGGCGGGGAACGGAGAGGTCGCGGCATGTCCTCTTCTCCCCTCGGGGAGAAGGTGCCGGCAGGCGGATGAGGGGGCCGCACGGCAGACCTCTCACGCAATTCACCTATCCCGCCACGCCTGCCCAAGGGCCTTGACGATGGTCGAGGCGACGCCTGCACGGTTCACGGGTTATTGGAAAGACCGGCTTCGCCGGCCCCTCATCCGCCCTACGGGCACCTTCTCCCCGCTGGGGAGAAGAGGGAATCGAGATGCCCCCGCCATGTACCTCCGCCGGCCCCAAATCACCGCGGAACAACGTTAATGAAACGGCGGAAGCGGAAAGCCGCCGCCTCACTGCCCGTCTCTGCTGTGCGGCTGGTTTTTACAACGCGAGGTGGACTGACCACCGAACTTTGCCGGTCGCCCGACATGATCGATCGGTCAATTCAGAATACTGTATTACAAATCAGCAGCTTAACCTGTCACAAATGTTTCACGGCTTTGACATAAAAGGACGGTGCATAAAGCGCTAAGAGAGTCTCGCCGATGAAAAAAGGCATGCGAGGGCCTCTCTAAGGCCGCACTCACACAAGCCCAAATACCGGGAGATTTACATGAACACCTTCAAGCTCACCGTTGCCGCGCTCGCTGCAACTGCTGCTTTCGCTGGCGCTGCCGTCGCCCGCGACCAGATTCAGATCGCTGGTTCGTCCACCGTCCTGCCTTACGCAAAGATCGTTGCCGAGTCCTTCGGCGAAACCTTCACCAACTTCAAGACGCCGGTCGTTGAATCCGGCGGCACGGGCGCTGGTCTGAAGGAATTCTGCAAGGGTGTTGGTGAAGACACTATCGACATCGCGAACGCTTCGCGTCCGATCAACAAGAACGAAGCCGAAGCCTGCAAGGCCGCCGGCGTAACCGACATCCAGGAAGTCAAGATCGGCTACGACGGCATCGTCTTCGCAACCGACGCTTCCAACCCTGACGTCGCTTATGTTCCTGCCGACATCTACAAGGCCCTCGCAGCCCAGGTCGTCGTTGACGGCAAGCTTGTCGCCAATCCGTACAAGAAGTGGTCGGAAGTCAACCCGAAGCTTCCGGCTGTTGATATCGCCGTCTACATCCCGGGCGAAAAGCACGGCACCCGCGAAGTCTTCGAACAGAACGTGCTCGCCGCCGGCTGCAAGGCCTCTGGCGCAATCGACGTCATCGCCAAGGAAATCGCCGACAAGGCTGCCCAGGGCAAGGCCTGCGTCGCAGTCCGTAAGGACGGCGTTGCAGTCGACATCGACGGCGACTATCCGGAAACCCTCGCACGCATCGCCGCCAACAAGACCGGCGTCGGCGTCTTCGGCCTTTCCTTCTACGAAAACAATGCCGACAAGCTCAAGGTTGCGAGCATGAGCGGTATCGTTCCGTCCACCGAAACGATCGCGAACGGCACCTACCCGGTTTCCCGCCCGCTGTTCTTCTACGTCAAGAAGGCACATCTCGGCGCCGTTCCTGGCCTGAAGGAATACGTCAACTTCTTCGTATCCGACCAGATGATCGGCCCTGACGGTCCGCTCGCCGAATACGGCCTCGTTGCCGCTCCGGATGCCGAGCGCGACGCCATCCGCAAGGACGTCGAAGCCGGCAAGTCCATGTAATCACTTTGCCGGCGCGGCGCCTTTCAGCCCGCGCCGGCATTGTCTATGTCCCTGCGCGCCGCCGGTTCTGGAGCTGCAGGGTTGGAATTCCTTCTCCGTGATTGAAGCCGAAGGCAGGCTGATGAAGCTGCCGGGCTTTTTGGGCTATGGGCCTGGGGACGTAACGAATGAGCACATCCATCATACTTTTGTGCCTTGGGGTGATCGGCGCCGCCGCCTATCTGGTCGCGCGCAGCCGGGCCACGGCGCTTGCCGGAGGCCGATCCTCCGCTTTGCATTCACGGCCAGCCTATTACGGCGCCTATGCGGCGATCTGGGCGGTTCTTCCTGCCCTCATCGTCCTCTGCCTCTGGCTCTCCATCAGCCCCGGCATCATCCAGTCCTCGGTTCGCGGTGCTTTCCCTGACGACATCAAGGCGCAAGTCTCGGTCGAGCAGGATCTTGGCTATTCGACGGTGGCGACGGTCGCCCGCGGCCTGACGATGCTGACCTCGGATGAAACTGCTGCGGTCGGCAACGATCCGGCTGCCCTGCAGGCCAAGCTCCTCGAAAAGGGTGTGCCGCTTGCCAGCCAGCCGCTGCCTTACATGCTCGACGCCGCCAAAAAGCTCAATGCCCTGAGCATGACGAGCCGCATCGCCATGACGGCTGTTGTCTTCGCTCTCGCCATTGCTGGCGCCTTCTATGCGTTGCGCTCCATTGCTCCGCGCTTCCGCGCCCGCAACCGGGTCGAGCGCGTCATGCTCTGGGGCCTGCTGCTCGCCTCCTCGATCGCCATTCTGACGACGATCGGCATCGTGTTCTCCATGCTGTCGGAAGCCGCCCGCTTCTTTGCCGCCGTTCCCGCCATGGACTTCTTCTTCGGCACCGTCTGGGATCCGCGCTTTGCCGGCGCCGGCAGCTCGTCCTTCGGTCAGTTCGGCCTCATCCCGCTGCTGCTCGGAACGATCTATATTGGCCTGGTCGCCATGCTGGTCGCCGTGCCGGTCGGCCTCTTCGCCGCCATCTACATGGCCGAATACGCCTCGCCGAAGTTGCGCGGGGTCGCCAAGCCGCTGCTTGAAGTGCTCGCTGGCATTCCGACGATCGTCTATGGCTTCTTCGCGCTCGTCACCGTCGGTCCGTTCCTGCGCGATTTCTCCGCCCAGATTAGCGGCCTTCTGTCCGGCAATTACAGCAATTTCATCCAGGCGCAGAGCGTTCTGACGGCCGGCATCGTCATGGGCATCATGCTGATTCCCTACGTGTCCTCGCTGTCGGACGACATCATCACCGCCGTGCCGCGGTCACTGCGTGACGGTTCGCTCGGTCTTGGTGCCACACGCTCCGAAACCATCAAGAAAGTGGTCTTGCCGGCAGCCCTTCCCGGCATCGTCGGCGCATTGCTGATGACGGCCTCGCGCGCCATCGGCGAAACCATGATCGTCGTGCTGGCCGCCGGCGTCGCCGCCCGCATCCAGATCAATCCCTTCGAGCCGATGACGACGGTGACCGTCAAGATCGTCAATCAGTTGACCGGCGACCTTGAGTTCACCTCGCCGCAGACGCTGGTTGCCTTTGCCCTTGGCATCACGCTGTTCTGCATCACGCTTTGCCTCAATATCTATGCGCTCTACATCGTGCGCAAATACCGGGAGCAGTACGAATGACGGATATTGTTTCTCCCACATCAGGCGTCACCGTTTCCACGGCGCCCGCGCGCCGCGATATCGGCATCAAGCGCCGCTATGCTGCCGAGCGCCGGTTCCAGGCCTATGGCATCGCCGCCATCACCTTCGGTCTCGTCTTCCTCTTCATCCTGCTGTGGACGGTGATCGGCAAAGGCTATACCGCCTTCCAGCAGACGGCGATCACCCTGCCGATCGAATTTTCCGAGAAGGCGATCGATCCGAACAACAAGCGTGCGACCGACCCTTCGGTGCTGATCGCCGCCAACTATCCGGTTCTCCTGCGTGACGCGATCGTCAAGCAGCTGAACATCAATGCCTCGAGCCGTCCCGACGTGCGCGATGCATCCGCCATGCTGTCGAAGAGCGCTCCGATTCAGCTGCGCGATATGGTGATCGCCGATCCGTCGATCATCGGCAGGACGGTCGACGTCACCCTGCTCGCCGACGCCAATGTCGACAGCGCCAGCAAGGGCCAGATCGATCTCTCCGTCGATGAGAAGAACCGCAAGGTCAACGACAAGCAGGTTGCATGGATGAACGAGCTGAAGGCGAGCGGCGCTCTCCACAAGCAGTTCAACACCGGCCTTTTCGTCAACGGCAATTCCAGTCGTCCGGAGGCCGCAGGCCTGGGCGTCGCCCTGATCGGCTCGCTCTACCTGATGCTGATCGTCCTCGTGCTCGCTCTGCCGATCGGCGTCGCCGCCTCGATCTATCTCGAGGAGTTCGCGCCGAAGAACAAGCTGACGGACCTGATCGAGGTCAATATCAACAACCTCGCCGCGGTTCCTTCCATCGTCTACGGCCTGCTCGGTCTTTCCGTCTTCATCAACTTCATCGGCCTGCCGCGCTCGGCTTCGCTGGTTGGCGGCCTGGTGCTGACGCTGATGACCCTGCCGACGATCATCATCGCCACGCGTGCGGCTCTGCGCGCCGTGCCGCCGTCGATCCGCGCCGCAGCGCTCGGCCTCGGCGCGTCGAAGATGCAGATGGTGTTTCACCATGTTCTACCGCTCGCCATGCCAGGCATCCTCACCGGCACGATCATCGGCCTGGCGCACGCGCTCGGCGAAACCGCGCCGCTGCTCCTGATTGGCATGGTCGCCTTCGTCGCCAACGCGCCGACGACACCGCTCGATCCCTCGACGGCTCTGCCCGTACAGGTCTATATGTGGGCCAACGAGGCCGAACGTGCCTTCGTTGAGCGTACTTCGGGTGCCATCATCGTCCTGCTCCTGTTCCTTATCGTCATGAACATGGGCGCCATCCTCTTGCGTCGTCGCTTCGAGCGCCGCTGGTAAACGGAGTTAAACATCATGAACATGTTGACGGAAGCTGCAGTTGAAAAGGCGCTGGATCGCAAGATGAGCAACGTCCCGTATAAGATGATCGGAAAGGAAGTCTCGGTTTACTATGGCGAGAAGCGCGCGCTTTTCGATGTGAACCTGAACGTCCGCGAAAACACCGTAACCGCGCTGATCGGCCCGTCCGGCTGCGGCAAGTCGACCTTCCTGCGGTGCCTCAACCGCATGAACGACACGATCGACGGCTGCCGCGTCACCGGCAAGATCACGCTTGATACCGACGATATCTATGATCCCGATATCGACGTCGTCGAACTTCGCGCCCGCGTCGGCATGGTCTTCCAGAAGCCGAACCCGTTCCCGAAGACGATCTACGAAAACGTCTCCTACGGCCCGCGCATCCATGGCCTTGCCAAGTCGAAGGCCGACCTCGACCAGATCGTCGAGACCAGCCTGCAGCGCGCCGGTCTCTGGAACGAAGTCAAGGACCGCGTGCATGAATCCGGCACCGGCCTGTCCGGCGGTCAGCAGCAGCGCCTCTGCATTGCCCGTGCCGTTGCCGTCAGCCCTGAGGTCATCCTCATGGACGAGCCCTGCTCGGCGCTCGACCCGATCGCCACCGCCAAGGTCGAGGAACTGATCCACGAGCTGCGCGAGAACTACACGATCGTCATCGTCACCCACTCCATGCAGCAGGCCGCGCGTGTCTCGCAGCGCACCGCCATGTTCCACCTTGGCAATCTTGTCGAGGAAAACGACACCGACAAGATGTTCACCAATCCCGACGACCCGCGCACCCAGGACTACATCATGGGTCGTTTCGGCTGATTTTGGCGACACCAAGCCTTCCCGTTATTCGAGGATAAAGCCCCATGGCATCGACACATATTTATTCTGCCTATGATGATGATTTGAAGTTCCTGTCCAGGCGGATTTCCGAAATGGGCGGTCTGGCCGAGCAGATGGTCGCCGAATCCGTCCGGGCGCTCGTCAATGGCGATACCGCGCTGGCGCAGAAGGTCATCTCCGACGACGTGATCCTCGATCATGCCGAACGCGAAATCGGCGACAAGGCGATCGTCACCATTGCCCGCCGTCAGCCGATGGCTGCGGACCTGCGCGAAATCATGGGTTCGATCCGCATCGCCGCCGATCTCGAACGCGTCGGCGACCTCGGCAAGAACACCGCCAAGCGCGTCATCGCCGTCCAAAGCACCGGCGTTCCCCGCAAGCTCGCCCGCGGCCTCGAGCATCTGTCCGAGCTGGCGCTCGTCCAGCTCAAGGAAGTGCTCGACGTCTACACCAATCGTTCCGCCGACAAGGCGAATGCGATCCGCGAACGCGACAACGAGATCGACGCGATGTACACCTCGCTGTTCCGCGAGCTCCTGACCTACATGATGGAAGATCCGCGCAACATCACCAGCTGCACGCATCTTCTCTTCTGCGCCAAGAACATCGAGCGCATCGGCGACCACGCCACCAACATCGCCGAAACGATCTTTTACATGACGACAGGCGCGCAGCCGGAAGGCGACCGGCCGAAGGACGACAGCGCCAACACCGTCGGCGCGGTCACGGAATAACCGCCCGGGCCAGTCGCCCGGACCAGTCAATTGCGTGCGCGCCCGTCCGGGCGCGCAAAGAGGTCGCAGCCAATTTCTGAATTTGCGCAGGATGCATTGCTTAAATCACCCCCGGTTTAAGGATCATGCGCGAGGAGACCGATACGCATGATCCCGAGAGTTGCAGTTGTTGAAGACGAGGAAGCCCTCAGCGTGCTCCTTCGCTACAATCTCGAAGCGGAAGGCTTCGAGGTCGATACCATCCTTCGTGGCGACGAAGCCGAAATGCGGCTTCAGGAGCGCACGCCAGATCTTCTTATCCTCGATTGGATGCTGCCCGGGGTCTCCGGCATCGAGCTCTGCCGGCGGCTGCGCATGCGGCCGGAAACCGAGCGCCTGCCGATTATCATGCTGACGGCGCGCGGCGAAGAGAGCGAGCGTGTCCGCGGATTGTCGACGGGCGCCGACGATTATGTCGTCAAGCCCTTCTCGACCCCCGAACTCGTTGCCCGCGTCAAGGCGATGCTGCGCCGCGCCCGTCCCGAGGTGCTGTCGACGGTGCTGAAATGCGGTGACATCGAGCTCGACCGCGAAACCCATCGCGTCCATCGCAAGACCCGTGAAGTCCGCCTCGGCCCCACCGAATTCCGCCTGCTGGAATTCCTGATGTCGTCGCCGGGCCGGGTCTTCTCCCGCTCGCAGCTGTTGGATGGCGTCTGGGGCCACGATATCTATGTCGACGAGCGCACCGTCGACGTCCATGTCGGCCGCCTGCGCAAAGCGCTGAATTTCTCCAACATGCAGGACGTCATCCGCACCGTCCGCGGCGCCGGCTATTCGATGGAAGCCTGAGGGCTTCCTTCTGGGTGAGGGGGACGTGCCCTGCGAAAGGTTGGTGGGGACGGAGAAGGTTGCGGCACAATCTCTTCTCCCCTCGGGGAGAAGGTGCCGGCAGGCGGATGAGCATCTGTGTTTGGTGTCAAGGTGGATTTGGTGTCCAGATGCGGTTTTTGGTGATGAGGGTGTTTGCCAGGACGATGAGCTTTCTCATGACGGCGACGAGGACTACCTTATTGGGTTT
>NZ_JBIXJN010000034.1:0-46539 GCF_052871115.1 Rhizobium sp. LARHSG275 | reverse complement strand
GCAAACCGTCTCGCGCAGCACAATGCGACGGAGCAGCACCGCCCCCCTTTATCGAGACGACGATCTCCAAACCGGCCCAACGAAAAATCATGCCCTACATCCATCGGCGACGCTCCCAAATCAAAACATCGCCAAAACAATCATACGGCCCGCAGTAAAGGAATCCGACCCCCGCAAACCGAGTCAATCCGTCGCACCGACTTATGTATATGCCCTAGCGCTACCCGAGGGCAGAACGGTGATACAATTTCTGTATCAGGACCTGCCGGCGTCCAAACGGTCGTGGTGGCTGATCGTCGAAAAGCATGGTGAGGTCGATCTGTGCTGGTACGATCCGGGATTCGACGTTGACCTCTATGTTTCGACCGACCTGCACACCATGACCGAAATCTGGATGGGGCTGGTCACGGTCGAGAAGGCCGGAGCGAAGGTCGCCTTGACCGGCGACCATGATATCGCAAAGAAAATGCAGACATGGCTGGGGCTCAGCCCCTTTGCGATCGAACCGAAGCGCGCGGCCTAGCAGAGGCGAGTGCTCCCCCCTGCATATCAGGCGTGAGGCATAGACTAAGCCACTGAAATATCTCCACTATTCCGATAGTGTGTATATGACATTGGTTTTAGGGGGCCGAATGGTGCCCAGGACCGGAATCGAACCAGTGACACGCGGATTTTCAATCCGCTGCTCTACCAACTGAGCTACCTGGGCTAACCTGCTTCCAATGGTTCTTTTCAAGAAAAGAACCGCGGGGCCTTGGTTCACCCCGGAAGCGAGCGGGGTTATAGCATCTTGTTCGCCCATGGCAAGCGTCAAATGACTCTTTTTTGACGGTCTTGCCGGCTTTGCGGATTCATGAGGAAAAATAAGAGCTTCGCGGGCGGAATTCTCTAGTTTTCCTCATCCGGATAGTCGGCCTTCGTCTCATCGTCGGCAACCGGAATGGCATAGGCGCCGGTCAGCCAACGGGAGAGATCGGCCTCGCGGCAGCGGTTGGAGCAGAAGGGGTAATGTTCGCGGTGGGAAGGTTTGCCGCATTCGGGGCAAGGGCGGGTCTTGCGTAGCGGTTCGACCTTGGCGGCGGCTTTCTTGTCTTCAGGCATATCGGTCCGTCCTAAAGCATGTCGCGTAAAAGTGTGTCGCGGTTTTGCGACAACGACATGCGTAAAAACAAAGCCTTAAAGCGCGACGCGCGGATCTGAAAGATCGTGGCGCGCTTTAAGCATCGGCCGGTCGGGCTTAGCCCTCGGGCCACCGGCTATGCACATCGAAGCCTTCGCCGGTCAGAAGCAGAATGGTTTCATAAAGCGGTAGGCCGACGACATTGGTGTAGGAGCCCACCATCTTCTGCACGAAGGTGCCGGCAAGGCCCTGAATGCCATAGGCGCCTGCCTTGCCGCGCCACTGGCCGGAGGCCAGGTAGTTCTCGATCTCGAAGCCGGAGAGACGCTTGAAGCGCACCTTGGTCTCGACGATCTTCTGACGGATCTTTCGATCCGGCGTCACCAGGCAAACGCCGGTGTAGACCATATGGTTGCGTCCCGACAAAAGATGCAGCGAGTTCAACGCCTCATCGGCGAACTCAGCCTTGCCGAGGATGCGCCGTCCAACGGCGACCACCGTATCGGCAGACAGGATATAGCTGCCCTTCCAGGTGATATCGCCCTTGATGGCGGCAAGGGCTGCTTCCGCCTTCTCAGCCGAAAGCCTGCGGGCGAGCGACCGCGGATGCTCCGATTTCTTCGGCGCCTCGTCGATATCCATCGGCATCAGGCGCGAGGGCTCGATGCCGGCCTGGTTGAGCAGGTCGACGCGACGGGGCGAGCCCGAGGCCAGAATGAGCTTGTATTTCAGCGCCATGGAACCTCGACCATCGGCAGACGGGAGTGGGGCAAGCTTATTTGAAACGGTAGGTGATACGGCCCTTGGTCAAATCGTAGGGCGTCATTTCCACAAGCACCTTGTCGCCAGCGAGAACGCGGATGCGGTTCTTGCGCATGCGACCGGCGGTGTGGGCGATGATCTCGTGTTCATTTTCGAGCTTCACGCGGAACGTCGCATTCGGCAGAAGTTCGGTGACAATTCCCGGGAATTCGAGGACTTCTTCTTTAGGCATATAAGTGTTTTCTTCCTGTGAGTTGAATAGGCAGCGCAGCGCGCGCCTTGAAATTTGGGCGGAAACTACACAATCAACGAAGCTTTGTGAACCTTGTTGATCAGGCTTTCCTTTATTTGTTTTCATGCCGATTGCGCGGCAATGCCATTTCGCTTGAGTAGCCGGCTTTCGATGAGGCCGGCCAGGTGATCGCGGACCTCGCGATAGCTTTGCAGAATCTGCTCGCGCGTTCCGCTCGCAACCGTTGGATCCATGGTCGGCCAGTAGATGACATCGACCGCACTCGACCGCGTCAGTTCGAGTGCTGCGTGATGGGCCTGCGGCGACAGCGTGATGATCAGATCGAAATAATCGTCCTCGAGCTCTTCCAGCGTCTGCGGCTGGCGGCGCCCGAGGGAAAGCCCGATCTCCTCGAGCACTGCATCCACGAAGGGATCGCGCTCGCCGGCGCGAACGCCAGCGGACCTGATATAAGTATTGGCGGGCAGAATACCACGGGCGATCGCTTCTGCCATCGGCGAGCGGATGGCATTCATCCCGCACATGAAGAGTATGGCGCCTGGCCGCTTTCCCTCTTCGATGTCGACGGCGCGCTCCATCGCCGTCATCCGCGCCAGTAGAGCACGCAGACCAGCGTGAAAAGGCGCCGGGCGGTATCGAAATCGACCTCTATCTTGCCGGCCAGCCTATCCTTCAGCGTCTGCGAGCCTTCATTGTGGATGCCGCGCCGGCCCATGTCGATCGCCTCGATGCGGCTCGGCGTCGACGAACGGATCGCTTCGTAATAGCTCTCGCAGATCATGAAGTAATCCTTGACGATCCGCCGGAAGGGCGTGAGCGACAGGATATGGGTGGCGACGCCGCCACCCTCTTCGGTGGTGATGGCGAAAACCAGCTTCGAATCGACCAGCGAGATGTTCAGCCGGTAAGGCCCGCCGGCATGGCCGAGCGGCTCGAACCTGTTCTCCTCGATCAGATCGAAGATGGCGACGGCGCGTTCATGCTCGACGTCGGGCGTCGAACGGCCGATCGTATCGTCAAGGACGACGTCGCAAAGCCGGAAATCGCCCTTCGCCATGCCCTCACCTTTCGAGGTTGAGGCGGATCGCGACCGATCGCGCATGGGCATCTAGGCCTTCGGAAACGGCAAGGGCGATCGCCGCCGGGCCGAGGGTGCGGAGCTGCTGCGGGCCGAGACGCAGGATCGAGGTGCGCTTGACGAAATCGAGCACCGAAAGACCGGAGGAGAAGCGCGCCGACCGCGCCGTCGGCAGCACATGGTTCGAACCGCCGACATAATCGCCGATCACCTCAGGCGTATGGGCGCCGATGAAGATCGCGCCGGCATTGCGAATGCCGTCGAGCAGCCGGTCCGGATCGGCGACGGCGAGTTCCAGATGCTCGGCAGCGATACGGTTTGCCAGCGGAATGGCCTGTTTCAGATCGGCAACGAGGATGACCGCGCCGAAATCGCGCCAACTCGCTGCCGCCGTCTCGGCCCTGGTCAGCGTCTTCAGCTGGCGTTCGACCGCCTGCTCCACCGCTTTGCCGAATGCGGCATCGTCGGTGATCAGGATCGCCTGGGAACTAACGTCGTGCTCAGCCTGCGCCAAGAGGTCGGCGGCGATCCAATCCGGATTATTGTCCTTGTCTGCAATGACCAAAACCTCGGAAGGGCCGGCGATCATATCGATGCCGACGGTGCCGAAGACATGGCGCTTGGCGGCGGCGACATAGGCATTGCCGGGGCCGGTGATCTTGGCGACTGGGGCGATCGTCTCGGTGCCGTAAGCAAGAGCCGCGATCGCCTGGGCGCCGCCGACACGATAAATCTCCGTGACGCCGACAAGCTTGGCGGCGGCAAGAACCGCCGGGTTGACGGCGCCGCCGGTGGCGGGAACGGCGATGACGATGCGATCGACGCCGGCGACCTTGGCCGGCACGGCGTTCATCAGCACTGAGCTTGGATAGCTCGCGGTGCCGCCCGGAACATAGAGCCCGACCGCTTCGATCGCCGTCCATCGCGAGCCGAGACCGACGCCCATATCGTCCTCGTAGATATCGTCCTTCGGCAGCTGCCGGCGATGATGGGATTCGATGCGCAGTGCCGCGAGCTTCAGCGCCCCCAACACTTCCGAAGGCACCGCCTCGACGGCGGCGTCGATTTCCTCTGATGTGACGCGCATCGGGATTTTGGCGTAATCGATGCCGTCGAATTTCAGCGAATATTCGGCCAACGCGCTGTCGCCGCGAGCTTTGATATCATCGATGATGGCGCGAACGACGATGTTCACATCCTCGGAGACTTCACGTTTCGTCGTCAGAAAGGCGGCAAAATGCTGCTCGAAACCTTCCGATGCCTGATCCAGCCAGATTGCCAAGGCCGATATTCCTTCTCAACTCGAAACTGCGATGTTCAAACTCAAGGCGTCAAGCACTAGCGGTGGCGAGGCTTGGCGACAGCCGCCCAGGCGCCGCCGATATCGGCCATCTGGACCTCGATGCATTCGACATCGAGCGCAATCGACGCCGTGCCCGACAGCGCCAGCTCGACCGTACCATCAGGCCCCTCGCCCTTCTTTTCGAAGCGCAGCGCCAGCAGCGACAGCACCTCGTCGCGTTTTCCGCGATCGATGCCGAGCGAACGGACGGCAAGCACGCGCTTGAAAACAAGGGCTGTGCGGCGGCGCTCGAAACCCCTGCGCTTGCGCTCGGCACCTTCCCAGACGAAACGATTGACGGCAAGCGCGAACTGCGCGTCGCGCGGCGACCAGTCGATGTCGCCGACCTTGAAGACGCTGTCCTGCATATGCGCGGAAATGATCGCAAGATCCTCGTCATCGAGCGCAACAAGTTTCAGGTCGGTCATTCCGTCTCATCCCATTGGCGGCCAAGGCCGGGCACCGCCGGAATGGCGATGCGTCAGACAAGGGAAATAAGGCGCCGCGGCCAATTACGCAACCAGGATAAAGGGCGCCTTAGCACCCTCTCCTCATTCGCTGATGCGCTCGACGATGGCGCCGCAGCGGGTCAGCTTTTCCTCGAGCCGCTCGAAACCGCGGTCAAGGTGATAGACACGGGAGACCGTGGTTTCGCCCTCGGCGGCAAGACCGGCGATGACGAGCGAAACGGAGGCGCGCAGATCGGTCGCCATAACAGGCGCGCCGCGCAGGCGTTGGACACCCTCGATCTTCGCAGTCTGGCCGGACAGCGAGATCCTGGCGCCGAGGCGGGCAAGCTCCTGCACATGCATGAAGCGGTTTTCGAAGATGGTCTCGGTGACATGCGAGACGCCGGAAGAACGGGTCATCAGCGCCATGAACTGCGCCTGCAGATCTGTGGGGAAACCCGGGAAAGGATCGGTGACGATATCGACCGGTCTGATGCCGGCGCCGTTGCGCTTGATGCGCATGCCGTTGTTGGTCGACGAGATTTCCGCACCGGCGCGGCGCAGCGTTTCAAGCGCGGTTTCGAGCAACGCCATGTCGGTATTTTCGAGCACGACGTCGCCGCCGGCCATGGCGACGGCCATGGCATAGGTGCCGGTCTCGATGCGATCCGGCAGAACGCGATGGCGAGCGCCGGAGAGCGAGGTGACACCTTCGATGGTGATCGTCGCCGTGCCGGCGCCGGTAATTTTGGCGCCCATGGCGTTCAGGCAGTTGGCGAGATCGACGACCTCAGGCTCGCGGGCGGCATTGCCGATGACAGTCGTGCCGCGGGCAAGCGTTGCCGCCATCATCACCACATGGGTGGCGCCGACGGAGACCTTCGGGAAGGTGTAGCGTGCGCCGATCAGGCCGCCGGCAGGCGCCTTGGCGTTGATATAACCGGCATCGATCTCCATGGTCGCGCCGAGCGCCGTCAGGCCCTCGATGAAGAGATCGACGGGGCGCGTGCCGATGGCACAGCCGCCCGGCAGCGAAACGCGGCAATGGCCTTCGCGCGCCAAGAGCGGCCCGATGACCCAGAAGGAGGCGCGCATCTTCGAGACCAGTTCATAGGATGCGGTGGTATCGACGATGGTGCGGCAGGTGAAATGGATCGTGCGCGCATAGGAGTCTTCCTGGCGCTCGCGCCGCCCGTTGACGGCGACGTCGACGCCGTGGTTGCCGAGGATGCGCATCAGCAGCTCGACATCGGCCAGGTGCGGCACGTTTTCGAGCGTCAGCGTGTCGCTGGTCAGAAGCGAGGCGATCATCAGCGGCAGTGCAGCATTCTTGGCGCCGGAAATCGGAATGATGCCATTCAGCTCATTACCGCCGACGATTCTGATACGATCCATGTGCGCTTACGGGCAGCGCCCGCCTTTCCTGAAAGTTCTGCCTTGAAATAAGGAGTGAGGTGTTTAGGGGATTTATCGACACGCTTCAATTCGCGACGGACGGAACATTACGATTCGTCCATTTTTGCGGCGGGCAGTCCATTTGTTTCGTCGGCTTGGCCGGAACGGCGGGCGCGGACCTGCTGTTTGCGTCTCCCCAGATTTTCCCTGAGCTTTTCGGCGGCGCGTTCACGGCGCAGTTTCGCCTGTGCCTCGATCGCCTCTTTACGGCTCTTCTGGCCGGTTTCGGTCTTGTCGTTCA
Organism: Rhizobium sp. LARHSG275; assembly: GCF_052871115.1. Lineage (NCBI taxonomy): Bacteria > Pseudomonadati > Pseudomonadota > Alphaproteobacteria > Hyphomicrobiales > Rhizobiaceae > Rhizobium > Rhizobium sp. LARHSG275. The sequence goes on along the minus strand of NZ_JBIXJN010000034.1, from coordinate 39,839 downwards.
TGTGAGCAGAATTAGCTGAATTCGCGCCAATCCAAAAGTCCCTTGCATCTCTATCCACGCGAAGTTTGATTTTGCGGCTTGCGCTTGTCGTCAAGCTGTGGCAATAGCCGCCCCGTTCCCGCAATTGAGCCGCTCGGCTCCGCGGTCTGGTCCTGCTGCCGTAGCTCAGTGGTAGAGCACACCCTTGGTAAGGGTGAGGTCGGTGGTTCAATCCCACTCGGCAGCACCAGTTTTCCAGCAGGTAGTCCACATTGTTTCGTCTGCGCTCGTCGAAGCTCAATGACAAGTGGGAAGCAGTAGGCTCCGATGAGCACAATCGGGAATTTCGGTTACGTCGAGATAATAAGGCATGGACAGCGACAACTCCCACCGTTCAAGCAGATCGACAGTTACCTTCGGAACTCCGTCAGATATACCTTCCACATACCATTGCTCTAATGACTCTGCTAACAGCAAACTTGCGCGAAAGGCAGCTATGTCTATCGCACACACAATGCGGCAGATGGCACGGTCCATATATTTCCGCTGCATTCTCGGAACAACCTCAGTAGAAATACGCGTCAGGAAAGCATCTTCGGCTGATATCGCTGCACCGTGCGCGAGAGCCGGCGTAGATAGCGCCGAGCAGAGAAAAGCAGCCTGGATCAATTTTCGATCTAAAACCATGTCGGAGCCCCCTCAGCTTGCCGAACATGGTAGCGACGGCAGCGCGCCGGCGCTATACAACTTATTTGCGACCGGTAAAAATTCCTCTTGGCCTGCGTGCGCACGCAACCTCACCCGCAGGCAGACATTTCGTCTCATCAGCAATCAACGATTCACTATTGTTGACCGCAAAAATCACGCTAGAGTAACTATCGCAAAGTCTCCCCGGAGGAACTGGGAGATGTTGCGCTTCTTTTCTGTCGAAAATCGTGGAGGAGTGTCGATGGCAACTGAAAGATGGAACAGCCCGGTCAAGGTTGGTTTCGAAGATGCCGATGCGCGAACGGTCAATGGGCCGTTCGATGCGCTGAAGTGCCTGGCGGATCTCTGGCCGAGTGTGCGCGGGCTTCACTACATCAAGGCCCGCAGTGCCTGCCGGGCGGCGCTCGACGGGCGCAAGAGCGTGGAAGAAGCAAGAGCCGAGTTCCTGGCGGCCGCCGAAGAAGCGAAGCTGAAGCTGCATTAGCAGTTCGGCAAGGAATTTCGGCGATTTTCGCCTTCTGGCGCGCAAGCGTGCCGGAACGGGACAATGCTTTAATTTTGGGCTTTAATTTTGGTTTAACCCTGCAACAAATGCGTGCCGGGTTTTGGTGCAAAGGGCGTTGCGCCCGGTACAGGTGTATTCATAGAAGACGACCAGCCATCATGATGATGGTTAGAGGCTCGTCACCTCTGCGGAAACGCAGGCGAGCCTCGTCCGAGCAAAACGGACGCCTCAGCAGTCCGCGCCGCCCTCACTCTCCACTTCGATATAACCGACACCGATGATCGTGCCATCCGATGCGCGGATGAAGGACGGCAAATACTGAGGCTCTGCCGGCGTGCAGGCGATGGCCCCGGTATATTCGTTGAGGGCGATCTGGTCCTTCGGCAAAGCGGAATAATTTGTGCCGGTTTCCAGCGAGGCGTAGGCGGAGCCGGCAAAGACACTGCCTGAAATCAAGGTGATTGTCCAAAGGCGAAGAAGCAACGACATGAGGGTCTCCAGCGTTTAGATCCGGCATTTCAACACGCGGGAGAGCACTTGGTTCCCTTTATGCATCGCAAGGACAGGTGAGCAGAGGGCCGGGGCACCATCTTACGATTTCAGCGTCGCAGCAGGCGGCTGCGCACATAGCCTCGGCCGACGACGCTCTCGGCAATCTCGATCGCCCGCTCGACATCACCCCGCCGGCGTATGAAACCTTCCAGGATGACATATGAGCCCGATATGTCGACGATGATTTCCGCCACTTCGATATCGTCGGCGGCATGAAGGGCGCTCTCCACCGAGGCGCGTGTCGCCGCGTCGCTGTGATCCTGACGGCCGGATTCCTCATGGTTCGTGAATGCTGCAAAGCCGAGCACAGTGGCCTCTCCTGATGTCAGTTGATATCCGTTAACGCCTCGGCAAAGCATTTCGTTGCGGTGCGCTGGGCTATTTCCCGTCGACCCTGGCATGGACGATCCTTGGCGAAAGGCGCCGCGGCTTCCATATCTGGCTGCAGTCGAATGTGGGATGATGACGATGAAAGCGCTTCTGCCCGCCTTGTTTGCCGGGGCATTGCTTGCCGGCTGCTCCTCGGCCGATAGGCCGGCGCTGGAACCCATTCCGGGCAGCATCACCTATGGCGGCCAGCCGCGAACCAAGCTCAGCAAATCGCCGGTCGGCAGCGTCGTCTACAACCAGTTCTACAACGGAACCGGCCAGCGCGTTGAGGAAACCTATATCCTTCAGCCCGACCGCAGCCTGAAGCTGGTGCGGCGCGAGATCGGCCCGGATTTTCCCGACTGAGATTTTGCCAGCGCGCCAGATCGCTTGACAGGGAGGGCAATAGCGAACATTCAAGGAACATCTAATCTTTCCCCAGTGATTCTGCGGGAGCCCGACCGGACGGCTGGATGTATCTCGAAAAGCTCAATCCGCAGCAGCGCATGGCCGTCGAGCACGGCACGCTCATCGACGGCAGCCATATTGCCGGGCCGCTGCTGGTCATTGCCGGCGCCGGTTCCGGCAAGACGAATACATTGGCGCATCGGGTCGCCCATCTCATCGTCAAAGGCGCCGATCCCCGCCGCATCCTGCTGATGACTTTCTCGCGTCGGGCAGCCGCCGAGATGGCGCGGCGTGTCGAGCGCATCTGCCGCGATGTGCTTGGTGCAAATGCCGGCGTCATGGCGGATGCGCTTTCCTGGTCCGGCACCTTCCACGGCATCGGCGCGCGGCTGTTGCGCGATTATAGCCAGCAGATCGGCCTCGATCCGGATTTCACCATCCACGACCGCGAAGACAGCGCCGATCTGATGAACCTGATCCGGCACGACCTCGGCTTCTCCAAGACGGAAAGCCGCTTTCCCACCAAGGGCACCTGCCTTGCCATCTATTCCAGGGCAGTGAATTCGGAAACCGCGCTCGACCTCGTGCTGCGGGACGTCTTTCCCTGGTGCGCGGCGTGGGAGAAACAGCTGCGCGAACTTTTCGCCTGTTATGTTGAGGCCAAACAGAGCCAGAACGTGCTCGATTACGACGATCTGCTGCTCTACTGGGCGCAGATGGTCGGCGAGACTGTCATTGCCGAGGATATCGGCAGCCGCTTCGACCATGTGCTGGTCGACGAATATCAGGATACCAACCGGTTGCAGGCCTCGATCCTGCTGGCGCTGAAGCCCCAAGGCCAGGGGCTGACCGTGGTCGGCGACGATGCGCAGTCGATCTACTCCTTCCGCGCGGCGACGGTGCGCAATATCCTCGATTTTCCCGCCGCCTTCAGCCCGGCGGCCAATATCGTCACGCTCGATCGCAATTACCGCTCGACGCAGCCGATCCTCGCCGCCGCCAATGCCGTTATCGATCTCGCCTCGGAGCGCTTTACCAAGAACCTCTGGACCGAGCGGCAATCCTCCGAGCGGCCGCGCCTGGTCACGGTGCGCGACGAGGCCGAGCAGGCGCGCTACATCACCGACATGGTGCTCGACAATCGCGAGGAAGGCCTCACGCTCAAGCAGCAAGCCGTACTCTTCCGCGCCTCGCATCACAGCGGGCCGCTGGAGGTCGAGTTGACCCGGCGCAACATTCCCTTCGTCAAGTTCGGCGGGCTGAAGTTTCTCGACAGCGCGCATGTGAAGGACATGCTGGCCGCCCTTCGCTTCGCGCAGAACCCGCGCGATCGGGTGGCGGGCTTCCGGCTGATGCAGATCCTGCCGGGCGTCGGGCCGTCGACGGCGCAGAAGACGCTCGACCTGATGGCCGAGGATGCCAGTCCGATTTCTGCTCTTGCTGCCATGCCGGCGCCGCCACGCTCGGGCGAGGACTGGACGATGTTCGTTTCGATGCTGCAGGAGCTGAAGACCGGCAAGGCCGGCTGGCCGGCGGAAATCGGCCTGGCGCGGCAATGGTACGCGCCGCATCTGGAACGGCTGCACGAGGACGCAGCGACGCGGCAGGCCGATCTGCTGCAGCTCGAACAGATCGCCGGCGGTTATGCCTCGCGCGAGCGTTTCCTGACCGAACTCACCCTCGATCCGCCGGATGCGACCAGCGACCAGGCAGGCGTGCCGCTTCTCGACGATGACTACCTCATCCTTTCCACAATCCATTCCGCCAAGGGCCAGGAATGGACGAAGGTGTTCATGCTTAACGTCGTCGACGGCTGCATACCGAGCGATCTCGCCGTCGGCACCACCGCCGAAATCGAAGAGGAACGCCGGCTGCTTTACGTCGCCATGACACGCGCCCGGGATGGTCTCGACCTCGTCGTGCCGCAACGCTTCTTCACCTATGGGCAGAACTCGCAGGGCGACCGGCACGTCTATGCCTCCCGCAGCCGCTTCATTCCCGCGACCCTGCTGCAGTTCTTCGAGGCCTGCAACTGGCCGCAGGGGAAATCGGAGGCCGCTCAAGCGCAGGCGCGGCAGGTGCGCATCGATGTCGGCGCCCGCATGCGCGGCATGTGGCGATAACTGACTAGCGTTCAGAGTGAAAGCGGCGGCTCGGCCGGTTTCAGGAATTCCTCGAGCCTTGCTGACTCCACGGCCTCGACTGATGCCGGCGACCATTTCGGATTGCGGTCCTTGTCGATGACGGCGGCGCGGATGCCCTCGAAGAAATCCGGATTATCCAGCATCCGCAGACAGGCGCCGAGTTCGCGGCCGAGGCATTCTGCAAGCGAGGTACTGCGGCGGCCGGCTCTCAGCAGCCGCAAAGCGAGCTTCAGGCTGGTCGGTGAACGCGTCAGCAGCACCCGGCGCGTCTCGGCGGCGAATTCACCCTCCTCCTCGGCGAGTGCTGCCAGGATCTCCTCGACGCTGTCGAACCGAAATGCGCGATCGATCGTCGCTGCGTTCTGCTTGAGCCGCCCTTCTCCCGCGGGCTCCGAAAGCGCCTGCAGCGTGGCATCGACATCGCCGGATGAGCTGGCGCGCGGCAGGCCGGAGAGAGCGTCGACCACCTCGCCGAGCCGCGACGAGGCGATCTGAAGGTCAGCAAGGCGGGCGTGGATCGCATCGGCCGCACCAATATCGAGCCCTGTCAGGCCGAGCCATGTTCCGGCCTCGCCCGGCGCACGGGGCAGCAGCCAGGTGGCACCGACATCCGGGACATAGCCGATGCCGGTTTCGGGCATGGCCAGCCGCGTGCGCTCGGTGACGATGCGGTGGCGGCCGTGCGACGACAGACCGACGCCGCCGCCCATGGTGATGCCGTCCATCAGCGCGACATAGGGTTTGGGATAGGCGGCAATCAGATGGTTGAGGCGAAATTCCTCGCGCCAGAAGGTACCTGCGAGGCCATCGCCGGCGCGGGCGCTCTCATGCAGGGCGCGGATATCGCCGCCGGCGCAGAAGCCGCGTTCGCCCTCTCCCGTCATCACGACGCATGCCACCTCGGGGTCACCGGCAAAATCATGAAGGGAAGCAGTGATCGCACCGATCATCGGCAGGGTCAGGCTGTTCAGCGCCCGCGGCCGGTTGAGGCGGATGACGCCCGCAGTCCCCCGCTGTTCAATGATGACTTCGCCTTGCATGGTTCACCTCATTGTTACGACCATGAATAGACGACGACGTAGCTTCGCTCCAGTCGATTCAAGTCCGGTCGGGAGATTGGTTCAGGCAGACAGCGAATTGCGGGCGGAGGCTTCGGCCTCGCACCGGACGGCGTAATCGATGGCAAGTTCCAGCGGCAGCGGCCGCGAGAAATGATAGCCCTGCGCCAGGCGAACGCCCATCGCCTTCAATCCCTCGGCAATCTCTTCGCTTTCGACGCCTTCGGCGACGGAGGCAATGCCAAGATTCTGGCAGAGATTGGCGACCGAGCGCGTGATGTTCATGCAACGGGCGTCGCGATCGAAATTCATCACGAAAGACTTGTCGATCTTCAGCTTGTCGAAGGCGAGACGATGAATATGGCTGAGGCTCGAATAGCCGGTGCCGAAATCGTCAAGCGCGATCGAGATGCCGGCAGCGCGCAGCATTGATATCACCTGGTCGGCGGCGTCGAAATCGGAGAGCAGCGCCGTCTCGGTAATCTCGAATTCGATGCGCCTGGGATCGATGCCGGAGCGGGTGATCATGGCAAGCAGCGCCATCGAGGTCTCGTGATCGCAGATATCGCGCGCCGAGAGATTGAAGGACAGCCTGAGATGCCGTGGAATGATCGCCAGCGCTTCGAGCGCCTTGGCGAAGAGGATGCGTGTCATGCGGCCGATGACTGCCGTGCGCTCGGCAGCGGGGATGAAGGCGTCCGGGCTGATGCGGCCGAAGCGGGCGCTATCCCAGCGGGCAAGCGCCTCGTAAGCGACGACGCGGCCGCTCTTCAATTCGACGATCGGCTGATAGTCGAGTTTCAATTCCTTGGCGAAATCGTTCGCCTGCAGTTCGAGTTCGATCAGGTGGCGCTGCGTCAGGATCTTCTCGTGCTCGGCCGAGAAGAATTCGACGCCGCTGCTGCGCTTGCTCTTGACCTGGTAGAGGGCGAAATCCGCTTTCTCGTAGAGATCCTCGGCGGTATATGTGCCGATATCGGGATAGACGATGCCGCAGGAGCCGAAGACGCGGACCGAGCCATCGGGGATTTCGAAAGGGTCGCGGACGGCAGCACAGAGCGCCTGACCGAGATCGGCGATCGCCTGGCGTGTCATCGAGCAGGGGAAGATGATCCCGAACTCATCGCCGCCGAGACGGGAGACGATGCCCTCTTCGCCGACCCGCGCGACGAAGCGGCGGGCCGTCTCCTTGAGCACGAGATCGCCGGCGGCATGGCCGAAGACGTCGTTGACGGGCTTGAAGCCATCGAGATCGAGAATGCCGAGGACGGGCGGCGCGGACGGATTCTTCTGCAGCCGTTGTTCCAGCGAGAGAAAGAAGCTGCGGCGGTTGGCAAGGCCGGTCAGCTGGTCATGCAGGGCGTTGCGGCTATTGACGCGGTTCAGTTCCTCGGCTTCCGCCTGCTTCTGCTTCAGCTCCTCGGTCAATTGCACGAGACCGACGAAATTCTGGAAATAGCTGTTGATCACTCTGAGGAAGGGCAGGATCAGGAAGATGCCGCTGATGGCCGTCGCGACAAAAACGGGATTGCCCGAGAACAAGAAGGTCGCAATCATGGCCGAGAAGGTGATGACCGTGGTCAGCGCCGCCGCCATCGGCAGGTGCATCAGGCAAAAGATGCAGGAAATGCCTGTCACGACGAGGAAATAGGCGATCTGCCCCTGCTGGGAGGCATCGCCATATTGGTAGAGCGCGATCGCCCAGCCGCCGAAAGCAACAGCCAGCATGCCGGCCCCCGATATCGTCACCTTCATCAGCCTGTAGGCCCGCTCGGCGGTCACATCTTCCTTGCCCCGGATCTCCCACCAGCAGAGACGGAAGACACAGACGACGCTCAAGACCACCGGAATGTAGAGCGAGAGCCAAAGGGGGGCGGATTTGAGGTGGGTGATCGCCACCGCAAGAGCGTTGATGATCAGCAGGACGTAGAGAATGGGGATCTGCGACGACAAGGCCCGGAACTGCGCCGTCAGAAGCGTCGGATTGTCTTTTTGCAGCTGCAATGAGGCCAGAAAGTTCTTCATCTTCTCCTTTCCGTCGGCCAGAGCCAGCCAGAGAAAGCTTGATTTTTCCTTATTCACGTCGCGGCATGCGATCCCCGCAGGCGCGGGGACGGTAAACATGCTTCTGACATCAGAACGAAGCGGCGGCCAGTGCCCGGTGGATGCTATGCAGGTCGTCGACACTCTTGTTCGACAGGAACAGTTCCCAATCGAGCGAGCTCTGGACGATGGTTTCCAGCGAATCGTATCTGGGCTTCCAGTCGAGCACCTGCCGGGCGAGCGAAGCGTCTGCGACGACGCTTGCCGAATCGCCGGCGCGCCGCGGCGCCATGTGGATCTTGAAGGAATGCCCGTGCAGGCGGGTGACCATGTTCAGCACGTCGAGCACGGAATAGCCGCTACCATAACCGCAATTGGCAACGAGCGAGCCCTTGTCCCTGCGCAGGTGCTGCAGCGCTTTCAGATGCGCATCGGTGAGATCGCTGACATGGATGTAGTCGCGCACGCCGGTACCGTCATGGGTGGGATAGTCGATGCCGTAGACATTGACGCTGTCGCGCCTGCCGAGCGCTGCCTCGCAGGCGACCTTGATGAGGTGCGTGGCGCCTGAAGTCGACTGGCCGGCGCGGTGATGCGGGTCGGCGCCGGCGACGTTGAAATAGCGCAGCGCGACATAGTTGAAATCATAGGCGGCGGCGGCATCGCGCAGCATGAACTCGGTCATCAGCTTCGACTGGCCGTAAGGATTTTCCGGATTGAGCGGGGCCGTCTCCTTCACCGGCAGGTCGGTCTTTTGTTGACCGTAGACCGCCGCCGTCGAGGAGAAGACGAAGTTACGGATACCGGCCTTGACCGAAGCGCTCAGCAGCGCCCGGGTCTTGCCGGAATTGTTGTCGTAATAGGAGAGCGGATCTGCGACCGAGACCGGGACGACGGCGGAGCCGGCGAAATGGATGATCGCCTCGATGTCGTTTTCGATGAAGACCTTTTTCAATATGTCGGGATCGGCAATGTCGCCGAGATAGAAACGCGCCGCCGGCGCCACGGCCCAGCGAAAGCCCGTGGAGAGGCGGTCGAGCACGACCACGTCCTCGCCCGCATCGAGCAGCGCCCAAACCATGTGACTGCCGATATATCCGGCCCCGCCCGTCACCAAAACCGCCATGTCCCGCGTCCCTGCTTTCGTTTTTATAAGCAGGGGCATCAGGCGCCGGTTTTTCTTTCCAATTTTCTTATCGAACGGCCATTGGACGGCCCTTGAACGGGTATGTTTGGAGTCGTGGTTAGAGGCCGATTTCGGGCTTTGCTAGAGTTTTATCGATCCGGCGATTCCGGCACAAAATCGCGGCATTCGCGGCTGATGGCTGCCCCTCATCCGCCTGCCGGCACCTTCTCCCCGCTCGCGGGGCGAAGGGGGATCGCCGCAACCTCTCCATTTCTCGCTCCCTTCTCGTAAAGCACGTCCCCTCGCCCCGTTTACGGGGAGAGGGTTAGGGTGAGGGGCGGCCCTCGCCGATCTCCTGGGCCCTGGATGAAGACGATGTCAGAGCTTGAGAATATAGTCGCAGAGGCGCTCGGCCGCGATGGCCACCTGCGCGGGGTCGCGCAGGAAACAGGCGCGCAGGAAGAGTTCGCCGCCTCGGCCGAAAGCGGTTCCGGGGGCAAGGCCGACGCCAGTCTTGTCGACGATATCGAGCGCTGCACTGCGGCTATCGGCGACGCCGTCGATCTTCAGGAAGGCATAGATCGCGCCATCCGGTTTCAGCGTCTCGACGCGGTTGGTGGCGACAAGCGCATCGCAGAGAATATCGCGGGAGCGAGCCGCCTTGGCGATATTGGCAGCGACGAAATCGTCGCCTTGATCAAGGGCCGCAACGGCGCCCTTCTGCATGAATTGCGCCACACCCGAAGTCGAATACTGGATGAGATTTTCGAGCACCTGGCCCATCTCAGGGGGTGCAACGATCCAGCCGACGCGCCAGCCGGTCATCGACCAGTTCTTCGAGAAGGAATTGACGAAGATGACCTTGTCACCCTCTTCCATCACATCGAGGAAAGAGGGGGCTCGGCCGCCGGCAAAATAGTAGCGGGCGTAGATTTCATCCGCCATGATCCAGAGGTCGTGCCTGCGGGCAAGCGCCAGGATATCGCCGAGGTCCTGCTTCGTTGCCGTCCAGCCCGTCGGGTTCGACGGTGTGTTGATGAAGATGCCCTTTGTCTTCGGGGTGATCGCGGTTTCGATACGGTTCAGATCGACCGCCCATTTACCGCCTTCGAACTGCAGCTCGACACCAACGGAGCACGCACCGGATATTTCGAGAGCGGCGGCGATGTTCGGCCAGGAAGGTGAGAGGTAAACCAGTTCGTCACCCGGCGAGGTCAGCGCCTGCACGGCGATCTGGATCGCCTGCATGCCGGAACCGGTGACGTAGAAATGTTCGACTGGAAGCCGGATTCCGAAATGTCTGCTGTAATAATCCGAAAGCGCCTGGCGAAGCTCCGGAATACCGCGCTGCCAGGTGTAGAAGGTCTCGCCTGATGCAAGCGCCTCCATTGCCGCGCGGCTGATGAAATCGGGCGTCGGAAGATCGCCCTCGCCTACCCAGAGCGGCAGCAGACCCTCGCGGCCACGGGCGTAATTGACGACTTCGACGATCCCGCTTTCGGGCGCCGCCAGGGCGCGCGGGCTGAGGCTGCTGACGATCGACATGCACATCTCCGGTTTCCGCCTTCATAGCGGATTTGCACCGGCAAATTCCATGATAACAAGTGATGGCTTATCGATTTTCGTGATGATTGAGCGCCGCTCGGAGCGGACGGGCTCCACCCCGGATCAAGCCGTCGGGCGCTTGGCGAGAAGATCGCGGATTTCCGTCAGCAGTTGAACGTCTGCCGGCGGTGGTGGCATCTCTTCCGGTGCGGCCTTTTCCTGGCGCTCGACCTGCGCACGCATGGTGTTCACGCCCTTGACCATCAGGAAGATGATCCAGGCGAGAATGAGGAAGTTGATGAGCACGGTGAGGAAACTGCCATAGGCAAAGACCGCTCCCTGAGCGCGGGCGGCGGCAAGCGTCGGTGCGTTGACGGCCGACGAGAGCGGGAGGAAGTAATTCGAAAAATCGAAGCCGCCGAAAATGGCGCCGACGATCGGCATGATGAGGTCATCCACCAAAGATTTGACGATGCCACCGAAGGCGCCGCCGATGATGACGCCGACTGCAAGATCCATGACATTGCCGCGGGCGATAAAGGCCTTGAACTCATTGAGCATCGGAGTCCGTCTCCCTTCGATACAGTTGTTTTTATTAGCTACATCTTCATTGCAATTAATCAATCGTCAATCGCAATTCTCCGCCTGAACCTCACCCGTCTTTGACTTAAGGCCTAGACGGCCAGGAATTTCCAAAGCGTCTGAAATAACTTAAGCTGAGCCACGTTGCGGAGGTCCCGGCGGGTTTTCCGCCGGCGGAGGGTCAATGCTTCCAGGCTGGGTCATATTCGCGTCTGCCTTCGGCTATCTGCTCCTGCTTTTCGCCGTGGCAAGCTATGGCGACCGCAAGAACCGCGGCCAGGGCACGCGGCAAGGCGGCCCGGGCAGGCTGGAAGGCGGATGGCCGGTGGTCTACGCGCTGAGCCTTGCGATCTACTGCACCTCCTGGACCTACTTCGGCAGCGTCGGGCTTGCGGCGCAGCGGGGTCTGGAATTTGCCGGCATCTATATCGGCCCCATCCTGGTCTTCACGCTCGGCATGCCGCTGCTTCGCCGCATCATCGAGCTCGCCAAGGCGGAGAAGCTCACATCGGTTGCCGACTTCGTCGCCGCCCGCTACGGCAAGAACTCGACGGTCGCAACGATCGTCGCATTGATCTCGCTGATCGGCGCCATTCCTTATATTGCGCTGCAGCTCAAGGCGATCTCCAGCACCGTCAGCGCCATGGTCAATCCGTCCGATTACGGCATCGGCAGCGGCAATCTCTATTTCCTCGACCTGCCGCTCGTCGCAACGCTGGTGCTTGCCTGCTTCGCCATCATGTTCGGCACGCGGCATACGGATGCGACGGAGCATCAGGATGGCCTGATCCTCGCCGTCTCGATGGAATCGGTAGTCAAGCTCGTCGCCTTCCTGACGGCCGGCGTCTGCGTCATCTGGTTTCTCTTCGATGGCCCGAGCGATCTCTGGCGCAAGACCGTCGACAATGAGTTGGTGATGTCGGCGCTCAGCTACCATACGCCGATCAGCCGCTGGATCACCCTGATCCTATTGTCGGCCTTTGCGATCATCCTGCTGCCGCGGCAATTCCACGTGACGGTCGTCGAAAACCGAACTCCGAAACAGCTGAAACTCGCGGGCTTCCTGTTTCCCACCTATCTCATATCGATCAATCTCTTCGTGCTGCCGGTGGCGATCGGCGGGCTGCTGACCTTCGGCGGCAGCGGCAATGCCGATTTCTACATGCTGTCGCTGCCGCTTGCCGGCCAGATGCCTCTGATTTCACTGATCATCTTCATCGGCGGTTTCTCCGCGGCAACGGCGATGGTCATCGTCGATTCCGTCGCGCTGTCGATCATGGTGTCGAACGACATCATCATGCCGATCTTCCTCAGGCGCAAACTCGCCGGCCGCGCCAGCCAGCGCGACAATTTCGCCAAGACACTGCTTAACATCCGCCGCAGCGCCATTTTCGCTGTGTTGCTGTTCGGCTACGCCTATTACCGTTCGACCGACAGCACTGCCGGCCTTGCCTCGATCGGCCTTCTTTCCTTTGCCGCGATCGCGCAAATCGCCCCGGCGCTATTCGGTGGGCTGATCTGGCGGCGGGCGAACGCGCGCGGCGCGATCCTCGGGCTGACCTCGGGTTTCGTCATCTGGATCTACCTGCTGTTCCTGCCCTCGCTCGGCGGCCCGGATTACTCCTATGTGGCGAGCGCCGTGCTCGGCTTCATCTTCCCCGGCACGACATTGTTCACCGCAGCCGACGCCGATCCGCTGGTCAATACGACAGCGATGAGCCTGCTCGTCAACACCGCCTTCTTTATTGTCGGCTCGCTCACCCGCAACGCCAGACCGCTGGAACGCATCCAGGCCGGCATCTTCGTCAAGCGGCATTCGCGCTCGCAATTTGCCACGCGCGGCTGGAAGACCCGCATCAGCGTCGGCGATCTCAAGGCGGCGATCTCGCGCTATCTCGGCGAAGAGCGCATGCAGCGCTCACTGACGACCTACGAACAGAGCTCCGGCCGCAAGCTGGAGGACGAGCAACCGGCCGACATGGCGCTCATCCATTTCAGCGAACAGCTGCTCGGCAGCGCCATCGGCTCGTCCTCGGCTCGGCTAGTGCTGTCATTGATCCTGCAGAAGATCGAGGATGCCTCTTCCGACACCGCCTGGCTGCTCGACCAGGCGAGCGAGGCACTGCAATATAATCAGGACATGCTACAGACGGCACTTTCGCAGATGGACCAGGGCATTGCGGTCTTCGACAGTTCCAACCGGCTGACGATCTGGAACCGGCGCTTCCGGCAATTGCTGGATCTGCCGGAAAGTGCCGGCCAGGTCGGTTTTCCCCTGTCCGATATCGTCACCACGCTCAGCCAGCGCGGCGACATTGCGCCCGGCGATCTCAGCCAGACGGTGCGACATTTCCTGACGCTCGACAAACCCTTTTCGCTGGTGCTCGGCGGCGGCGAGCGGATCATCGAGGTGCGTTCCAATGCCATGCCCGACAAGGGCATCGTCGCCACCTTCACCGACATCACCCAGCGCGTGAGTGCCGACCAGGCACTGAAACAGGCGAATGAGACTCTGGAGCAGCGCGTTGCCGAACGTACGGCCGAGCTTACCCGCGTCAACCACGAACTCGGCGAGGCACGCGCCGCTGCCGACGAGGCGAATATCGGCAAGACACGCTTTTTTGCCGCCGCCGGCCACGATATCCTGCAGCCGCTCAATGCAGCCAGGCTCTATTCCTCGGCGCTGGTCGAGCGCATGGCGCAATCCGACAACAGCCTGATCGTGCGCAACATCGATTCCGCGCTGGAATCGGTCGAGACCATTCTCGGCGCGGTGCTCGATATCTCCAGGCTCGATACCGGCGCCATGCGACCGCGGCTTGCCTCCGTCGCGCTCTCCGACCTGCTGAAGCGTATCGAGACCGATTTCGCGCCGATCGCCCGCGAAAAACAGCTGAAGCTGGTGGTCATGCCGACATCGCTACGCGTCCGCTCCGATCCCAACCTGCTGCGCCGGCTGGTGCAGAACCTCGTTTCCAACGCCATCAAATACACGATCAGCGGCAAGGTGCTGGTCGGCGCGCGGCGGCGCGGCAACCAGGTGATCATCCAGGTGATCGATTCAGGCATCGGCATTCCGCCATCGAAATTCCGCACCGTGTTCAAGGAATTCGCGCGACTGGACGAGGGCGCGAAAACCGCCTCCGGCCTCGGGCTCGGCCTTTCGATCGTCGACCGCATCGCCCGCGTGCTCAACCATCCGGTCGAGCTGCACTCGACGCATGGCAGGGGCACGGAATTCCGAATCACCATGCCGCTCGACGTCTCGCGCCCAGCCGAGACGCTAGCGGCAGTCACGCCCGCCGACCGTCCGGGGCAGCCGCTGAGCGGGCTGAAAATCCTCTGCATCGACAACGAGCCGAAGATCCTCGAGGGCATGCGGCTGTTGATCAGCGGTTGGGGCTGCGAGGTGGCGGCGCTGGATTGTCTCGCCGACGTGATATCAAGCGACGGTCGCGACGGGCCGCCAGATATCGTCATCGCCGATTATCACCTCGGCGACGGCACCGGCATTGCCGCTATCCTGCATCTGCGCCGGCAGTTCGACGCCGATATTCCCGCTTTACTGATCACGGCCGACCGCACGCCGGAGGTTCGTAGCGAGGCCGAGCGATACGGCATCGCCGTTCAGCACAAGCCGGTGCGGCCGGCAGCACTGCGCGCCTATATCACCCAGATTTCCGGCCTCAAGCGCGCCGCCGCGGAGTAAGAGATCCGCTCAGTCCGTCGCGCCCATGACACGGGCGACCAGATCGCGCACGCGCGCTGCATCCGGCACGTCAGCGAACAGGATGCGGTACATGATCGGCGCCACGACCTGGTCCATGACGCGATCGACATCCGGAAAGACCTCGTCGCGGGCCTTTGCCCTCTCGGCGATGACGCCGATCTGCTGGCGGGTAAATTCAGCGCATTTGCAGGCATTTGCGCCCGCCTGCGCCGCCAGCACGTCGCGGATCATCTCGCGGCCCGGGCCGGAGGACATTTCCTCGGCATATTGCTCGGCCCAGGCTTCGAGATCGGCCTTGCCATTGCCGGCATCGACCGGCTGCATATCCGGGCGCAGCCGATCGACGGCGACATCGGCGAAAAGCTCCTGCAGGTCGCCCCAGCGGCGATAGATGGTCGATGGCGTCACCCCCGCCTTGCCGGCGATCAGGGGGATCGTCACCTCGGCGCGGCTCATCTCGGTCATCAGCTCACGAACCGCCTTGTGCACCGATGCCTGAACCCGGGCGCTTCTGCCGCCCGGACGGAGATTCTCTTTCACTGTCATGCGGGCAACCCGACTTTCTCTCCTTGATGCCGATGGTTCAAAATCTTTGACAGACCTATTAACGCAAAGAATTTGCTTTTACGAAATGCCTGCTCTACATAAGCTAACGCAACGGCTTAGCTTTAAGGAGCTTATATATGTTCGTCGCAGCCAAATCCACCGAGAATTCGCCGCGCCCCTCGATCGGCTTTCATGCGCTGACGCTCGCGACCTTCTTCGGCGCCTCCGCGGCGCCGACGCCGCTCTACCGGATCTATCAGGAAAACTTCTCCGTCTCGCCGGTGCTGATCACGGTGATTTTCGCGGTCTACGCCTTCGCGCTGCTGGCGGCGCTGCTGACCGCCGGCTCAATCTCCGACCATCTCGGCCGCAAGCCGGTGATCTTCTTCGCTCTCGTGCTCGAAATCGTCGCCATGGCGCTCTTCGTCGTCGCAAGCGGTCCCGGCTGGCTGATCGCAGCACGGATCGTGCAGGGGTTGGCAACGGGAATCGCCGGCGCCTCGCTCGGGGCGGCGCTGGTCGATGTCGACCGGGCAAAGGGACAGATCGTCAACTCGATCGCACCGCTTTCCGGCATGGCGGTGGGCGCGGTCGGCACCAGTGCCTTGATCCAATACGGCCCCTTCCCGATGCATCTGATCTATGCGCTGCTGCTCGTCGCCTTCACGCTGCAGGCAGCGGTCATCTGGCTGACACACGAGACCGGTGGCACGCGGCCGGGCGCGCTCGGCTCGCTGATACCGCGGGTCACCATTCCCCAGCAGGTGAAGCGGCCGCTCTCGCTGGTGACGCCGATCAACATCGCCAACTGGACGCTTGCCGGCTTCTATCTCTCGCTGGTCCCGTCCTTGGTCGCCACCACGACCGGCAGCCGGGCGCCACTGACCGGCGGGGCCGTCGTCACCGCGCTGATGGTGAGTGGGGCAATCGCCGTCTATCTCAGGCGCAGCAAGACGGCATCGGCTAATCTCGCTTTCGGCGTATCGGCCAAGACGCTCGGTATCCTGACGGTCGTTGCCGGCGTGCATCTCGCCAATGTGCCGCTGCTGCTGATCGGCACGATTTTCACCGGCGCCGGTTTCGGCACCAATTTCCTCGGTTCGATCGGCACGATCATGCCGCTCGCCAAACCGGATGAGCGGGCCGGGCTGCTGTCGGCCTTCTACGTCCAGAGCTACCTCGCCTTCAGCCTGCCGGCGATCCTGGCCGGGTTCCTGGCGAAATCGGCCGGTTACGCACTGACGACGGACATCTATGCGACGGCGATCCTGCTTTTGATGGGCGTCGGACTGATGAGCATTCGCGCCGACCGACGGAAGATCGCGGGGAGTGCTGCCTGACAGTCTTCACGGCTTAAGGTCGAGCAGCGCCCGGCCGCTGCCATCCATGGCGAAGGGCACCGAGGCGTGCTGATGGGCAACCAGCCAGCGGCCATCCTGCTTGACGAGGCCGAGTGTCTGGCGGAACCAGAGGTCGACCGCAGCGCCGTCGGTCTTGGTCCCGGTCATGCGCATCAGGCCGCTCCAGAAAGCGACATCTTCGCCAACCGTCAGCCTGGCATCGCGCACATCGCCGCCGATCGGGCCTTCCCAGGTATCGAACCAGGCCTGCAGGCCCGCCTCGTCCTTGCCGTAGTAGACAAGCGGCGGCGCCAGCGAAAACTCGACCTCATCCTCGGTCTCGTAGGAAAGCGCATCCTTGGCGTTTTTTTCGCCCAGCGCCTTGGCGCGCATCATCAGCATGGCGATGATCGCCTCTTCCTCGATCTTGGCGTTCGCTTCGTCTTTCACGATCGTTCTCCTTCACCGTTATGGACAGAGGACGAAGGGAGGACGACGTTCCGACATCAGCGATAGAACCGCTGCGCACTTTTGGAATTGCGTCAGAGATAACTCGTCACTGCCGGTTCGTTCCACCAGGCATCGTGCCTGCCGTCGGCATAACGGATAGGCAGTGCTGCCAGTTCCTCGGGGCTGATATCATCGAGGCAGGCGATGTTGATCGAGACATAGGCGCCGCCGATCGCTTCGACATAACCGTCGCCATAGGCCGGCACACCGCAGGTGCAACAGAAGCGATGATGACCGCTCATGGTATTGAATTGATAGTCGGACGTTTCCGCCTGGTCGCACATCAGTCGAAAATCCTCCGGCTTGACGTTGGCGCCCCAATAGCGGCGCTTGGCGCAGATCGAACAATTGCAGCGGCCGGTGCCCTCCTCGAGGTCTATGTCCACCTCGTAGTGCACTTTGCCGCAATGGCAGCTTCCCTTATAGGTTTTCTTCACGGTGCTCTCCTCCTTCGGCGTTGCCTTCAGTTTCCGCATATGACAATATGTTGTCATTATGGATGAGATACAGAATCGACAACATGTTGTCAAACAAAAACGACCGGAGCGAACGATGGAGGGGGACGCTTTTTCCGCTTTCGCCATCACCGCCCTTCGCCTCGCCGGCCATCTGACGGCGGCCGGCGACCGGCTGGCAAAGCCGGCAGGACAGACGAGCGCGCGCTGGCAGGTGCTGGCGGCGGCGCGACGCGGCGGCATGTCGGTGGCGCAGATCGCCCGCGCGCTCGGCGTCGCCCGCCAGGGCGTGCAGCGGCTCGCCGACGTGCTGGAGAGCGAAGGGCTGATCGCCTATGCCGACAACCCGCAGCACCAGCGCGCCAAGCTGGTGCGGCTGACGGAAGAAGGGGCGGCGCGGCTCGGTGTCATTGAGACCGCGCAAGCCGGTTGGGCCGATGAGCTCGGCACGGCGTTTACGTCAGCGGAACTCGATGCGGCACGGTCGGTGATGGCGCGGGTCATGGAGATGCTGGAGGCTGGCGAGACGGCAGGAGGCTGAGCGCGTTACCTGTCTTGCGAGGCTTGTTGTCGCCGGTGACGTGTTCAGCTTGGCGAAGCGAAAGATTCTTTAAAGTCGTGCCGTGGCCGCGCCCCTCTGCCCTGCCGGGCATCTCCCCCACAGGTGGGGAGATCGGCAAGAAGCCATGCCTCGCCCTCAATTTACGATTCACGTGACGGCCAGTTGTTTGGGGAAGCCATCGCACCCATCCAATCTCCCTCCTTGTGGGGGAGATGCCCGGCAGGGCAGAGGGGGGTGTCGCGGACGCATTTCTCGGGAAAGGGCACAACATCAGCCAACCAGATACAAAAAAAGGCCGGGTGAACCCGACCTTCCCTGCTATCTCAACGAACCGTGCCAGTACATCCGTGGTCACGATCCGGAGATGATATTTGGAGCCTTGAAGGCTCAGGCCGCCTGGAGGCGGTCTGCCGACATCTTGCCGGACTTGTTGTCGCGGACGAGCTCGTAAGACAGCTTCTGGCCATCCTTGAGATCGCGCATGCCAGCGCGTTCAACGGCGGAGATGTGGACGAAAACGTCGGCTGCGCCGTCATCCGGCTGAATGAAGCCGAAGCCCTTGGTTGCGTTGAACCACTTTACGGTACCTGTGCTCATGACGATATCCTTTTCGAATCGTTCATTAAAGATTGCAGCTCGGATAAATGCCAAGCGGCGATGAAAACCGATTTTGGAGGAAGTTCGCCAGGAACGACACGAGGCCGTTTCAAAGTTCATCTAGCAAGATCGATGCGCGCACATGTAATCGGAAATTGTGTCGGTGACAAGGCCGCAGCGAGGGAAAGGCGAATTCAGCTGGCGAGGTGAAGTCGAATAATTCTTGAATGTCGTGCCGTGGCCGCCCCCCCCGGGCCCGGCAGGGCAGAGGGGGGCGTTGCGGCACGATACAGAGACCTAAGCCGCCTTCCCCACCTTCGCATAGGGGTCGAACCGGCCGTAGAACGTCTCGCCCTTGGCGGCCATGTCCTTCAGCAGCGGCGTCGGCTTGAAGTGGCTTCCGTAGGCATCAGCTAACTTTTCCGCCAATTCTACGAAAGCCTTTGCGCCCATCCCATCGATATAGCTCAGCGCCCCGCCGGTATAGGGCGCGAAGCCAAAGCCCAGGATCGAACCGACATCCGCTTCGCGCGGATCGGTGACGATGCCTTCCTCGACCGTGCGAGCGGCTTCCAGCGCGATGGTGACGAGGAATCGTTGTTTGAGGACGTTGACGTCGACCTCATCCGCCTGCTTCTGCGGGTAGAAGGTCTTGAGGTCGGGCCAGAGGGACTTCTTCGCCGGCTTCGGCGGATAGTCGTAGAAGCCCTTGGAATTCTTGCGGCCGAAACGGCCCTCCTTTTCCACCATGCGGGAGATGAGTTCCATATGCCTGGGGTCGATGGCCTTTTCGCCGAGATCGGCAACCGTCGCCTTGAGGATCTTCAGCGAGAGGTCGATGGCGACCTCGTCGTTGAGCGCCAGCGGTCCCACAGGCATGCCGGCCATCTTGGCGGCATTCTCGATCATCACAGGCGGCACGCCCTCGATCAGCATGTCGTAGCTTTCCGACATGTAACGCAGCACGCAGCGATTGACGAAGAAGCCGCGGGTGTCATTGACGACGATCGGCGTCTTCCTGATGGCCGCGACATAATCAAGAGCAACGGCCAGCGCCCTGTCGCCGGTGTCGCTTCCGAGGATGACCTCGGTCAGCATCATCTTCTCGACAGGCGAGAAGAAGTGGATGCCGATGAAATCGGCCGGGCGTTTCGAATTCCTGGCGAGACCTGATATCGGCAAGGTCGAGGTATTGGAGGCGAAGATCGCGCCTTCCGGCAACACCGCTTCGACCGCCTCGATGACCGCTTTCTTCACCTCGCGATCCTCGAACACCGCCTCGATGACGAGATCGGCATTGCCGAGGTCGGCATAGCCTGCCGAGGGCGTGATGCGGGAGAGCAGTGCAGCCGCCTCGTCCTGGGTAAGACGTCCCTTACCGATAGAATCCTTGACCAGGCCTTCCGAGACGGTCTTGCCCTTCATCGCCGCTTCGATATCGCGGTCGATCAGCGTCACCGGAATGCCGGCGGCGGCGGTGACATAAGCGATCGAGGCGCCCATGAAGCCGGCGCCGACGACGCCGACATGTTTCAGCTCGGTCTTCGCGTGACCTACCGGGCGGCGGGCGCCCTTGCCGAGCTCCTGCATGGAGATGAACAGCGAACGGATCATCGAGAAGGCTTCGCGGGTCTGCAGCACCTCGGTGAAGTAACGCTGCTCGATCTTCAGGCCGGTGTCGAACGGCACCTGCAGGCCTTCGTAGACGCATTTCAGGATGGCAAGCGCTGCAGGATAATTGCCCGATGTTTCCCGGCGCAGGATCGCCGGAGCTGCCGGCCAGAGCTGGGCGGAAGCCGGCGTCCAGATGCCGCCGCCCGGCGCCTTAAAGCCCTTCTCGTCCCATGGAGCGATCGGCTTCAGGCCATCCTTGATCATCTGCTTGGCAGCAGGGATCAGCTGATCCGGCTCGACCACCTGATGCACGAGGTTCATCGCCTTGGCGCGGGAGCCGGTCAGCGACTGGCCGGTGGTCATCATCTGCAGCGCATCCTGGGCGTTCGCCAGCCGCGGCACACGCTGCGTGCCGCCGGCGCCGGGGAAGATACCGACCTTCACTTCGGGCAGCGCGATCTTGACGCTCTTGGCATTGGAGGCGACGCGGCCGTGGCAGGCGAGCGACAATTCGAAAGCGCCGCCCATGCAGGTGCCGTTGATGGCGGAAACCCAGGGCTTGCCCGAGGTTTCGAGCTTGCGGAACAGGCCGCTCATACGACCGACCAGACCGAAAAGGGTCTGCACGGCCGTTTGCGGGCTCTTTTCCTTCTCCTCCTGATAGGAGCTGAACATCGACTTGATCATCGACAGATCGGCGCCGCCGGAGAAGGAGGATTTGCCCGAGGTGACGACGACACCCTTGATGGCGGCATCGGCGGTCGTGGCGTCGATGATGGCGTCGAGTTCGGCCATCACCTCGGCGGTGAAGACGTTCATCGATTTCCCGGGCATGTCCCAGGTGACGAGAGCGATGCCGTCGGCATCGGTTTCGAGCGTGAAATTCGTGTAAGTGCTCATCTTGGGAATTCCTCTCCCTGAATTCTCTGGCGGTGAAGCCCCTCCCCCTTGTGGGGAGGGGGTTTCCTTGGCGAGAAGACCCCTCCCCTCGCTTTGCTCGACCCTCCCCACAAGTGGGAGGATTTCGGTCCCGTCAGACCCTCTCGATAACCGTTGCGGTGCCCATGCCGGCGCCGATGCAGAGCGTCACCAGAGCGGTGTTG
The DNA here is from genome assembly GCF_052871115.1 of Rhizobium sp. LARHSG275. Classification (NCBI taxonomy): domain Bacteria; kingdom Pseudomonadati; phylum Pseudomonadota; class Alphaproteobacteria; order Hyphomicrobiales; family Rhizobiaceae; genus Rhizobium; species Rhizobium sp. LARHSG275. Next base: position 18,363 of record NZ_JBIXJN010000034.1, on the reverse strand, counting down.
AGATCGCGGCGTTCAAGTTCGTCCAGCACCGTGCCGAGGATCATCGCGCCGGTGGCGCCGAGCGGATGGCCCATGGCGATAGCGCCGCCATTGACGTTGATCCTGTCGTGGTCGATGTCGAATGCCTGCATGTAGCGCAGCACCACGGCAGCAAAGGCCTCGTTGAGTTCGAAGAGGTCGATGTCGGCAAGGTTCATGCCCGATCGTTTCAACAGCTTCTCGGTGACATCTACGGGTCCGGTCAGCATCAGGGCCGGATCGGAGCCGATATTGGCGAAGGCCTTGATGCGAGCGCGCGGCTTTTTGCCCATGCTCTGACCGCCGGCCTTGGAGCCGAGCAAGACGGCACTGGCGCCATCGACGATGCCGGAGGAGTTGCCGGCATGGTGGACATAGTTGATGCGCTCGATCTCAGGATGGGCCTGGATGCCGACGGCCTCGAAGCCGCCCATCTCGCCGGGCATCTGGAAGGACGGATTGAGGGAGGCGAGCGCCTGCATGTCGGTGCCGGGACGCATGTGTTCATCCTTTGCCAGGATCGTCAGGCCGTTCTGGTCTTTGACCGGGATGACCGACTTGTCGAACCAGCCCTTTTCCCAGGCTTGGGCGGCACGCTTCTGGCTCTCGACCGCATAAGCGTCGACATCGGTTCTGCTGAAGCCGTATTTTGTGGCGATCAGATCGGCCGAGACACCCTGCGGCATGAAATAAGCCGGGAAATTTACCGACGGATCCATGAACCAGGCGCCGCCGGACATGCCGAGGCCGACGCGCGACATGCTTTCGACGCCGCCCGCAATGACGATGTCGTCGGCGCCTTGGGCGATCTTGCCGGCTCCGAAATTGACGGCATCGAGGCCGGAGGCGCAGAAGCGGGAGATCTGCATGCCGGGCGCCTTCGTGGAGTAACCGGCTTCGAAGGCGGCGGCCTTGGGGATGACGGCGCCGGCATCCATGACCGGATCGACGCAGCCCATGATGATGTCGTCGACCGTGCTCGTGTCCAGCCCGTTGCGGTCGCGGATCGCCTCCAGGGTCTTTGCCGCGAGGCGGACGGAAGGCACCTCATGCAGGGCACCGTCCTTCTTGCCGCGGCCGCGCGGCGTACGCACGTGGTCGTAAATGAAAACCTCGGTCATCGTCTCATCTCCCTGACGGCAATCTATCTTGCCTCAAATCTTGGAAGGAGGAGATAAGACCCCTCCCCAGCCCTCCCCACAAGGGGGAGGGAGAACCGGCTCAAAACGCTTCGGCGGCCAGTTCCATCATCGTGTCGGCGCCGACTTCGATGCGGGCCTTGCGAAGTGCGGTTTCCGGCATCAGGCGTTCCATGAAGAAGCGGGCGGTGACCAGCTTGTTCTTCAGGTAATCCTCGCGGGCGGCATCGCCGGATGCAAGCCCATCCTCGGCGGCTTTGGCCATCTTCGCCCACATATAGCCGAGAATGACGAGGCCGAAGAGGTGCATATAATCGGTCGAGCCGGCCCCGGCATTGTCGGGCTTGGCCATGGCATTCTGCATGAACCACATGGTCGCGCCCTGGACGTCGTTCAAGCCCTTCTTCAGATGCTTGGTGAAGAAGGAGAGCTTTTCGTTCTCGCGGTTCTCCTCGCAGAAATCGCCGATCTCCTTGAAGAGGGCCATGGCGGCGCGGCCGCCGTTCAGCGCCAGCTTGCGGCCGACGAGATCGAGCGCCTGGATGCCGTTGGCGCCTTCATAGATCATGGCGATGCGGGCATCGCGCACATACTGGCTCATGCCGTGCTCTTCGATATAGCCGTGGCCGCCGAAGACCTGCTGGGCCATGACGGCATGATCGAAGCCCTTGTCGGTCATCACACCCTTGAGGATCGGGGTGACGAGGCCGAGAATATCGTCGGCCGTCTGGCGCTCCTTCTCGTCGCTGGCGCGGTGGGCGATATCGGACTTGAGCGCGGTCCAGAGCAGGAAGGCGCGGCCGGCCTCGTTGAAGGCGCGGATGGTCATCAGCGTGCGGCGAATATCCGGATGGACGATGATCGGATCGGCCTTCTTCTCCGGCGCCTTGGGGCCGGACAGCGAACGGCCCTGGATGCGGTCGCGGGCATAGCTGGCGGCGTTCTGATAGGCGATCTCGGAAATGGCGATGCCCTGCAGGCCGACCATCAAACGGGCTTCGTTCATCATCACGAACATGGCGTTGAGGCCGCGGTTTTCGGCGCCGATCAGGAAGCCGGTCGCCTCGTCGTAATTCATCACGCAGGTGGCGTTGGCGTGAATGCCCATCTTGTGCTCGATGGCACCGCAGGAGACAGCGTTGCGGGCGCCCGGCGCGCCGTCCTTGCCGACGAGAAATTTCGGAACGATGAAGAGCGAGATGCCCTTGGTGCCCTCGGGCGCACCCTCAATGCGGGCCAGCACCAGATGGATGATATTGTCGGTCAGGTCGTGCTCGCCGGCGGAGATGAAGATCTTCTGGCCTGATATTTTGTAGCTGCCGTCAGCCTGCGGCACCGCCTTGGTGCGCAGCATGCCGAGATCGGTGCCGCAATGCGGCTCGGTCAGGTTCATGGTGCCGGACCACGTGCCGTCCACCATCTTCGGCAGATAGGTGGCCTTCTGCTCGTCGGAACCGTGGACGAGGAGTGCCGCGATCGCGCCTTGCGTCAGGCCCGGATACATCATCAGCGACATGTTGGCGGCCGACGTATATTCGCCGACGGCGGTATGCAGCGTATAGGGAAGCCCCTGGCCGCCGAATTCCTCCGGCACCGCAAGGCCGATCCAGCCGCCTTCGCGATAGGCTTTATAGGCTTCCTTGAAACCCTTCGGCGTCGAGACGCTGGCATCGTCGTGGCGCGTGCAACCTTCCTGATCGCCGGAATAGTTCAGCGGAAAGAGAGCTTCCTCGGCAACCCTTCCGGCCTCGCCGAGGATCGCTTCGATCATATCGGGAGTCGCGTCGGCAAAACCCGGCAGATTGTTGTAGCGTTCGAGGCCCAGCACGTCGTTCAGGACGAAGAGCGTATCGTTCACCGGGGCCTTGTAGACTGGCATCTCTCAAATTCCTCCCATCGACTGACCGGATTGCTCCAGCCTCGGGCACTGTCTTACAAAATGTTGACGTTTGCGTAAACGTCAAATTTTGCACCTTGGCCGCCTTTTCATGAAAAAATTCGAACGCGCGAATCCGTTGGGCGATGAAAGTATGACGCGTGACGCGTCACGCATGGCAGGCAAGAGACGCCATCTCATCTTCCTTGTCCATCGCAGAACGGCGTATAAACGGAAGCGTCGTTCAAGCGGCAATCGGGGCAATGTTTGAGGAGGGCCGCATGATCAGTTTCGAAGCGATAAGGCAGCGTGCGGAGGAACGAAAGGGCGGAGCGGCCGCGTTGCAGGCCTTGCTGGAGAATCACCGACCGGATCACGAGCGGCTGCGCGCCATGCCCGACGATCGCATCCTGGCGGACATGACCAGGCGCATCTTCTACAGCGGTTTCGTCCAGAAGGTGATCGACAGCAAGTGGCCAGGTTTCGAGGCAGCGTTTTCCGGTTTTGATCCGGCGATGCTGAATATCGCGCCCGACGACTATTGGCACGCCCTCACCTCGGATGAGCGGATCATCCGCAACGGCGCCAAGATCATGTCGATTCGGGCCAATGCCGCCTTCATCAGGGAATTGGCAAAAGAATATGGCAGCGCCGGCGTCTTCTTCGCCGACTGGCCTGAGGATAACCAGATCGGCCTTCTCGACCTGCTGAGCAAACGCGGCAACCGGCTCGGCGGCATGTCCGGACAATATTTCCTGCGCGGCATCGGCCGCGACAGCTTCATCGCCACGATCGACGTGCTCGCCTGCCTCCGATCGGCCGGCGTACCGCTCTCCTCCTCCGGCACAACCAAGAAGGACCAGCAGCTGATCCAGCAGGCCTTCAATGACTGGGCGAAGGAAACGGGCCTTTCCTTCATCCATCTCTCGCGCATCAGCGCCTATTCGATCGATTCAGCGCACTGAAACTCCGGTCGGGTGGTGGCGCCGACCGTTCGGACTTCCTAAGTTTTTCGGACGATCCATCGAGGAAGACATCATGACCGACTTTCCCTATGAGAGCGCGCTTATCGTCGGTGCGGGATCCGGCATCAGCGCATCGCTTGCCCGGCAACTGTCGGCGCAGGGAGCCAAGGTCGGGCTTGCCGCCCGCAATATCGAGAAACTGCAAGGGTTGATCGAGGAGACCGGCGCCACCGCCTTTACAACAGATGTCTCGCAACCTGCGAGCGCCGCAGCACTCTTCGAAACGGCTGCCGCTTCGATCGGCGGGCCTGACGTGGTGATCTTCAATGCAAGCGCCCGTCAGCGCGGCCCGCTCGCCGAACTCGATCCCGCCGATGTCGAGAAGGCGATTGCGACCACCGCTTTCGGCGGTTTCCTGGTGGTGCAGCAGGCGGCGCGGCGGATGATCCCGCGCGGCCGCGGCGCAATCCTCATCACCGGCGCGTCGGCAAGCGTGAAGGGCTTTGCGCAATCGGCACCCTTTGCGATGGGCAAGTTCGCGCTGCGCGGCCTTGCCCAGAGTGCTGCCCGCGAACTCGGGCCGATGGGCATCCATGTCGCCCATTTCGTCATCGACGGCGCGGTGCGGTCGCAGACCCGGCCGGACCGGGTGGAGAAGCCGGATGGCACGCTCTCGCCGGATGCGATCGCCCAGACCTATATCGACGTGCTTCGCCAGCACCGCAGCGCATGGTCGCTGGAGGTGGAAGTCCGGCCCTGGACGGAGAGCTTCTAAGTCTCCCGCCCTGGCCGCGGCCTGCCGCCGCAGGGGAAGCAACTTTCGCGACACTCTCAGACAGGTTAGGCTTTGCCGTCAAGGCTAGAACAGGATGATTTTAGGCCTGTTCGGCCTAACATCTGAATCCTGTTCTCAATTAAAGAGTTAGAGCATGATGTCGTCCGAAAACCGCTCACACTTTTCGGCATCATGCTCTAGCTGGGAGGATACCGATGCCACGTCTGGACCATGTCACCATCGAGACCCGCGATGCGCCCGGGATGATCGGCTTCCTGGAGACCGTGCTCGGCGTTAGCGAGGGCTATCGGCCACCCTTTGCCTCGCCCGGCCACTGGCTCTATCTGGACGAACGCCCGGTCATCCATCTCAGCCTGACATCGCGCAGCACCGATTTTCCGCCCGGCATCTTCAACCATGTCGCCTTCAGCCTCTACGAATTCGGGCCGGCGCTGGAACGCATCAAGGCGGGCGGCTATCGCTACGAATATTACGATATTCCCGACACAGAACTCGGTCAGGTCTTCGTCTACGGACCCGAAGGCGTGAAAATCGAACTGCAATATCCCCGGCCCGCCTGAGCGCGCGCGTGGCCATTCGATGTGACGCGTTCGGGGGCAATTGCCGCCAAGAACGGCGTTTTGAACACAAACGTTAAAAAATTCCCATCGGCATTAACGGCTTGTTTACCACGTTTCGTGAAAGGTGCGGATTGAGCAGTAGCGATCCGCATTCCTTTCCCCCGTCTCGCGTTCCCTTAGGATGCCGCTACATCGTTCAGCTTGAGGAAAGTCTAATTGACTATCGTCTTATGAATGGTGCGCTCTGGTCCGCGTAAAGAGGCGGGCAGTAGACGGAAAAGCCAAAGATCGAGCTCTGACGAGGGGTCGAGCAGTCGAAGCGAGCAAGAACATGAACGGATCGCGATCAAATCCTTCCCGACAGTCCGACAGGACCTCGCTCGATGCGTTGAACCGCACGATCGAAGGGCTGGAGGCGCGCATCGAAGGGCTGATGGGCAGCGGGCGCGAACAGCGGCCACGCACGGCACCGGCCGAGCGCGATCCTTATGCCGGCTCCCATGCTCCCCGGCCCGCAAAGGCCCCACCCGAGCCGCGGCCCGATCCGCTCGCCGAAATCCGTCAACGCCAGCGCGCGCTCGAAGCCAGCCGCGAACGGCCCTACGCACGCCAACAGGCCCCGCAGCTTCGCGAACCTGTGCCGCGCGCCGCCGCTCCAGCGCCGGCGCCGGCCTTGCGCGCCGGCGACGATACGATGACGGAGATTGCCCAGGCCCTCGTCAACCTGCGGCAGGACCTGAAGCGCGACATTTCCGAGGGCGTCACCCGTGAGATGAACGCGCTGCGCGCCGAGCTGCGTGAGATCAAGACAAATGCTGGCGACGGCCGTTTCGCCGACGACATGCGCGCCGACATGGGCCGCCTTGCCCAGAGCATCACGCAGCTGACCGGCCGCTCCGCCGCGCCGGAGGCCACAGGCCTTCGCGAGGATTTTGAAGAGCTGCGCTCGCTGATGGACGGGCTGGCGCGCGAGGATTCGCTGCGCCATATGGAAAACCGCTGGGACGGTTTCGAAAACCGGCTTGCGGCGCTCGATACCGAAGGGCTGCAGGAAGAGCTCGTTTCGCTTGCCTATCGGCTCGACGACATCAAGCGCCATATCGGCGGCATGGGCGAAAGCCCCGCGGTTCGGGCGCTGGAAGACAAGCTCATCTCGATCGCCACGGCGATGGAGCATTTCGGCAACATGATCCAGCCGCACGACCGGGTAATGTCCGAACAGTTCGCCGCCATGGACATGCGGCTCGACGAGATCAGCCGGGCGATCGCGGCAAGCGGGCGCACAGCCACCACGAATGATCCGGGCCTGATGCAGCGGCTGGAAAACCGGCTGGAGGCGCTGGCCGATCAGATCGAACTGATGAGCCATGATGCGGCCAGCCGCGTGAACCCGGCCGATGAGCTGGCGATGCGGCTTGAGGCGCTGACGGGACGCGTCGAGGAGATGACGAAGGCGGAAGCGACGTCGCGGCTCGACGAACGGCTGGAACATCTTTCCTATCTGCTGGAGCGCACGCAGGAGACCGCACCGCAGCCCGACCTCACCGGCACGCTTTCCGACATTTCCCGCAAGATCGACGCGCTTGAGAACGGCGCCGTCAACGACGTGCTGGCGCAGCGGCTCGACCATCTCGCCCGGCGCATCGACGAGATGGCCTATCAGCAGCAGGCGCCGGCACCCGCCGCTGTAGCCGACGACAGCGCCTTCCTGCGTCTCGAAGGACGGCTGAGCGACATTGCCGCCCGCCTGGAGGAAAGCACATCGGCAGCGCCGACCGATCCGCGCGCGCTGAAGAACCTTGAAGACCAGATCGCCAATCTTTCGGCGCTGATGAGCGCGCCGCGCGAGAGCGCTGCGATACCCCCGGAATTCGACCGGCGCATGGGCGCGATCGAAGACTATATGGCGACAAGCGACGAATATATCATCGAGGCCGCACGCCAGGCGGCAGAGGCTGTCGTCGAAGCCTATTCGCGTCATGGCGGCCCGCAGGGTGTCATGCCCGCCGCCGACATGTCGGCGCTGACGGCGCTGGCCGAGGATCTGCGCCACCTCGAGGATCTCAGCCGCGACAGCGAGGAACGCACGCACAAGACTTTTCAGGCGCTGCACGAGACGCTGGTGCATATCGCCGACCGCCTCGACGGCATGGAAGATCGCGGCCGGCCGCTCGTCCAGATGCCGGTCGCCGACGTCGATTTCGATGTCGATCCCTATGCGCTGATGGTGGCCGAAGCCGAGATGAACAGGATGCCGGCCGCTGCCCAGACAGCGAAGGCTTCTCCCGTTATCCGCACGGCCGAGATCGCAGCCGAGGCTGCCGCCCCGGCTCAAGCCGCCGCCATGAGCGGAACGAGCGTGATCGCCATCGAAGCTGCGACGAGAACGACGGAGGCTGCGACAGCGGCGCAGGCGCCGGCAAAGGCCAGCCTGCTCGCCAGTCTCGGCAAGCGGCTGCTGCCCGGCACGAAAGCCGAGAGCCGGGCGACCGAACGTCCGATGATCGATCCCGCGCCGTCGATCGATCCCACCGACGTGGTGCCGACGGATGCGGCAAACGAACTGCTCGAGCCGGGCTCGGGCGCACCTGACGTGAAGAAGATCCTTGAACGGGTTCGCGCCAGCCAGAGCGCGGCGCGCGGCAAACCTGCCGGCGAAACCGATCGCGCCGATTATATTGCTGCTGCGCGCCGGGCGGCGCAGGCGGCCGCGATGGAAGTGGACGCCAATCCGAAGCAGGCGGCCGTCAAGGCCGAGAAGAAGGGCGCGACTGCCGACAAAGCCGGCAAGGCTTCTGACAAAACGGGCAAGACCAGTGCCTTTTCGCGCTACCGGCGGCCGATCTTGCTGGCGGTCGGCGCCGTGCTGCTCGCTATCATGGCCTTTCCGCTTGCCCGAACGCTGACGAGCGGCGAGCGCGCGCCGCAGCCGCCAGCGGAAGTCTCGGCGCTGACGGGTGCTGCGGAAAACCCGGCGCCGGCCTTGCCCGAAGCGACACCTGCCCAGCCGGATGCCGCCGCTCTCGAAACGACCGCTCCGGCAGCAACTGTACCGCCCGCCGCCGAACAGCCGCAGCCGCAAGCAACCCCGCCGGTCGGCGGCGACCATCTGACCGATATGACGCCGCTTGACGGCGAAGGGGCAGCGACGCTTGCCGCTCCCGGTCCGTCCGGCGCGGCACAGGAGACATCGGGCTTCGTTCCCGCACCCGCGCCGCAGGCGACTATTACCATTCCCGACACCGTCCAGCCGAAATCGCTTGCCGATGCGGCGAGCGGCGGCGATGCGCTGGCGCTGTTCGAGATCGGCGCGCGTTATTCCGACGGCCGCAACGGCATGACAGCCGATCAGAAGCAGGCGGCGAACTGGTACCAGCTTGCGGCCGACAAGGGCTTTGCGCCTGCGCAATACCGGCTCGGCAGCATGTACGAGAAGGGCAACGGCGTCGAACGCGACATCGCCAAGGCGAAGGGTTTTTACGAGCAGGCGGCAAACCAGGGCAATGCCAGCGCCATGCACAATCTTGCTGTTCTCTACGCCTCCGGCGCGCTGGGCCAGCAGGATTATGCCACGGCCGCCTCGTGGTTCACCAAGGCAGCGAACCTCGGCATCACCGACAGCCAGTTCAACCTGGCGATCCTCTGCGCTAGGGGCAACGGGGTTCCGGCTGATCTCGAAGAGTCGTACAAATGGTTTGCGATCGCCGCCAAGGCCGGCGACAAGGATGCGGCGCAGAAGCGCGACGAAGTGGCCAAAGCCATGAAGCCCGACCAGCTCGAACGGGCGCGCGCCAAGGCCGATCTCTGGAAGCCGGAGCCGGTCGACCACCGTACGAACGCCATCGACATTCCCGACGAATGGGCCGGCACTGGCGCGAAGACGGCGACCGTCGACATGAAGAAGGCAGTCCGCAACATCCAGGCGATCCTCAACAATAACGGCTTCGACGCCGGAGTTCCGGACGGCGAAATGGGTGCGAAGACCGTGACCGCGATCAAAAACTTCCAGAAGTCCGTCGGCCAGGAGCCGGACGGCAAGGTGACCGACGCGACGGTGAAGGCGCTGCTCGAACGCAACAAGCAGGGCAGCAAGGCGATCTGAGGCGCGTCGTCATCTTCGTCCGGGAGATCGCCGACAGCGGCCCCTTGTATCTGCCTGCCGGCACCTTCTCCCCGCTCGCGCGGCGAAGGGGGATCGCCGCAACCTCTCCGTTCCTCGCTCCTTCTCGTAGGGCACGTCCCCTCGCCCCGTTTACGGGGAGAGGGTTAGGGTGAGGGGCAGTCGTCGGCGCGAACTGAAGGAGTCGGCCGATTTTGTCAGCAATCCGGCCTGGCGGCACTATGCCGCAAGGCTTTTTCCAATTTTGCCGCAGCCTGTCACAAAACCTGAAAAAAGCCGGATTATGCCCGGACATATCGATCCGCGCATCCGGCGAATCCTGTGCCACCGATCTCTCCGTCAATCTCTATGGCTAATCACGGGGCCGATCGAAAGCCTCTGGCAATGATTTCACAGTATGGTGCGCATTCGAACGGGGACGTGACAAGAAACCGCCCGGCAGGAGCGGTCATCATTCGGGGTCGGCTGTGACAATCTATCTGCCCATCGCAGAATTGTCGGTGAACATTTTCATCATTCTCGGCATGGGGGCGGCCGTCGGATTCCTGTCTGGAATGTTCGGCGTCGGCGGCGGTTTTCTGATCACCCCGCTGCTGATCTTCTACAACATCCCCCCGGTCGTCGCGGTCGCGACCGGCGCCAACCAGGTTGTGGCGTCGTCGATATCTGGCGCGATTACCCATTTCCGGCGCGGCTCGCTCGACGTCAAGCTCGGCACGGTGCTGCTGGTCGGCGGTCTTACCGGTGCGACGGTCGGCATCTGGATCTTCTCGCTGCTGCGCGCCATCGGCCAGCTCGATCTGATCATCTCGCTGATGTATGTCGTCTTCCTCGGCACCGTCGGCGGACTGATGCTGCTCGAAAGCATCAATGCCATGCGGCGGGCAGCGCGCAACGAGCCGCCCGCACCGCGCAAGCCCGGCCACCAGCACTGGGTGCACAAGCTGCCGCTGAAGGTGCGTTTCAAGAAATCGAAAATCTATCTCAGCGTCATTCCGATCGTCGCGCTCGGCTTTGCGATCGGAATCCTTACCTCGATCATGGGTGTCGGCGGCGGCTTCATCATGGTGCCGGCGATGATCTACCTGTTGCGCATCCCGACCAATGTCGTCGTCGGCACCTCGCTGTTCCAGATCATCTTCGTGACCGCCTATACGACGATCGTGCAGGCGGCGACGAACTTCTCCGTCGACATCGTGCTCGCCTTCATCCTGATGGTGGCGGGTGTCGTCGGCGCGCAATATGGCGTGCGCGTCGGCCAGAAGCTGCGCGGCGAGCAGCTGCGCGCCCTGCTCGGCCTGCTGGTGCTCGCCGTCGGCCTGCGTCTGGCGATCGCGCTGGTGGTGGCGCCGGCCGACGTCTATTCGGTGGTGATGGGAGCGGGCAACTGATGCGCCTGGTTGTTTTCGTCATCGCGTTGTTTTGCCTGCTGCCGGCCTCTGCCGGAGCGCAGTGGCTGCCAGGGCAGGCAACGGAGGCGGTGCGTGAAGGGTTGGAAATCGGCACGTCGACCAGTGAAATCGCCATCACCTCGGATTTCCACGGTGCGGATCTGACCATTTTCGGGGCGCTCTCGAACACCGACCAGTTGCTGCTCGCCGTCGGCCAATATGACGTGGTCGTGGTGCTGGAGGGGCCGCGCGAGGATGCGACGGTGCGCAAGAAGGAACGCGTCTTCGGCATCTGGGTGAATACTCGCTCGATGACCTTCGAAGCGGTGCCGCATTCCTATTCGATGTCGAGTTCACGGATGATCGACGACATCGTGACGCCGCTTGACCTGACCGATCAGGAAATCGGCATCGATCACATTCCGCTGACTCCGGTCGGCTTCGTCGGCGACGGCAGCAATCTCGGCGAGTTCCGTGACGCCTTCCGGCGGCTGCAGCAGGGCGGCGGGCTCTACGACCGCAACCCAAGCGGCGTGCGGTTCGTTTCCTCCAACCTCTTCAAGGCGAGCCTGCGTTTGCCCGCGAACATTCCGAACGGCGTGCACAGCGTGCGCGCCTATCTGTTCAAGAGCGGTCTTTTCGTCGCCGAGAAGTCGCTGCCGCTGCGGGTCATCAAAACCGGCATCGAGCAGACGATCACCGATGCGGCGCATGATCAGCCGATCCTCTACGGCTGCGCGGCCGTGGCTCTAGCCGTGATCACCGGCTGGGGTGCCAGCCTGATCTTCCGCAAGGACTGATCTGCCGCCAAGGCTCGACGCTCCATTTCCTCTCGATTTCTTCTATCGATTTGAGTCCGGCGTCGAGCCCACTTTGCGGGAGCTGCTACGCGGATGTTTTGGCGGCAGCTCATCCACGCTTCACAAAAAAACCGCTTGCATATTGCTATCAGTTTATCTAGCTTTCAACTAGTTGCTAAACGCAATCGGTTTTACCTTGGTTGGCAATTCAGAAGGAGGAAGGAAATGAGGAAGCTTGTTCTATGGAACCTGATGACGCTCGATGGTTATTTCGAAGGCACGAAGCCGTGGGATATCGACTTCCACAATCTCGCCTGGGGGCCTGAATTGCAGCGCTATGCCGAACAGTTCGGCAGGGAAGGCGATCTGCTGGTCTTCGGCCGCAAGACCTATGAGGGCATGGCCTCGTACTGGCCGACAGCCGAGGGCGAAGGTGAGATCAAAGCCTATATGAACGGCATCGCCAAGATCGCCGTGTCGCGGACGATCACCGAGCCCGGCTGGAACAATGCACGCGTCGTCAGCGATCCGATCCCCGAATTGACGCGGCTGAAGCAGGAGGACGGCAAGACGATCTTCATCTTCGGCAGTGCCGAGCTTGCCGACAGCCTGCTAAAAGCGGGGCTTATCGACGAAATCAAGATTTGCCTGGTGCCGGTCATCCTCGGCGGCGGCAATCCGCTTTTCAAACAGGCGGAAGGCCAGGTGCCGCTGAAGCTCGTCGAATCCTCGACGACGGAAGGCGGCGCGGTGATCCTGCGCTACGAGCCCGTCAAGGCTTAGTGGATGCGAGGCCGTCCAGTGGTCAGGCCAGGGTATCGATCCCTGGTCGATAAGAGAGCAGCCTGAGAAGTTCGCATTCGACTAAAAACCGGTTTTTAACATTTACGAGTTAGTAATCTCTCGGAAACGAGAGGTTTTGTCATGCGTACTCGTATCGTTCTGACGGCCGTGGGTCTCGCGCTGCTTGCCGGCTGCGCGACGGCGCCGAAGCAGACGAGGAACATCTGTGCCGTCTTCGACGAGCGCGACGGGCTCTTCTCCAGCTGGCAGAGCGCCGCCGAACGAACGGAGAAGAAGTACGGCGTGCCCGTGCCGATCCTGATGGCGACGATGTATACCGAATCCGGCTTCCAGCCCTATGCGCGGCCGCCGCGCACCAAGCTGTTCGGCTTCATTCCCTGGACCCGGCCGTCGACGGCCTACGGCTATTCGCAGGCGCTCGACGGGACCTGGGATCACTATCAGTCGCAGACCGGGAACTGGACGGCGCGGCGGGCGAATTTCGCCGACGCGATCGATTTCATCGGCTGGTATCATTACCAGAACAGCGTGGAGACCGGCATTCCGCTGAACGATGCCTATAATCTCTATCTCGCCTATTATTCCGGGCCGACGGGATACAAACGCGGCGACTGGCGCTCGAACGGGCAATTGCAGCAGACGGCGCAGAAGTTTGCGCGGATGGCCGGGACGTATCAGCGGCAGTTGCAGGAGTGCGATTGAGTTTAGGTGGTGCCGTGCCAGTGCCGGGCATCTCCCCCACAGGTGGGGAGATTGGCTGGGCACACGGGCTTCCCCAAACAACGAACGTCCAGCACGGCGAAACGGTAGATGGGCAGGAAGTTCAAGCCACTAGTGATCTCCCCACCTGTGGGGGAGATGCCCGGCAGGGCAGAGGGGGCTGAAGCCCGCCGACCTGGAATATAAGGCGCTACCCCCTCAAATTCCCATACCGCACCGAATAAATCCGATCTCGCCCCAACAGATGCGCCACCAGCGAAGCCTTGTCGAACAGGCCCTTCATCGCCTGGTGCCCGAGATCCAGACCGCCGCTCATGACGCCGAAGGCCGGCATCAGCAGGCGGGCGCCGTCGGTGGCAAAGCAGGGGCGGCGGACGGATTTTTCGCGGCGGCGGACGGTCGCCGACGGGTGCAGGTGGCCGGCGATTTCGCCGCTCTGCAAGCCGTTCTTCGGCTCGTGCCGAAAGGTCAGGCCGGCATAATGCATCTCGTCGGCAGATGTGCCCGGCAGATCGACGATGCCATCCGGATCATGATTGCCGTTGATCCATATCCATTCGCGACCGCGCGCCATCTCGACGATCAGGGCGCGAAAATTCTCCGGCAGGTGCTTGGAACCGATGCGGTCGTGGAAATTATCGCCGAGCGAGATGACGAGCTTCGGATCATAACGCGAGATGACGGCGGCAAGCACGGTCAGCGTCGCCAGCGTATCGTAAGGCGGCAGCATCATGCCGCGGCGCGCAAAGGCTGCGCTCTTTTCCAGATGCAGGTCGGAGACGACGAGCAGGCCGGTATCCGGCAGATAGAGGGCGCCGAGCGGATCGCAGACGGCGGCAATGCCATGGATTGCCGTTTCGACACCTGATGTCGCGGCCAATCCCGATATGTCGCGCGCCAGCGCCAGGCGGTTCATCACTCTCTTATTCCCAAATACATCAGTCAGGCCCAATTTTTCATCAGGCGAGTGCTTCGGCGATCAGATCGTCCGCCGCTTCGGCGAGCAGCGCGTCATGGGCCTCGCCCGGCACCGCCTCGCGTCCGATTTCCAGCATCACCGGCACGGCGAGCGGGGAAATATGGTCGAGGGCGCGGTGGGTGATGTGGCCCCTGATTCGTCTCAGCATATCGCCAAGACGGCCAATATCCAAAAGTCCCGTCGCCGCATCCTGCCGCGTCGCCTGCAGGAGAATGTGATCCGGCTCGTGGCTGCGCAGCACGTCGTAGATCAGATCGGCGGAGACGGTGATCTGGCGGCCGCTCTTTTCCTTGCCCGGATGACGGCGCTCGATCAAGCCTGCAATCACGGCGCAATTGCGGAAGGTGCGCTTCAACAGGAAAGATTCGTCGAGCCAGGCTTCGAGGTCGTCGCCCAGCATGTCCTCGTCGAAGAGGTCGGAGAGATTGAGCCGGCCATTGCGGATCATCAGCCCCATATCCTCGAGGCCCCAGATGGCCAGGGAATAGTCGGTGGCGACGAAGCCGAGCGGCTTGCCGCCGATCCGCTCCAGCCTGCGGGTCAACAGCATGCCGAGCGTCTGGTGGGCGAGACGGCCTTCGAAGGGATAGGCAACCATGTAGGCGCGGCTGCCGCGCGGGAAGGTTTCGATCAGGAACTCATCGCGTTTCGGCAGCATCGACTTGTCGTCCTGCAGCGACAGCCAGTCGCGCACCTGCTCCGGCAGGTGGCGCCAGCGATCGGGATCGGCGATCATCGCCCGCACCTGCTCGGCGAGATAAGTCGACAGCGGAAACTTGCCGCCATTATAGGAGGGGATCTTCGGATCGAGCGAAAAGGCCTGCGAGGCAAGGCACTCATTTTCGCGGATGCCCTCGAAGCGCAGCACCTTGCCGGAGAAGAGGAACGTATCGCCGGGCGACAATTGCTCGAGGAAATATTCCTCGACTTTCCCCAGAGTGGCGCCGCCGCGGCCGATCCTGCCGCCCTCGCCGCGCTTGACCATGCGGATATTCAGCATCGGGCTTTCGACGATGGTGCCGAGGTTGAGGCGATATTGCTGGGCGACCGCCGGATTGGAGACGCGCCAACGGCCCTCCGCGGTCTTGCGGATGCGGGCGTAACGCTCGTAGATCCTGAGCGCATAACCGCCGGTCGCGACGAAATCGACGATACGTTCAAAGGTCTCCCAGCTGAGATCGGCATAGGGCGAGGCGCTGATGACTTCATCGTAGAGTTCCAGCATGTCGAAAGGCTCGGCGCAGGCCATGCCGAGCACATGCTGGGCGAGCACGTCGAGCGCGCCGCGGCCGACCGGCGGGGTATCCTGCGCGCCGATATAATTGGCGTCGAGGGCTGCCTGACACTCCATGACCTCGAAGCGGTTGGCCGGCACCAGGATCGCCTTCGACGGCTCGTCCATGCGGTGGTTGGCGCGGCCGATGCGCTGGGCAAGGCGTGAGGCGCCCTTCGGCGCGCCGACATGGATGACGAGATCGACATCGCCCCAGTCGATGCCGAGATCGAGGGTGGAGGTGGCAACGACCGCACGCAGCCGATTTTCGGCCATCGCCGCCTCGACCTTGCGGCGCTGGGCGACATCGAGGGAGCCGTGATGAAGGGCGATCGGCAGGTTGTCGTCATTGATCGTCCAGAGCGCCTGGAAAAGCATTTCGGCCTGGCTGCGGGTGTTGACGAAGAGCAGCGTCGTGCGATGTTCGACGAGCTGGCGGTATACATCCGGAATTGCATATCGGGCGGAATGGCCGGCCCAGGGAATGTGCTCTTCGGTCGACAGGATCGAGATATCGGGTTTGGCGCCGCCTTCGACGACGACGAGCCCGGCATGATGCTCGCCGCCCTCCTCCTGAGCGACCAGCCATTTCTGCAGATCCATGGGCTCGGCGACGGTCGCCGACAGGCCGATGGTCTGGAGACCGGGGGCAAGGCGGCGGAGGCGGGCAAGGCCGAGCGAAAGCATATGGCCTCGCTTGGAGGTGACGAGCGAATGCAGCTCGTCGAGGACGACATATTTCAGGTCTTTGAAGAAGCGCTCGGCTTCCCGGTTCGCCAGCAGCAGGGCGACCTGTTCCGGCGTGGTCAGCAGAATATCCGGCGGGTTGAGCTTCTGGCGCTGGCGCTTGGCGTTCGGCGTATCGCCGGTGCGGTTTTCGACGGTGACCGGCAGACCCATCTCCGCAACCGGCTTCATCAGGTTGCGCTCGATATCGATGGCAAGCGCCTTCAGCGGTGAGACATAGAGCGTATGGATGCCGGTGAAGGCGGAGCCGGGCGGGATCCTGCCGCGGCGGGTGAGATTGGTCAGCGAGGGCAGAAAACCGGCGAGCGTCTTGCCGGCGCCGGTCGGCGCAATCAGCAGCGTGCTTTCACCGGCCTCGGCGCGGGCAAGCAGTTCCAGTTGATGGGTGCGCGGGCGCCAGCCTTTTTCCGCAAACCAGCGGGTAAAGGTGGAAGGCAGCAGGGTACGGGTGTCGGAATCGATCTGGTCCACGCCCTGAAACTAGTGAAATGCGGGGGAAAAAGAAGAGCGATTGACAAAAGCAATAATCATGGATATTTTTTATCCATGAATTGAGGAGGCCAGGCGAATGAAGATGGGCGATGGGGTCGAGCAGGCTATTCACAGCGTTGCGATGCTTTCCGGCCTCTCCGAAGGCGGCGTGCTTTCGGCGGCCGCGCTGGCGGAATTCCACGGCGTCTCGACGAGTTATCTGCTGAAGCATCTGCAGGCGCTGTCGGGCGCCGGCATCCTCGATACCGTTCCGGGGCCGAAGGGCGGATATCGGCTGGCAAAAGCGCCGAAGGAGATTTCGTTGCTCGACATCGTGATCGCAGTCGAAGGACCGGCGCCTGCCTTCCGCTGCGCCGAAATCCGCCAGCGCGGACCGAACCCGGTCTCCGATCGTTTCTTCGCCTCGCCCTGCACCATCAGCGCGGCGATGCTCAGAGCCGAACGGGTCTATCGCGCCGAACTTGCCAAGACGAGCATTGCCGATCTCGGCATCGAACTGAACGCTCTCGACGACGGATCGATCGCAGCGAGAGGCTGCGCTTTCCTTGAAATCCATGAACGCAAGACGGCTCGTTGAGCCGCCAACAAAGGAGAAACACAATGCAACCACGTTTCAACTTCGCCAAAGCCGCTCCCGATGCCTACAAGGCTGTCGCCGCGCTCGAGCAATATGTCCAGTCCTCCGGGCTGGAGCGCCGCTTTATCCACCTGATCAAGCTGCGCGCCTCGCAGATCAACGGCTGTGCCTATTGCGTCGACATGCATGTGAAGGAAGCCCGCCACGATGGGCTCTCCGAACAATGGATCAACCTGATGTGCGTCTGGCGGGAATCGCCGGTCTATGACGCGCGCGAACGGGCGCTGCTCGGCTGGGTTGACGCAGTGACCAATATCGCCAAAACAAGCGCTCCGGATGCCGATTACGAGGCGCTGAAGGCACATTTTTCCGAAGAAGAAATGACGAAGATTACGGTGGCAATCGGCGCGATCAATATCTGGAACCGGCTTGCCGTCGGCTTCCGCTCGCAGCATCCGCTCGATGCGGTAACGAAGGCCGCGTGATCGAGATCTGTTTACGGGGAATTCATTCCGGCAACCGACCCGAAAATCTCGGGTCGGTCGAATATCGGGTCACTCGTGATCCCTGGTGGCCCGTACGGCAACGGCGTCAAACCGATTGCCCGAGAGGTCGACGCTGTTGAATAGGTCGCGGACGACTTTCGCAATTTCTTCTGCGGAAGCGCCCTTGGCGTATTCTTCCTGCATACGGCGTCTGACAAGTTTTTCCAAATCTGACATAGTTCACCTCATCAAATCCGGCGCGAGATGAATTTGGCGCCGAGACCGATCCCAGGCAAGTTACGTTTTGTTTAGAATGGCTTACCGAATTGTAACGTTAGAGCCTTTCCTGCGGCACGCATCGTAGAGGCAGCGTGAGACGCAGTCCCCTCTCCCCGTTTTTACGCTAGGGCATATACATAAGTCGGTGCGACGGATTGACTCGGTTTGCGGGGGTCGGATTCCTTTACTGCGGGCCGTATGATTGTTTTGGCGACGTTTTGATTTGGGAGCGTCGCCGATGGATGTAGGGCATGATTTTTCGTTGGGCCGGTTTGGAGATCGTCGTCTCGATAAAGGGGGGCGGTGCTGCTCCGTCGCATTGTGCTGCGCGAGACGGTTTGC
>NZ_JBIXJN010000033.1:0-48786 GCF_052871115.1 Rhizobium sp. LARHSG275 | reverse complement strand
GCAGGCTCGAACCCGACAGGCCATCGACGACGCGCTGGCAGCCACCCTTCAAACCGTCTCGCCGAAAGAGTGCCAAAACTACTTCAAGGAAGCCGGATATGAACGGACATAAAACAATCCCGCTCTAGAGTTTTTCCGCGCGTTTTTTGGGCTGATGGCTTACGCAGACGTTCGTCTCAATTTCAACGCCAGCCAGTCGATAGATTACTCAGTTGGAGCGCCATATGCCCCTTTCGGTGATCAGAACCAGCCGTCAAACACCCAGACCGTCGAAGTATTCGTTGATCGTGATGCGGTCAAGCTGGCAAAATTGGGCCAGATAGCAGTGCACGATATAGACATGCTTCGAAGCAAGCCGGACACATTAGAATGCTACCATGAGCGCCGAAAAGGATACCCGGTTATCAACGTGATCGTTGACCGTGATATTAATCCGGTAGGCTGCCTTTACTCAGTGTTGCTGCAGTCGATCGGAATTGAGGGACCTTTCGGTGGGGTTGCTCCAACATATCGCGCCGGGGACATTCCCGGCTTCAGACGCAATGCCGAAATGGCGGCAGCATATGCCATTCGCGAATGCCGATCTGTCGTCGATAAAAAAGATCAGCTTGAGAAATGCCTGAGAGGAGTTCTCAAGGAAGGGAACTAAGGACCGCGGATTGGCCGATGCCGCCTCGAATTTCCGCGCGAGGCGCCGTCGATGGCAAATTTCCAGGGCTCCTGTTCAGCCAATACCTACCTTTTCCGTGAAAGCGGTGGCAGGCGGCGCTTGACGGGAGAGGCTTTGATCATCGCGGTGTTGGTCTCCGCCCTTTCGGCGACCTTATCGAGGATGCCGTCGAGGTCGGCCATCGAGCGGATGACCAGGCGGGCGATAAAACAATCCTCGCCCGTCACCTTGTCGCATTCGATGATTTCGGGAATGTCCTGGATGATCCGCTCGACGATGTGCAGCTGTCCCGGCAGCGGACGCACGCGCACGATCGCCTGCAGGGGATAACCGACGGCGGCGGGATCGAGATCGATGGTGAAGGCCTTGATGACGCCGCGCTCCTCCAGCCGGCGCAGACGCTCGGCGGCACTCGGTGAGGACAGGCCGACCTGCTGCGCCAGTTCTTTCAGCGAGATCCGCGCATTGCCGGCCAGCGCCTCCAGAATGGCCTGATCGATTTCGTCGAGCGATTGCACATCATTAGCCATGGCGATATATTTTCCTATTATGATTAGGCCAAGTCGGTTATTTTCTTTCTTATTATTATATAAAATCGCCTCCCGTCGCAATATTCTTCTGCCACCAAAATGGAGGCAATCATGGGCAGCGACATTAGACGAGGCACGGCGGAAATGACGGCAGCGATGCTGATCTCGGGGACCATCGGCTGGTTCGTCGTCATGTCGGGTCAGCCGGTCAGCGGGGTGGTCTTCTGGCGCTGCCTGTTCGGCGCGGTCACTTTGCTGGTCATCTGCGGCGCTCTCGGGCTGCTGCGGCCCGGCATCATCACGCTGCGCGCCTTCGGCATCGCCATATCAGGCGGCATCGCCATCGTCTTGAACTGGCTGCTGCTGTTTGCCTCCTATTCTCATGCGACGATCTCGATCGCGACGACCGTCTACAACACCCAGCCCTTCATGCTGCTGGTGCTCGGCGCGCTCTTTCTCGGCGAGAAGATCACCGCCACCAAGCTGTTCTGGCTGACACTCGCCTTCGCCGGCATGATTGCCATCGTCGAGGCAAAACCGGGGGCAGGCGGGGCGGCCTCTGACAGTTACGGCCTCGGCATCCTGATGGCGCTCGGTGCGGCTTTCTTCTACGCGCTCGCCGCCCTTGCTGCGAAATGGCTGAAAGGCACGCCGCCGCATCTGATCGCGCTCATCCAGGTCGCCACCGGCATGCTGATGCTGGCGCCGATCACGGACTTTTCAAATCCGCCGCAAGATGCAGGAGGCTGGGCGATCCTGGTGACCGTCGGCGTCGTCCATACCGGGCTGATGTATGTGCTGCTCTATGGCGCGATCCAGAGGCTGCCGACGCATCTGACAGGCGCCCTGTCCTTCATCTATCCGATCGCGGCGATCATGGTCGACCGGCTGGCCTTCGGCCACGCGCTGCAGCCGATGCAGATCGCCGGTGCCGCGATCATCCTGCTTGCCGCCGCCGGCATGAATCTCGGTTGGACGCCGCGTTGGCTGCGGCCGCGGGCGCTGGAGAGCTGAACCGGGCGTTCCGATAGGGAGGGCTGAGACGCCCGGGCCGACATTACCTCTGCGGGCGCGTCGTTTCGAACAGGAACCAGGTGCGGCGCTCGCCCTCGTCGATCCAGTTCTCGATCAGGCTGGCGGTCGCGACGTCATTATGCTCGTCGCAAAGGCCATGCACCTCGCGCAGCAGCGAAACCAGCTGAGCGTTATCCTCGCGCAGTTCCGACAACATGTCCTCGGGCGTGACGAAATCCGCGTCATTGTCCGAAAGGCGCTGCTGGCGAGCGATCTGGCCGATGGAGCGCAGCGTCGCGCCGCCGATCTTGCGGGCACGCTCGGCAATGTCGTCGGTCATGGCGAAGATCTGTTCCGCCTGTTCGTCGAGCAGCAGATGATAGTCGCGAAAATGCGGGCCGGACATGTGCCAGTGGAAATTCTTGGTCTTCACATAAAGCGTAAAGACATCGGCGAGCAGTGCGGTCAGCGCCGCCGAAATATCGGTAATGGCGTTGGTCGACAGGCTGGACGGCGTCTTGAGTGGCGAAAGTCTGCGGGCTTCGGCCGGCGTATGGGACATTTAATCTCTCCTTGGTGATGAAAATCTCCAGCGTCACCGGCCGGGAAACCGCGGCGGGCGCGCTGATCGCGCATTTGCAGAGAGAGAAATAGCAAGGCCTGGTCGCTTTCCAAGTAGATCATGGTCCAGCAGACCTATTCCTTATGGTTATGGACCGATCAGCGCCAATGCATTGATGAGGAAGCAGCGCTTGCCTATAGATGGGCGGTTGAACCCTGAGGGTTAAGAAGATGAGCCTCACCGTCCTGATCACCTATGCCGGAGCGCTGTTCATCGCCGCGGCCATTCCCGGACCCGGGATTACCGCGATCGTCGCACGCGCGCTCGGCTCGAATTTCCGCGAGACCTTCTTCATGGGTCTCGGCCTGGTGCTCGGCGACATGACCTATCTGACGGCGGTCATTCTCGGCCTTGCCTTCGTGGCGCAGACCTTCACCGAGGTTTTCATCGTCATTAAGATCGCCGGCGCCCTTTATCTCGGCTACATTGCCTGGAAACTCTGGACAGCGGGGCTGCTGCCGCAGGATATCACGGCACGCAAATCCACCAATATCGGCCTATCCTTCCTCTCCGGCCTGCTGGTGACGCTCGGCAATCCGAAGACGATGCTCTTCTATGTCGCCCTGGTGCCGACGCTGATCGACATCGGCAATATCGGCCTGCGAGACTATGCGATCCTGCTCGCCGTCACCTTCGTCGTGCTGATCGTCGTGCTCGTGCCCTATATGCTGCTTGCCTCGCGGGCCCGGACGATGCTGAAACAGCCGCGCGCCCTGCAGGCGCTGAACCGGGTTGCCGCCGGCATTCTCGCCGGCACGGCCGCCTTCATCGCCACGCGGGCCGCCTGAAATAAACATTCGGCAAGAAACGGTTTTCAAAGGTTTTTTTCTCTCCTGACCGCTCCTCCAGGTCGAACGCGGTCTGGCCTAGAACGGCCTTTGACCCTATTCTCCCCTTCGATTTCAGGAGCTGGATTTCAAAGGGAGAGCACCATGTCGCACAAGCCCGGCCGCGGCCGCATCTATTCTTCGATCACCGAGACCATCGGCGACACGCCGCTCGTGCGCTTCGACAAGCTGGCGCGGGAAAAGGGCGTCGTGGCGAACCTGATCGGCAAGCTCGAATTCTTCAACCCGATCGCCTCGGTCAAGGACCGCATCGGCGTCGCGATGATCGAAAGCCTCGAAGCCCAGGGCAAGATCACCCCCGGCAAGACGGTGCTGATCGAGCCGACCTCCGGCAACACCGGCATCGCGCTTGCCTTTGCCGCCGCCGCCAAGGGTTATCGGTTGATTCTCACCATGCCGGAGACGATGTCGGTCGAGCGCCGCAAGATGCTGGCGCTGCTCGGCGCCGAGCTGGTGCTGACCGAGGGACCGAAGGGCATGAAGGGTGCCATCGCCAAGGCCGAGGAACTGGCGTCCTCGCTTCCCGATGCCGTCATTCCACAGCAATTCGAAAACCCGGCCAATCCGGAGATCCACCGCAAGACGACGGCCGAGGAAATCTGGAATGATACCGAAGGCACGGTCGATATCGTCATCTCGGGCATCGGCACCGGCGGTACGATCACCGGCGTCGGACAGGTGCTGAAGAGCCGCAAGCCCGAGATCAAGATCATCGCCGTCGAGCCGGCCGATTCGCCGATCCTCTCCGGCGGCAATCCCGGCCCGCACAAGATCCAGGGCATCGGCGCCGGCTTCGCGCCAAAGATCCTCGATACCGGCATCTACGACGAGGTCGTCACCGTAACGAATGACGAGGCCTTCGAACAGGCGCGCCTGGTCGCCCGGCTCGAAGGCGTGCCGGTCGGCATCTCCTCGGGTGCGGCGCTAGCCGCCGCCATCAAGGTCGGCATCCGTCCCGAGAATGCCGGCAAGAACATCGTCGTGATCATCCCCTCCTTCGCGGAACGGTATCTCTCGACGGCGCTGTTTGAAGGGCTTGGGAGCTGAATAGCGAATAGTGAATAGTGAATAGTGAATAGCGAATAGCGAACAGCGAATAGCGAATAGCGAATAGCGAATAGCGAATAGGATGCGAATGGGTTTGGCATTCAGGCAAGCCAATTAGCTAACTATTCCCTATTCGTACTCCTATTCGCTTCTATCCTCACGCCGCCGCCGTCAATCTCTCCCCAGCAATCCGGTAGGAAATCGCTTCGGCGAGATGGATGCGGCCGACGGTCGGTTTGCCGTCGAGATCGGCCAGCGTGCGGGCGACCTTCAGGACACGGTGGTAGCCGCGAGCGGAGAATTTCATCTTTTCGGCGGCGTCGCGCAGCAGCTGCAGGCCGCTGGCATCGGGCTCGGCCAGTTTCTCGATCATCGCGGTTGAGCAGCGGGCATTGGTGCCGATGCCTTTTGCGCCTGCGCTTTCGAAGCGCTCCTGCTGGATCTCGCGGGCGCGGGCGACGCGGCGGGCGACGTCGGCGCTGGTTTCGGCGGCCATCGGCCGGATGAGATCGGCGGCGGAGACGGCCGGCACGTCGATGCGGATATCGATGCGGTCCATCAGCGGGCCGGAGATGCGGGCCTGGTAATCGCTCATGCAGCGCGGGCCGCGGGCGCAGGAATGGCCCGGCTCGCCGGCCATGCCGCAACGGCAAGGGTTCATTGCCGCGATCAGCTGGAATTTTGCCGGATAGGAGACGCGGTGGTTGGCGCGCGCAATGACGCATTCGCCGCCTTCGAGCGGCTGTCGCAGCGCATCGAGCGCCTGCGGCGTGAATTCGGGAAACTCGTCGAGAAACAGCACGCCGTGATGGGCAAGCGACGCTTCGCCCGGGCGGGCGCGTATCCCGCCGCCGACGAGGGCCGCCATGGTGGCGGAATGATGCGGGGTGCGGAAGGGCCGGCGATCGGAAAGCTTGCCGCCGGAGAGCTGGCCGGCGATCGAATGGACCATCGACACCTCCAGCAGCTCGGCGGCGGAAAGCGGCGGCAGGATCGACGGCAGCCTGGCCGCCAGCATCGATTTGCCGGAGCCCGGAGGACCGACCATCAAAAGATTATGGCCGCCGGCGGCCGCCACTTCGAGCGCGCGCTTGGCGCTTTCCTGGCCCTTGATCTCGGCAAGATCCGGCAGGTTTGCGGCATTGGCGCGGATCGACGCCTCCGGCCTGGAGAGGACCTGCGTGCCGCGGAAGTGATTGGCAAGGGCAATCAGGCTGCGCGGGGCGAGAATATCGACCTCGGCGCCCGCCCAGGCGGCTTCGGCGCCGCTTTCGGCCGGGCAGATCAGCCCCTTGCCGAGCGCATTAGCGCCGATCGCCGCCGGCAGCGCGCCTGAGATGGCGGCGATCGTTCCGTCGAGATTGAGTTCGCCGACGACGACAAAATCCGACAGCGCATCGGCGGGAATGGCGCCGAGCGCCGCCATCAGGGCAAGCGCGATCGGCAGGTCGAAATGCGAACCTTCCTTCGGCAGGTCGGCCGGCGCCAGATTGACGGTCACGCGCTTGGCCGGCAGCGCCAGGCCGGAGGCGTGGAGGGCCGCCTGCACGCGCTCGCGGCTTTCGGCAACCGCCTTGTCGGGCAGACCGACGATCTGCATGCCGACCTTGCCGGGCGCGACCATGACCTGAACCTCGACCGGCACACCTTCGATGCCCTGAAATGCCACCGTACTGACACGCGCGACCATATGCCCATCCCCTTGCCGCAAACTCTACGATACCGCCCGCCGACCCTTGAAGCGCGTCGCATCGATGCGATGCGCTTCAGGTCTTTATTTGATGCATGTCGTGGCCCCAAAACCGTTTCGCACTTTTGGGCGACAGGCATTAAGGCCAGCGGTTGCAATCTGGCATGGACGCCGGAATAAAACAAGAACAATCAAAGAACGTAGTCAGGCATTCGTTGTGACCTTGGTTGCGCTCGGCCGCGGGACCAGAACGGTCATGGGCAGCAGGCTCAGCCGCGCTTGCGCTCGATCGCGTCCCAAAGCAGGCTCGCGATATCGGCGCCGCCGAATTTCTTCACCTCGCGGATGCCGGTGGGCGAGGTGACGTTGATTTCGGTCATGTAATCGCCGATCACATCGATGCCGACGAGCAGGAAACCGCGTTCCCTCAGCGCCGGGCCGATGCGGGTGCAGATTTCCTGTTCGCGCGGCGTCAGCTCGGTCGCCTCGGCGCGGCCGCCGACATGCATGTTGGAGCGGCTGTCGTGTTCGGCCGGCACGCGGTTGATGGCGCCGGCGAATTCGCCGTCGACCAGGATGATGCGTTTGTCGCCCTTGCGCACGTCAGGCAAATATTGCTGGGCGATGAAGGGCTCGCGGAAAAGCTGGCCGAACATTTCGAGCAGCGAAGAGAGGTTGCGATCGTCGCGGGTCGAATGGAAGACGCCGGCGCCGCCATTGCCGTAGAGCGGCTTCAGGATGATATCGCCCATCTCGTCGCGGAAGCGGCGGATCTCGTCGGCATCCTTGGTGATCAGCGTCTTCGGCATCAGGTCGGAGAATTCGGTGACGAAGATTTTTTCCGGCGAGTTGCGCACCCAGGCCGGATCGTTGACGACGAGCGTCTTTGGATGGATGCGCTCGAGCAGATGCGTCGAGGTGATATAGGCCATGTCGAAGGGCGGGTCCTGGCGCAGCAGCACGACATCCATAGTCGAGAGATCGACGCGCTCCGGCGCGCCAAGTTCAAAGTGATCGCCCTTGACGTCGCGCAGCACCATCGGCTCGACGCTGGCATAAAGCTTGCCGTCGCGAAAGCTCAGGCGCTCGGGGGTGTAATGGAAGAGCCTGTAGCCGCGCGTCTGCGCTTCCAGGCTCATGGCGAAGGTGGAATCACCTGCGATATTGATGCCGGCGACATGGTCCATCTGGACCGCTACATTGGTGATCTTGGCCATTTCCATCCCTCGCTGAATGCCGGACAGATGTAGGTCGGCCAGATATCAAACGCAACGGGCAATCAAGGGCTTCCGGTCGCGGTTTTCAGGCAGCGATGCCCTGGTTGCCGCCGTTGCGCAGCATGTTGCGGAGGCGGTAGGCGATCGCCAAGGGCTTCGGGAAGGGCTTGCGCAGGAAGGCGACCTTGCGGACGTAATTGTCAACCCGCCAGCTCGCCCAGGTTCCGCCGGCAAAAAAGGCAACGTCGCCGGCGCAGAGCGTTCGTTCGGTGCCGTCCTCGGCGGTGATATGGACCTTGCCTTCGAGGATCATCACCGTCTCGTCCCAGCCGAAATACCAGCGGAATTCGCCCGCCGTGCAATCCCAGATCGCCGTTAGTGACGCCTCGTCATGGCCGCGCGAATGTTCGGCGGTGCGGGCCTGCGGATTGCCGCTGACGATCCAGTCCGGATTGATCGGCGTGGATTTCAGCGGCAGTAGATCGCTCGCATGTGCGACGAAGGATTTTCCGGCCGGCTTCGCCACGACATACGGCACGGAGCGCGCGGCCGTGGCGACCGCACTTGCAAGCATCAGCTTCCAGGCCATGAAACAACCCCCAATTGTTATCCCTACCGAGGGGGTAGCAGAGAGTCGTAAGAACCTGGTTCACGCGGGGACTAAAAGTTTAACGATCCGGAAATCCAATGGGGTCGAAAGGAGGTCAGAAGGCATCAATAAAGTGCCGCGGCAATCGGCCGGGCATGATTGCGACGATATCATAACGCTGGGAAAGGCGGACCTGATCCGCCTGACGGGCGAGCCAGAGATCGCTTGCCGCCCGTATGCGCTTCTGTGCGGCGGTAGAGACGGCATCGACTGCCGCGGCCTCGCCATGGCGGGCCTTGACCTCGACGAAGACGGCGAGATCACCCTTGCGGGCGATGATATCGATCTCGCCGAGCCGGGTGCGATGGCGCAGCGCCAGGATGCGATAGCCCTTCAGCATCAGGAAGACGGCCGCGACATATTCCGACATGCGGCCCCGGCGGAGCGCCTTCCTTCTGATGGCGGTGAGATCACTATCGCCCATCAGCGTTCTTGATCTCCAGCAGGCGCTGGTAGAGCACCTTGCGCGGCAAGCCGGTGAGGCGGGCGGCCTCGGTCGCGGCGCTGGCCGTCGGCATCGACTTCGACAGGTCGGCCAGCATGGCTTCGACATCGGCCGCATCAGTTTCGATCGGCTCCGGCGGACCGATGACGAGGACGATCTCGCCCTTGACGTTTTCCACCTGCTGATAATGCGCCGCAAGGTCGGCAAGCGTGCCGCGACGGAACTCCTCATAGGTCTTGGTCAGCTCGCGGCAGACGGAGGCGAGCCGAGCGGCGCCCAGCACATCGGCGGCGGCGAGAAGCGTTGCGCCGATGCGGTGCGGCGATTCAAAGAAGATCAGCGTTGCGGGTGCCGTAGCAAGTTCACCCAGACGGTCGCGGCGGGCCTTGTCCTTGGCCGGCAGGAAACCGGCGAAAAGAAAGGCATCGTTCGGCAGGCCGGAGCCGACAAGGGCTGCGAGCGGGGCCGACGCCCCGGGAATGGGAATGACGCGGTAACCTGCCGTTATCGCCTGCTGCGCCAGCCGATAACCGGGATCGGAGACCAGCGGCGTGCCGGCATCGGAAACCAGCGCCACCGAGCGGCCAGCTTCGAGCGCCTGCAGCAGCCTTGGGCCAGCCTCATCGGCATTATGCTCGTGATAGGCGAAAGGGCGGTTCTGGATGCCGTAGCGGTCGAGCAGCACGCGGGTGACGCGCGTATCTTCACAGGCGAGCACATCCGCGCCGGCCAGCGTTTCCAGCGCGCGCAGGGTGATGTCGCCGAGATTGCCGATGGGGGTGGCGACGAGATAGAGCGCCGGCTCCAGCGGCCGCGCCGGCACCGCCATATTGTGCAGGCGGAAGCTTCGCCGGCTGGCGGCGTCCGCTGTGGTTTCCTCAGTCATGCCATTTGCTTTCGTCCCGCCGGCTCGTCGTCGGCATCGAAGCCTTTATGGGCGAGCCGCACCGCTTCGGCAAGGGTTCGGATTTCTGTGAGCATTGCTCTGGAAAACCGCAAATGCAGGGGCGCCGGCGTCCATGCCTCTTGCAAAGCAATGCTGAAGTCTGCCATTTTGCCCGTCCACTCCCCCGGCTTCAGGCCGGGACAGCATTCTTCGGGTGCTCGACGCGCCCGGACAGTCACGGTCGAAAGCGGTAGCATCCCATGCGTATTACTATTGAGCGGTCAAACCTGTTGAAATCGCTGAACCACGTCCACCGCGTGGTCGAACGTCGCAACACGATCCCGATCCTGTCCAACGTATTGCTCAAGGCCGACGGCCAGAAGCTCGACATGAAGGCGACCGACCTCGACCTCGAAATCACCGAGGCGACCCCGGCAAGCGTCGAGCAGCCCGGCGCCACCACCGTTCCCGCCCATCTTCTCTACGATATCGTGCGCAAGCTCTCCGACGGCTCGGAAGTGCTGCTTGCCACCAGCACCGATGGCGGCTCAATGACCGTGCAATCCGGCCGCTCGAAATTCTCGCTGCAGTGCCTGCCGGAATCGGACTTTCCGGATCTCACAGCCGGCACCTTCACGCATTCCTTCAAGCTGAAGGCGACCGATCTGAAGATGCTGATCGACCGCACCCAGTTTGCGATCTCGACGGAAGAGACCCGTTATTATCTGAACGGCATCTTCTTCCACACGATCGAGAGTAACGGCCAGCTGAAACTCAGGGCGGTTGCGACCGACGGCCACAGGCTGGCGCGCGCCGATGTCGATGCGCCCTCCGGCTCCGAGGGCATGCCCGGCATCATCATTCCCCGCAAGACGGTCGGCGAACTGCAGAAGCTGGTCGACAATCCCGAGGTGACGGTGACCGTCGAGGTCTCCGACGCCAAGATCCGCCTGACGATCGGCTCGATCGTCATGACCTCGAAACTGATCGACGGCACCTTCCCGGACTATCAGCGCGTCATCCCCACCGGCAACGACAAGGAAATGCGCGTCGACTGCACGAGTTTCGCCCAGGCCGTCGACCGCGTCTCCACCATCTCCTCCGAGCGCGGCCGCGCCGTCAAGCTGGCGCTTTCCGAGGGGCAGCTGATGCTGACCGTCAACAATCCGGATTCCGGCAGCGCGACGGAGGAAGTTGCCGTCGGCTACGACACGGATGCGATGGAAATCGGCTTCAACGCCAAATACCTGCTCGACATCACCGCCCAGCTTTCCGGCGAGGAAGCGATCTTCCTGCTTGCCGATGCCGGCTCGCCGACGCTGATCCGCGACACGGCGGGCGACGATGCGCTCTACGTGCTGATGCCGATGCGCGTCTGACCGGAACGAAGGCCGCCCATTGCCGTTTTTCCTCCTGTCAAAATGGAGGATCCCATGACCAAAAAGACGGCAACGGTGCGCATCGGCGTATCCGGCTGGACCTATGCGCCCTGGCGCGGTCAATTCTACCCGAAGGACCTGCCGCAGAAGCAGGAACTTTCCTACGCCGCCCGGCACTTCCGGTCGATCGAGATCAACGGCACTTTCTATGGATTGCAGCGGCCCGAAAGCTTCGGCCGCTGGCGCGAGGAAACGCCGGATGATTTCGTCTTCGCGATCAAAGGACCGCGCTTCATCACCCATATGCTGCGGCTGCAGGATATCCAGACGGCGCTCGCCAATTTCCTCGCCTCCGGCGTTTTGCGGCTCGGCCCCAAGCTCGGGCCGATCCTCTGGCAATTCCCGCCGAACATGGTCTTCGACCCATCCCTGTTCGAAAGCTTTTTGTCGCTGCTGCCGCACACCCGCGACGCGGCGATCGCGCTGGCGAGACGGCACGACTGGCATATCAAGGCACCGGCCTGGCTTACATGCGACGGACATCAGCCGATCCGCCATGCGCTGGAGATTCGCCACGAAAGCTTCCGCGCACCCGCTTTTATCGAGATGCTTAGGCGCCACAAGGTCGCCCTCGTCTGCGCCGATACGGTGCAATGGCCGCTGCTGATGGATATCACCGCCGATTTCATCTACTGCCGCCTGCATGGCTCGGAAAAGCTCTATGTCAGCGGCTACGAGGACGAGGCGCTGGACATGTGGGCACAACGCATCCGCGCCTGGGCCACGGGCGGGGAACCGGAGAATGCGACGCGGGTGCTGGCGCCCGTACCGGCGCGCAACAAGGGCCGCGACGTCTATCTCTATTTCGACAATACCGACGTGAAGCTTCGCGCGCCCGTCGACGCCGATCATTTGAGCGAAAGGCTTGCCGACCTCATGCCGGGTTCGGCGCCGAAAGCCGCATGAGCTGTTGATGTCGATATCCTTGTTGCGAAAATCCTTGTCCCTTAAGCGACAAGCGGCATATTAAGGCATTCGATCAACATGCGGATGGGTGGAGAATGAGCTTACGGGTCAAGGTGAAGGAACGGCTGGGCAAGAGGTTCGACGACGAGATCCGCTTCTTCCGGGGAATGATGCAGGGGCCGAAGACGGTGGGCTCGATCGTGCCGACCTCCTCGATCACGGCGAAGCGCATGGCAAGCGTCGTCGATATCCATTCCGGGCTGCCGGTGCTTGAACTTGGACCGGGCACGGGCGCCATCACCAAGGCCATCCTCGGCCGCGGCGTCCGGCCGGAAAATCTCGTCGCAATCGAATATTCGACGGATTTTCATAAACATCTCAAGCGGACCTATCCCGGCGTACACTTTATCAACGGCGACGCCTTCGATCTGCAGAAGACGCTCGGCGATTTCACCGATCAGATGTTCGATTCCGTCGTCTCGGGCATTCCGCTGCTGAATTTCCCGATGGCGATGCGGATCTCGCTGCTTGAAAGCCTGCTCGATCGCCTGCCTGCCGGCCGGCCGGTGGTGCAGATTTCCTATGGCGCGATCTCGCCGATCGCCGCCAATCCCGATCGCTACCATATCCAGCATTTCGATTTCGTCATGCGCAATATTCCGCCGGCGCAGCTCTGGATCTATAAGCGCGGCTGAGATGTTCGGGATCTACATTACCCATCCGCAAGTCAGGATCGATGCCAACGTGCCCGTGCCGAAATGGGGGCTTTCCGATGTCGGCGCGGCGCGCGCCCGCAAAGCGGCCGAGAGCGGCTGGGCGAGGCAATTGCGGCGCATCGTCTCCAGCGACGAGACGAAGGCGATCGAGACGGCCGAAATACTGGCGGAAGCTTCCGGCGTGCCCGTCGAGGTCGTGCACGGCATGCACGAGAACGACCGCTCCGCCACCGGCTTCCTGCCACCGCCGCAATTCGAAGAAGCCGCCAACTGGTTCTTCGCGCATCCGGAGCAGAGCTTCAAGGGTTGGGAGCGCGCCGTCGATGCGCAGACCCGCATCGTCGAGGCCGTTAATGCCGTTCTTGCCACGCATGATGCGACGGCGCCGATCGCCTTTGTCGGCCATGGCGGCGTCGGCACGCTGCTCAAATGCCACCTGGCGGGCAGGCCGATCGGCCGTGACCGCGACCAGCCCGGCGGCGGCGGCAATCTCTATGCTTTCGGCCTTGCGGATCGCCGCTTATCATGCGACTGGACACCCATCGAAGACTGGCAAGGGTGACTTCAGATGGACGCACGCGAGCGGTTGATCGTCGGCCTGGATGTTCCAACGATCGGCGAGGCGGAAAGACTGGTTTCCACGCTCGGCGACGACATTCTCTTCTATAAGATCGGCTATCAGCTGGTCTTTGCCGGCGGCCTGGAATTCGCCCGCGATCTTGCCGCCAGCGGCAAGAAGATCTTCCTCGACATGAAGCTGCTCGACATCGACAACACTGTCGCCTCCGGCGTCGAGAACATCGCCAAGATGGGCATGTCGATGCTGACGCTGCACGCCTATCCGAAAGCAATGAAGGCGGCGGTCGAGGCCGCGGCCGGCTCCGGCCTCTGTCTGCTCGGCGTGACCGTGCTGACCTCGATGGATGCCGATGACCTTGCCGAGGCCGGCTACAGCCAGGATCCGCACAGCCTGGTGCTGCGCCGCGCCGAACAGGCGCGCGCAGCCGGCATGGGCGGTATCGTCTGCTCGGCGGAGGAAGCGACAGCAGTGCGCGAAATCGTCGGACCCGACCTGGCGATCGTCACCCCCGGCATTCGCCCTGATGGTAGCGACAGGGGCGACCAGAAGCGGGTGATGACACCTTTCGACGCGCTGAAGGCGGGAGCGACGCATCTCGTTGTCGGCCGGCCTGTCGTCAAGGCGCCGGATCCCCGAGATGCCGCCCGCGCGATCCTCAGCGAGATGGTGAGCGCACTCTGGCCGGCAAACCGCTAACCAGATTCAGGGACAAAAGGGAGAAGACCATGGCCAAAGGATACTGGATCGCCCGCGTCGACGTTCGCGATGCCGAGCGCTACAAGGATTACGTGACGGCGGCCAAGCCGGCCTTCGAAAAATATGGCGCGAATTTCCTGGCACGCGGCGGCGCCTTCACCGAACTCGAGGGCAAGGCGCGCGTCCGCAACGTGGTGATCGAATTCCCCTCGATGCAGCATGCGGTCGACTGCTATAATTCGCCGGAATACCAGATCGCCGCGAAAATCCGCCAGGAAGTCGCGGATGCGGAAATGGTCGTCGTCGAAGGCGTCTAGAGCGACGTTGTACCCTAAAAAACTGACGGTGTGATGGGCCTTCCCGTCGCGCCGGGATTCGGCTAAGACGAGAGCCAATCAAGCATCCCGCAAAGCCTTTCGAGGAGCCTGCCATGACCCTTGCCAACCTGCCGCCGCTCGTCACCGTATTCGGAGGGTCTGGCTTCGTGGGCAGGCACGTGGTTCGGGCGCTGGCCAAGCGCGGCTATCGCATCCGCGTCGCCGTGCGCCGTCCCGACCTCGCCGGTTTCCTGCAGCCGCTCGGCAATGTCGGTCAGATCTCTTTCGTGCAGGCGAACCTGCGCTATCGCAGCTCGATCGACCGCGCCGTCGACGGTGCGAGCCACGTCGTCAACTGCGTCGGCATTCTGCACGAAACCGGCCGCAACACTTTCGACGCCGTGCAGGAATTCGGCGGCCGTGCGATTGCTGAGGCGGCGCGCGGCGCAGGTGCGACGCTGACGCATATTTCGGCGATCGGCGCCGACGCGAAATCCGATTCCGACTATGGCCGCACCAAGGGCCGCGCCGAAACGGCCATCCTCTCGGTCAAGCCCGATGCAGTGATCTTCCGTCCGTCGATTGTCTTCGGACCAGAGGACAGCTTCTTCAACAAATTCGCCGAGATGGCACGCATGTCGCCGATCCTGCCGCTCGTCGGCGGCGGCAAGACGAAATTCCAGCCCGTCTATGTCGAGGATGTCGCCGAGGCCGTCGCCCGCGCCGTCGACGGCAAGGTCGCCGGCGGCCGAGTCTATGAGCTTGGCGGGCCGGAGGTGCTCAGCTTCCGCGAATGTCTCGAGACGATGCTGAAAGTAACGTGCCGCAAGAACCGGCTGATATCCCTGCCCTTCGGCATCGCTTCGATGATCGGCAGCATCGCCTCGCTGATCCCCTTCATAACGCCGCCGATCACGCCGGATCAGGTGCGCCTGCTGAAGCGCGACAATGTCGTCTCGAGAGAAGCGGAGGCGGAGGGCCGCACGCTGAAGGGCATCGGCATTGCGCCCACCATGGTGGCATCGGTGCTCGGCTCCTATCTCGTGCACTATCGTCCGCACGGCCAATACACCGGCACCGGCAAGGCCGCCTGAGCATCTTTTCCAGACGATGAGATTTGGCCGTCTGCGGATCCCGCGGGCGGCCTTTTTTGGCGTTGCCGTGTCCCGCAAAGCCCGGCGCAAGTTTGAAGTGTTCTGGTGCTCGGCATATTCAGCGGCGTTGCATAAAAGACGCATCGGAATTTTTGTGGAATTAACGCCAAATTTAGCGGGAACGTTTATTGCTATTTGCCATTCCACTGACTACCAAACCCGCGCGTCTTCCAACGGACTCAACGCCTGTGGTCGCGCGCGACAATCACTGTGAAAGGCAATTCTCGATGGGCAAGTCAATCGCGCTCCTGTTTGCGTGTGCGGCGCTGGTTATCCTTGCAGGCTCTTTCGTTGCGCCCGGTTCGGTCGCGGCGGTGAAGGGCGATTGCTCGCCGGCCTACGGCGTCGATCCTTGCTCGACGGCTTCGATCATCCATTGACGAAAAGCCCAGCCCCGCGCCGGCATCCTGCTCCAAGCAAGCAGTCGATCGGAATGCCTGAAACAGGGCACTCCACAGTGAACGTTACGTCTCGCCTGCATCGAAAGGGCGACGGGAGCGTATCCCCTTAATGGCTAACTGAAAGATCGGCACCTTGCCGGTAATCGGGTGCCTGCTTGTGCGGTCCGGCGGGGCATTTGCATTCGCGCCGGGAGTTGCGCGAATGCAATGCGGGATGGATGTCTCAGGCAATCAAGCCGGTCGCGGCCATGCCGAGCAGCAAGACACCGAGAATGATGCGGTAGATGGCAAACAGGGTAAATCGGTTGCTTCTGATGTAAGCAAGCAGCCATTTGACCGCGATGAAGGCGACGACGGTGGAAACGACGAAGGCGATGCCGAGCGCCGTCCAGTCTTCGCCTGCCGCTCCGCCATCCTTAAACGTCTTCAGCAATTCATAGCCGCTGGCGGCATACATTGTGGGTATGCCGACGAGAAAGGCGAATTCGGTCGCCGCGGCGCGGTTACCGGTACCCGCCAGCATCGCGACGAAAATCGTAGCGCCGGAGCGCGAGGTTCCCGGGAAGACGCCGGCAACGATCTGGGCGATGCCGACCAGGATGGCGACAAGCCAGGTGATCTCCTTATGCGGCGGCCTGCGGGCGGCGGCCCATTCGGCAAAGATCATCCAGATACCGCCGATGATGAGCGCCCAGGCGATCGGTGTTGCGGTCTCCGGAAGTTCAAAGCCGAGCTTCTTGACGATAAGTCCGAGAATCGCGGTGATGAGAAAGGCGACGATCAGCTTGGCGGCATAATCGCGGTTGGCGGGGTCGCGCCAGCCAAGCACCAGATCCAGCAGACGACGCCAGTAGATGATGGTGACGGCGAGGATAGCGCCCGCCTGAATGACGATGTTGAACATATCCGACCGATGTCCGAGCCATTGCTCGGCAATGATCAGATGGCCGGTGCTCGAGATCGGCAGGAACTCGGTGATTCCCTCTATGACACCGAGAATTGCAGCATTTATATAATCCATACATTGTCTCCGGTTTAAAGTTCGGTCGGGCCTGAGCGCTTGGGCCGATCGGGCTGCCGCTTCCATTCGTTCGTTAGACCGTGTTTCGCCATTATCAGATGGCCCGAAAAATCCGATTCGCTTGTATTGGCGGGGTCAAACTCCTATAGCTTCAACCAATGAGTCATGACTAGGGCGCTATAATCGAGCTCCCACACGGTCCTGTAACAGCAATCACAACGCCCGAGTATCGATGCCCACGCTTTATCATCATCCCATGTCATCCGCATCTCGCTTCGTTCGGCTGATCCTGGCGGAATACGGCTATCAGGCGGATCTGATCGAGGAGCAGACATGGGAGAAGCGCCGGGATTTCCTAGCGCTCAATCCGGCCGGCACCCTGCCGGTCTATGTCGACGACAGCATGCGCGCGCTTTGCGGCACGAGCGTCATTTCCGAATATCTGGACGAGACGCACGGCGTCTTGAAACGCGACCGGCGGCTGCTCGCCGAAGACCCTTTCCAGCGGGCGGAAATCCGCCGGCTGACCGAATGGTTCATGCAGAAGATGGAAAACGACGTGACCAAGCCGCTCGCCCGCGAGCGTGTCTATAAGTTGCAGATGAGCGCCGATCAGGGCGGCGGAGCGCCGGATTCGAAGGTTTTGCGCACGGCCCGCGCGAATATCCGCCAGCACATGCGTTATCTCACCTGGCTTGCCGGCTCGCGTCAGTGGCTGGCCGGCGAGCGGATGAGCTATGCCGACCTTGCCGCCGCGGCCTCGATCTCGATCCTCGATTATCTCGGCGAAATCGAGTGGGCGGATTCGCCCGTCGTCAAGGACTGGTACCAGCGGCTGAAGTCGCGTCCATCCTTCCGGCCGATGCTGACCGAGCGCGTACGCGGCCTGACGCCGGTTTCCCACTATGCCGATCTGGATTTCTGACGAGGGCTCTTCATGCCCGAAGCTAACAATGATGACAAAGAGCGCCGGCGCCGCGACAATTTGACCGAGTTCGTCCGGACGGAATCTGCCGCCAAGGGCTTCGATCTCTGCCGTATCACGCGCCCGGACGCGATCCCCGAAGCCAAGGAGCGTCTCGGCCAGTTCATCGATGCCGGGCGCCACGGGACGATGGACTGGATGGCGGAGACGCGCGAGCGGCGCGGCGATCCGCGCACGCTGTGGAGCGAGGTGCGATCCGTCGTCGTCTTCGGCCTCAACTACGCCCCGGAGGAAGATCCGCGCGGCATTCTCGACAAGCCTGATAAGGCAGCGATCTCCGTCTATGCCCGCAACCGCGATTATCACGACGTCATCAAGGGCCGGCTGAAGGAGATCGCCACGCGCTTTGCGGCGCGGGCGGGCGCCGATGTCAAAGTGTTCGTCGATACGGCGCCGGTCATGGAGAAACCGCTGGCGGCGGCGGCCGGGCTCGGCTGGCAGGGCAAACACACCAATCTCGTCAGCCGCACGCACGGTTCCTGGCTGTTCCTCGGCACGATGTTCACCACCGCCGATCTCGTGATCGATGAAGCGGAAATCGATCATTGCGGTTCCTGCCGCGCCTGCCTTGACATCTGTCCGACGGCTGCCTTCCCGGCGCCTTACCAGATCGATGCGCGGCGCTGCATCTCCTATCTCACCATCGAGCACAAGGGACCGATCGATCCCGATCTGCGCGGGCTGATCGGCAACCGCATCTATGGCTGCGACGACTGTCTTGCCGTCTGTCCTTGGAACAAGTTCGCAAGGTCTGCCTCCGAGATGAAGCTACAGGCGCGGGAAGATCTGAAGGAGCCGTCGATCGCCTTTCTGCTGACGCTTGACGATGCCGCCTTCCGTGCCTTTTTCAGCGGCTCGCCGGTGAAGCGGATCGGCCGCGACCGCTTTATCCGCAACGTGCTGATCGCCGCCGGTAATTCCGGCGACAAGGCGCTCATCGGGCCTTGTCGTCTGCTTTCGGAGGATCCCTCGCCCGTGGTGCGCGGCATGGCGGTCTGGGCGCTTTCGCGGCTGATGGAGGCTGGCGAATTTGCGGCCTTTGCCGCACAAAGGGCGGATGAGAGAGATGACGACGTCCTGAACGAATGGCGATTGGCGGGAGTGGGCTGATGCATGTGATGATCTTTGGCTGCGGTTATTCCGGCACGGCGATCGCCAAGGCCTTTACCGGCGACGGCGTGCGGGTTTCCGGCACCACGCGCTCGCCTGACAAGATGGACGCGCTCCGCCAGAACGGCATCGAAGCTTTCCTTTTCGATGGAGAGAGTATGGAAGGGGGGCTGCGCCAGGCTTTGGACGGCGTCACTCATCTGGTGCAGTCGATCGCCCCTGGCAAGGCCGACCCACTGCTGCGGCTGCTCGGTAAAGACGGCGCATACCTGCTGCCGAAGCTCGAATGGATCGGTTATCTCTCGACCGTCGGCGTCTATGGCGATCACCAGGGCGCCTGGGTGAGTGAGGAAACGGCGTGCCTGCCCGTTTCCGGCCGGTCGACCGAGCGGCTCGAGGCGGAAGAGGGCTGGCTGGCAATGGGCCGGGAGCGCAGCGTGCCGGCGGCGGTGCTTCGCCTTTCCGGAATCTATGGGCCGGGACGCAACGCCTTCTGCAATCTGGACAAGGGCACGGCGCGACGGCTGATCAAGAAGGACCAGGTGTTCAACCGCATCCGCGTCGAGGATATCGGCGCGGCGACGCGTTTCCTGTCGGAGCGCGGCCTCGGCGGCATCTATAATGTCACCGACGACCGACCCGGCCCGCCGCAGGATGTGATCGTCGAGGCAGCCCGCCTGATGGGGGTGGAACCGCCGCCGGAGCAGAACTTCGAGACCGCCGAATTGACGCCGATGGCGCGCACTTTCTACGGCGAGAACAAACGGGTTTCGAATGCGAAACTGAAGGCCGCCGGCTTCGCATTTTCCTTCCCGAACTATCCTATGTCGCTTGCGCAATTGTGGCGGGACGGATGTTGGCGCGGTTAGAACGCAGTCTTGTTTGCGACGGACGCACTCACCCAGAATGAGTAGGAAATTCCTACTTTCCCGCTTTGGCCGGACAATTTTCGCCGCATCTTATGGTTAACGGCCTTTGAATTTGCCCAAATGTGGCAGTAAATATGGCGAAATCGGAAAAATATTTTCGCGATTTTCGTG
Organism: Rhizobium sp. LARHSG275; assembly: GCF_052871115.1. NCBI lineage: Bacteria > Pseudomonadati > Pseudomonadota > Alphaproteobacteria > Hyphomicrobiales > Rhizobiaceae > Rhizobium > Rhizobium sp. LARHSG275. The sequence goes on along the minus strand of NZ_JBIXJN010000033.1, from coordinate 28,803 downwards.
AACGCCGAGGCGTTAACTATCCCTTCGGAAAATTCGTTCGGATTTTAGCTGATTTTATTAGGTTTTTTCCACTCTTGGGCGCGGCGTGCATTCTCGGAATCCCGACATCACACTCACGAATGTTACAGATTGTAATATTCCGTGAAGATGCGCGGCACTTTTTCGCCACTTTTTCACAGATTTAAGCCCCGCCGCCTGCAAGGGCGCGAGTTCAATAGTTGAGGGATACTCTGTTTTGAAGAAAACACGTCGTTCTATTGTCGCCGCTGTAACTATTGCAGCCTGTTCTTCCATGCTTCCAGCGGAAGGTTTTGCTGGCAATGGCTGTGGCGGTGCTTCATGGTACGCACTTCGCTCCAAAACTGCTTCCGGGGAACGTATGAACCCTGCCATCTTGACTGCCGCACATCGTTCGCTTGCTTTCGGCACCAAGGTGAAGGTCACCAACAGCAACAATGGCCGCACCGTCGTCGTTCGCATCAACGATCGTGGTCCGTTCATCCGCGGTCGTGTGCTCGACCTGTCGCGCGCCGCCGCACAGAATATCGGCATGGTGAGCTCCGGCACTGCGAAGGTCTGCTACCAGATCATCAGCTGAGGCCAGCACTGACTGCGCCGGAAGCGGCGCTTGCTCTTGCCGTCAATCGCGGTTACCACGCGGTTGAGACTTGTGAACAATTGACTGCGTGACACTCGCGTTTGCGCTGGTCGTTCCCACGCCACGGCAACAGGAGACATGTGAATGCGTCTGGGCGGCCGCCTCGAAGGGGCGATTTCTGTGCTCGCGGACATCGATGCCCGCAAGCGGCCCGTCGCCGACGCGCTGAAGGACTGGGGCCTCGCGCACCGCTTCGCCGGCTCCGGCGATCGTGCAGCGATCGGCAACATCGTCTATGACGCACTGCGCATGCGGCTTTCCCACGCCTGGCTGATGGATGATGACAGTGCGGCGGCCATTGCCCATGCCGTCATGTTCCGCCAATGGGGTTTCACGCCAGACAGTCTTGCCACTGAGCTGGCAGATGACAAGTTCGCGCCGGCGCCGCTTTCAGCCGACGCCGTCTCGGCTTTTCAAAGCCGCTCGCTCGACGATGCGCCGCCGCATATCCGCGGCGATATTCCCGAATGGGTCCAACCCTCCTTCGAGCAGGCCTTCGGCGCCGCCTGGCTCGCCGAGGCACAGGCACTCGCGGCGCGCCCGACGCTCGATCTGCGCGCCAACCTGCTCAAAGCCTCCCGCGACAAGGTCGTCAAGGCGCTCGAAAGAGCCAACGCGCATGCAGCGAAGATCGCCCGCCACGGTATCCGGATTGCCGCCGGCGAAGGCGCCTCGCGTCTTCCCAACGTAACAGCCGAGCTATCGTTCCAGAAAGGCTGGTTCGAAGTTCAGGACGAGGGATCGCAGATCGTCGCCGACCTGGTGCTCGCCCATGATGGCGAACAGGTTCTCGACTATTGCGCCGGCGGCGGCGGCAAGACGCTCGCCATGGCGGCGGCCATGCAGAACAAGGGACAGGTTCACGCCTATGACGCCGACCGCAAACGGCTGGCGCCGATCATCGAGCGGCTGAAGCGGGCGGGCACACGCAATGTCCAGGTGCATGACGACGCCAGGGCGCTCTCCGGCCTTGCCGGACGCTGCGACAAGGTGCTGGTCGACGCACCCTGCACCGGCACCGGCACGTGGCGCCGCCGCCCCGATACGAAGTGGCGGCTGACGGCGAAGAACCTCGACGAGCGCACCGCCCAGCAGCAGGACGCGCTGGCGCAGGCGAGCGGCTTCGTCAAATCAGGCGGCGACCTGATCTATGTGACCTGCTCGGTCCTGCCTCGGGAAAACGAGGAACAGGCGCGCCGCTTCACGGCTGACAATCCTGATTTTCAGATCGTCAGTGCCCTGCCTGCCTGGGATCAGCTCTTCGGCAAGGACGCCCCGCGTCCGCACTCTTCCGACGGCCTGTCGGTGACTTTGACCCCCGCCTCCACCGATACCGACGGCTTCTTCTTCTGCCGCATGCAGCGCAAGGGTTGACGCGGTTTAGCGGAGGCCTACGCAGCTGCCGGTTTTTCAAGCAAATTCCGTTCAAAATGACCGGTTAGCCGCGCCTGTCCATTCTTAAAATCATTCCAAACTAGAGTGTTTGACACCAGTTTGCTTTTGCGCGAAGAGACGAAGCCCGATGACAGCGCCGCGCGTCTGATCAGACGCGCAAAGGACGCTGTAACACTTTGAATCGACGCATCGCGCTTTCCGAAAATCGATTCCGATTTTCGGGCCGGTGCGGTAGACGGAAAATCCGTCACAGGAGAGGATCATGAAGCTCAACCGCAAATTCCGCGCAGCCGTGCTGGCGATCGCCCCCGCCGCCCTGCTCGCCCTTCCCGCGCATGCCGAGACCGATGCCGCTAGCGTGGTGAAACACTATGCCGATGTGGCGCATGCGAAATACGAGGACTCGCTGACGACGGCCAAGGCGCTCGACGCTGCGATCGACGCCTTCCTGAAGGCGCCGACCGATGCGACGCTCAAGGCCGCCAGGGAGGCCTGGATCAAGGCGCGCGTTCCCTACCAGCAGACGGAAGTCTATCGCTTCGGCAATCCGATCGTCGACGACTGGGAAGGCAAGGTCAATGCATGGCCGCTCGATGAAGGCCTGATCGACTATGTCGATGCCTCCTACGGCACCGAGAGCGACGAAAATTCTCTCTATGTGGCCAATGTCATCGCCAACAAGACGATCAAGATCGACGGCAAGGATGTCGACGCCTCCAAGCTGACGCCGGAATTCCTCTCCGGCACGCTGGCCGAGGCCGGCGGCATCGAAGCCAATGTCGCGACCGGCTACCACGCCATCGAATTCCTGCTCTGGGGACAGGATCTGAACGGCACGGGCCCTGGCGCCGGCGACCGCCCGGCAACCGATTACGACCTCAAGAATTGCACGCACGGCAATTGCGACCGGCGCGCCGAATATCTGAAGTCCGCCTCCACCCTGCTGGTTTCCGACCTGCAGGAAATGACCGACAACTGGACGCCGGACGGTGCGGCGACCAAGAACATCGAAGCCGATCCGAAGGCCGGCCTCGTGGCGATCCTGACGGGCATGGGTTCGCTTTCCTATGGCGAGCTTGCCGGCGAGCGCATGAAGCTCGGCCTCTTGCTGCACGATCCGGAAGAAGAACATGATTGCTTCTCGGACAATACCTACAACTCGCATCTCAACGACGCGATCGGCATCGCTGCTGCCTATACCGGCAACTATACCCGCGCCGACGGCACCAAGCTCAGCGGCCCGTCGCTGCACGATCTGGTGGCCGCCAAGGACAAGGCGCTCGATGCCGAAGTGGAAGGCAAGCTCAACAAGACGCTCGATGCGATGAATGCCATGGCAAAGCGCGGCGAGACCGTCGAGAAGTACGACCAGATGATCGGCGAGGGCAACAAGGACGGCAACGCCGTCGTCCAGGCCGCCATCGACGGCCTGATCGACCAGACGAAATCGGTGCAGCGCGTCATTGCCGCACTCGATCTCGGCACGGTTCAGCTTGAAGGTTCCGACAGCTTGGATAATCCTAACGCCGTCTTCAAATAAGCAAAAAGGCGGGCCGCTTCGAAAGCCGGGGCGGCCCGGACCCTGAAATGTCGCATGTCCCGGCCCGCCGATTGATCGCCAGCGCAGCGCTCTGCGCCACACTTGCCGGTTATTCCGTCAGCATCGCCGCCGGTTTCGATCTGCCGACGAAACGCACCGACCTTTCCGAAGCCGATCTGCAACGTGTCGCCGACGTCACCCGGCCGACGGCGGATTTTTCCAAGGCCGAACAATACGAAGCGATGCAGGCAGGGGCGGCGACCTCGATCGACCCTGTCACCGAGGACAGCTTCTCGCATATTTCGGCCAATATCCCCTTCGAGGAAGAGCAGAATTTCAAGCTCGGCAACGCGCTCTTCCGCAAGCTCTGGGTGTCCGCTCCGTCCTCGACGCAGGCCTCCGATGGTCTCGGGCCGCTGTTCAACGCCCGCTCCTGCATGAGCTGCCATGTCAATGACGGCCGCGGCAGGCCGCCGGAGGGAGGCCCAAGCGCCACCTCGATGTTGCTGCGGCTTTCGCGTGCGGCCAGGACGCCGGAGGAAGAAAAGGCGGTTGCGCGCGCCGATGTCGTCAATTTTCCCGATCCGGTCTACGGTCATCAACTGCAGGACCTCGCCGTTCCCGGCCTTGCTGCCGAGGGGAAGATGGCGATCAGCTACCGCGAAGAGAGGGTGACGCTCGGCGACGGCGAGATCGTGTCGCTGCGCCGGCCGAGCTATGCGGTTGTCAATCCCGCCTATGGACCGCTCGATCCCGCGACGACGATTTCGCCACGTGTCGCCTCGGCGATGATCGGCCTCGGACTGATCGAGGCCATTCCCGAAGCCGATATCCTCGCCCATGCCGATCCGGACGATGCCGATGGCGACGGCATTTCGGGGAAGGCTGCGGTTGTGCGCGACCATCGCAGCGGCAAGATCGCCCTCGGACGATTCGGCTGGAAGGCGCAGAACGCCACGGTGCGCGACCAGAGTGCCGATGCCTTCGCCAATGATATCGGCATCTCGACGCCCGATCAGCCGGATGCGCAGGGCGACTGCACCAAGGCGGAAGAAAAATGCCTTCCAATGCCCACCGGCGTGCAGAAACGGCTGGGCGCAGAAGAAGCGCCGGGTCCCATTCTCGACCTCGTTACCTTCTATTCCGAAAACCTTGCCGTTCCGGCACGGCGCAAGGCAAGCTTCGCCGAAACGCTGCAGGGCAAGCGGATCTTCTACGAAAGCGGCTGCATTTCCTGCCACGTGCCGAAATTCGTCACCCGGCGGGACACGCCTGAAAAAGCACAGTCCTTCCAGTTGATCTGGCCCTATTCCGACTTTCTGCTGCACGACATGGGCGACGGGCTTGCCGACGGGCAGCAGGTCGGTCTTGCAAGCGGACGTGAATGGCGCACGCCGCCGCTATGGGGTATAGGACTGACCCGGACTGTCAGCGGACACAGCTTTTTCCTCCATGACGGCCGTGCGCGGAGCCTCACCGAAGCGATGCTCTGGCATGGCGGCGAAGCTGAAAAGGCCCGCAACGCTTTCTCCTCCCTGCCGAAAGACGACAGGGCGGCCCTGATTACATTCCTGGAGTCACTTTGATGCGCCTTTGGCACCCTCTGCTCTGCCTTACTCTGATCGGCCTCGCCACATCAGCAGCCGCCCAGACCGTAGCTCCCCCGGCAGGGCTGAACGAGGATGCCGTTCCCGCCGTCATGCAGCGCGCCGTCGACGAGGTGATCCGTCCCGGCTATCGCAACATGCAGCAATCGGCCGCCCGGCTGACGACGGCGATGAAAGATCTTTGCAGCGACGGCACGCAGCAGACGCTCGACAAGGCGAAATCCGCCTTCGACGATACGATCCGCTACTGGTCGATCATCGAAATCGTCCAGACCGGACCGATTATCCAGGACAATCTCTTCGAGCACATCCTGTTTTATCCCGACCGCAAGGGCGTCGGCCTCAAGCAGGTGCAGGCGCTGATTGCCAAGGCCGATCCGAAGGATGCGACGGTCGATGCGATCGCCGGCAAGAGTGTTGCGCTGCAAGGCCTGACGGCGCTGGAATACGTGCTCTACGGCAATGGCTCCAACGATCTCGTCGGGCAGAAAAACGGCTTCCGCTGCCTTTACGGCCAGGCGGTCGCCGGCAATATCCAGCGTGAAGCCGGCGAAGTCGTCGCCGCCTGGGAAAAGCCCGACGGCGTGCAGGCGAGCTGGAAACATACAGGCCCGCAGAGCAACGATTTCATGGACAACAAGGAAGCGGTGACAGCGCTGCTCGGCATTCTCGTCCATGGTGCGGAGAATGTCCGCGACCAGCGGCTGGAGCAGTTCTACAAGGGCAAGGACGCTGCGCCACGGCCGCGCATGGCGATCTACTGGCGCTCCAAGAATACCTGGAAATCGATGGCCGCCAATCTGGAAGGCCTGCGCACGCTCTGGCAGAAGGCCGGCATGGCCGAGCTTCTGCCGCCGGACAAGCAACCGATTGCCGCCTCGATCGACGAGGACTTCAAATCGCTGCTCGACAGCGTACCGAAGCTCAATCCCGACATCGACGTCGCCACCAGCGATGCAGAGAAGGCCAAGCTCGATACGCTGCTTGCCGACAGCCGCAACCTGATCACCCGGATCAGCGACGAATATGGCGCAGCGATCGGCCTTTCGGCCGGCTTTTCCTTTTCGGACGGAGATTGAGACGATGATGCGAAGTGCCGCAATCAACCGACGCAGCTTCGTCAAGGCGGCCGGCCTCGGCTTCCTTGCCACCTTGACGCCAAGGTCGCTGATGGCGCTGGAGCGGACTGATGCGGTCTATGCCTCGGGCATTCGGGCAGCCGACGGCTCCTTTGCCATTGCGACCGTGACCGAGCGCGGCGAGATCGTCGATCAGGTGGCGCTGCCCGCCCGCGCCCACGGCATGGCCTTCAGCGCCAGCACCGGCAAGACGGTCGCCTTCGCGCGCCGGCCGGGCACCTTTGCGATGATCTTCGATCCCCGGAACAAGGGCGAGCCGATCGCCATCAGTTCGCCAGAGGGCCGGCATTTCTATGGTCATGGCGCTTTCTCTCCCGATGGTTGTCTGCTCTATGCCAGCGAGAACGACTTCGACGGCAATCGCGGCATGATCGGACTCTACGACGCCACCGACCGCTTCACCCGCATCGGCGAATTCGAGACCTACGGCATCGGCCCGCACGACATGACGGTTTCCGACGACGGACGCCTGCTCATCGTCGCCAATGGCGGCATCGAGACACATCCGGATTTCGGCCGCACCAAGCTCAATCTCGGCGAGATGCAGCCGTCGCTGGCGCTGATCGATGCGGCGACCGGGGCGCTGATCGAAAAACATGTGCTGCCGGCGGAATGGGCGGAACTCTCCACCCGCCACGTCGATCTCGACGGCGAGGGCCGCATCTGGTTCGCCTGCCAGTATGAAGGTCACCGCAAGGATTTGCCGCCGCTTGTCGGCCATTTCGCCAAGGGCGAGAATCTCTCCTTCATCGACCTGCCGGAGGAGACGACGCGCCGGCTAGCCAATTACGTCGGAGCGATCGCGGTCAATCGCAGCGAAGGTCTCGTCGGCATCACCTCACCGAAGGGCGGCGCCTCGGTGACGATCGACGCAAGGACGGGCAAGGTGCTGGCCGAAGCGACCATTCCGGATGCAGCGGGCATCGCGCCGGCAAAGAGCGGCTTTGCCGTCTCCTCCTATGACGGCGATTTCCTGTCGACCCGCAGCGACGTCGCCTGGGATCAGCACATCGTGCGGATCTGATCACGGAAGCAGAGCTTCAGAGCAATTCCAGGAAAAGTGTGAAGCGGTTTTCCGTCCGGAATTGCGTAAAAACCAAAGCCTAGAGCGGTCCTGCGTTTCCGTTAAAAGCTGAACCGCTCTAGCCGGAACGCGAATAGGCTTTCTGCTCGGCGCTGACGCTCGATGCCGCGGCTCTTGCCGCCTCGTGCAGCCATTCGTTTCCCCGCACCGCCAGATCCTTCAGGATCGCCGCAACCGCTGCCGCATCGTCGGAATGGCAATTGGCGATCTCAAAGCCCATCAGTTCGAGCATTGTCGGCGAAAGCAGGATCTCGGGACGCCGGTCGATTTCGATCTTGCAGCTGTTCGGCGAGAGCCGGCGCACGAGGATGCGGCCGGAAACCCGGTAGTGCGGATCGGCTGAGCGCGCCCGCCCATTGGCGATCTCGCTTGCATGGATCGCCACGTCCTGTGGCCTGTGGCGAAGCGACCAGGCCGACGGCAGCAGCGCCTTTGCCTCACGCAGCACCGGCCCGCCCTGCCATTCGGCATAGGCGACGAAACGCGGCCGGCCGAGACTGCCGGTGCCGCCGCTGCGCGGCTTTGGCACGAAGGGCTCCGCCCCGGACGGCAGCGCGGCGGCGAGCGCCTTGGCGTAGGCTGGTGGCGGCGGCTTGCTGCCGGGAAGCAACATTTCGTATTTCTCCCAGAATTCCCTGCGTCCGGAATTCGGCAGCATCAACGCCTTGCGCAGCCATTTGTGGTCGCGCTCGAGGATGACGGGCAGCGGATTTTCAAGGCCCCTGCGATAGCCGCTCAAGATCAATTCGCCGATCATGCGAACCGAGGGACCGTCGTCACCGCGCGCCAAGACGGCGCTTGCCGCAAGCCGAACGAGATCAAATGCATAGGGCATCACCGCCGCGTCGTCGAAATCATTGACGCCCCAGACGAGCCGGCCCTCGATATCGCGCCAGGTGCCGAAATTCTCCAGATGCGTATCGCCGATCGCCAGCACCTCGGGCGCGCCTGTGAGTTCCGGACAGATATCGAGGATGATCTCGCACCAGCGCCAATAGGTGGCGCGCAGGAAGACGAAATCGCCGCTTCGCATCTTCTCGTGCTTCTCCCTGAGATCGTCCTTGACGAGATCGTCGCCGAGTTCGCCGGCCAGCCAGGTCTCGAAATTCCGGACCGATTGCGATATCGTCGTCATGCCGGCGCTCCATCATTTCGCGACCCGATGCGGAGAATACGCACACCGCGCGAAGCTGCAATCGTCTTCGCATCGGATCGCCATAATCAAGCGGTACTGGCCAGCGGTATTGGCCAGCGGTACCGGCTTGCCCGGCGACGGAAAGGTGAAAGGTTGCCCCGGCGACACGGTCCCGGGTTTCCATCGGCGCCCGGACCGATTTCAGCAATGTCCAGCTTGTCGAATGCGGCGCGCCATGCCACTTTCGCGGCTGTAAGAGGGGCAGACATGAGCGAGACTGACAGGGGCGATTTCCGCGCGCGAATCCGCCGCAATTTTGCGCGGCAGGCGGCGATGGAGACAATCGGCGCGGAGCTGACGCGCGTCGAGCACGGCGTCGTCGAGATCGAGCTGCCCTTCGACGTCAAACTGACACAGCAGCACGGCATCCTGCACGCAGGCATCATTTCCGCAGCGCTCGATTCGGCCTGCGGTTTTGCCGCCTACAGCGTCATCGACCCGGAGGCCTCGATCCTGACGATCGAGTTCAAGGTCAATCTCATGTCGCCGGGGCGTGGCGATCGTTTCCTGTTTCGCGGGGAAATCACCAAACCCGGCTCCACCATCATCGTCGCCGACGGACGAGGCTACGCGATCAGCGACGGGCCGGCGAAACTCATCGCCTCCATGACCGGAACGATGATGGTGATCCGCGGTAGAGAGGGCATTACGGGATGAAGTTCGAACTGAAATCGGTCGCGGGGAAATCCATCCTTTTCGTCATGGCGGCGGAGGCCGAATACGGTCCCTTCCTGCGTTCGCGCATCGAACCTTTGATGACCGGCGTCGGCCCGGTCGAGGCGGCCATCGCGCTGAGCAAGACATTGGCGCGGCTGGATGCCGTCGATGACCTGCCTGATCTCGTCGTCTCCCTCGGCTCGGCCGGCTCGGCGAAACTGGAGCAGACCGAAATCTATCAGGTGACCTCGGTTTCCTACCGCGACATGGACGCCTCGCCGCTCGGCTTCGAAAAGGGCAAGACACCCTTTCTCGACCTGCCGGCAACGCTCGAGCTGCCGCTGCGCATTCCCGGCATTGCCGAAGCAAGCCTTTCCACCGGCGGCAACATCATCTCGGGCGCCGCCTATACGGGCGTCGACGCCGACATGGTCGATATGGAGACCTATGCGGTACTGCGGGCCTGCCAGGGCTACAAGCTGCCGCTGATCGGCCTTCGCGGCATTTCCGACGGCGCCGTCGAACTGCAGCATATTTCGGGCTGGACCGAGTATCTGCACATCGTCGACCGCAAGCTCTCTTACGGCGTCGACAGCCTGTTCACGGCGCTGGAAGACGGGGTTTTCTGGTTCTGAGCCCCTGAATGGATCGTGTCCGGGCAGGTGGTGTAGGGGTCGGGAGATAGCAATGACCCGCGCTTGCTCAGGAACGTCTTTGCACTGTGAACCTCTTCAGGGCCGCGAGCGTTTTCCGGGCTGACATGATGCTCGATCGGTGCCGGTCGTGACCCGCCTGCGCGTCGAATTACGATCGACAATACATGATGCGTTTCACCAGACCGGTGTCAACCTTCGCTTCTGATTCACAGTGGCTATTCAAATGGATCTTGCCTCATCGGCTGTCAGCGCATTCTCTCGCGTGCCGGAAACGATAATCTCCAGCACTTCATGCTCGTCGGTATTCCTGATGTACCGATCGCCGACATATTCGCCGCGCTTGAGGACCATGACGCGATCGCCCACGGCAAAGATATCGATAAGGCGGTGTGAGATGATGATCTGGGCAACGCCCTGCTTCTTCAGTTCCAGCATGGTTTCGAGCAGCCGTTCCGTCGCCATCACGGAAAGGTTGGCGGTTGGCTCGTCGAGGATCACGACGCGCGGCTCGAACGAGATTGCGCGGGCGATTGCGACGGATTGCTGGCGGCCACCCGACAGGCTTTCGACCTTCTGATAGACGGAATTCACGTCGACCTTCAGCCGTTTCAACACGCTGTCGGCTTCCGCATACATCTTCCGCCTGTTAACGAAAGGGCCTTTGAGCGGCCAACGGCCAAGGAAGATGTTCTGGCCGACATCCATATTGCCGCAGAGCGCGAAATCCTGGTAGATCATCTCGATGCCGACGTCGCGGCTCTCGTGCGGGCTCTTGAACCGCACCGGCTGCCCGGCAACGAGGATATCGCCCGCATCGCGCTGATAAGCGCCGGTCAGGATCTTCATGAGCGTCGATTTGCCGGCGGAATTGTCGCCGACCAGGCCGAGGATCTCGCCGGGATACAGCGTCAGATCGACCTTGCGGAGCGCCTGCACGGCCCCGAAGGCCTTTTCGATGCCCTGCATTTCCACGATCGGCGCGGATGGTGTCGCATCAGCCATGACTGCTCTCCCGTGCTGTCGCGCTTCTTGCGAGGCGGGTTCGCAGGCGCCCGAAAATATTGGCCTGGCGCACCCATATGTCGATCAGCACCGCGACGATGAGGATGACGCCGATAAAGACGTTGATCCAGTGCTGCGGCATGCTGAACCCCTGAACGTTGAGTTGAAGCAGCGCCCGCACGAGCGTGATGACGGCGGCGCCCGCAAGCGAGCCGATCATCGTGCCGTAACCGCCGAAGATCGATCCGCCGCCGATGATGACAGAAGCGATCGCATCGAGCTCGCGAAACTGGCCGGCAACCGGGTTGAAGCTGCGAAAATAGGCGACGTTGATGATCCCGGCCATGGTGGCGCAGAGCGCCGACAGCATGAGCGCGATGAAGCGCACGCGGTTGGTGTTGATGCCGGCATAAGCGGCGGCGCGCACGTTGCCGCCGGCCGCGCAGACCTTCAGCCCGAACGGCGTATAGGCAAGCACGATACCGGCGATCACGGCGATGAAAAACATCCAGATCGTCTGGATGCTGACGACCTCGGCCACCGTGCGAATGATCCCCGGCGGCAATGCAAGGCCGAAATGCAGGAGAACGTCATTCACCTTGCGCCCGAGCAGGTTATAGCCCTCTGGCCAGCCGGTCAGCTGCTGTCCCGCGACGAACCAAGCGGCGAGCCCACGGGCAATGTAGAACATGCCGAGCGTGGCGATGAAGGCAGGCAGTTTGAAGCCGACGACGACCATGGCGTTGACGGCTCCGGCCGCCGTCCCCGCAAGCAGGCCCATCGTCACGGCGGTGAGCGGATCGGCGCCGAGCACCTTCAGGAAATAGGCCGCGGTGCTGCCGGCAAGGGCAAGCACCGCGCCGACGGAGAGATCGATATCGCCGGCTGCGATGACATAGGTGAGCCCGACGGTGATGAGGGCCAATTCCGTGTAATTGAGCAGGATGGCAAAGGTGTTGGGCAGGTTCCACCAGTAGTCCGGCCTGAGCACGAGGCCCGTCAGCCACAACACGACGGTCAGGATGATGGCCAGTGCGTCGCGGCGGGCGAGAAACTTGCCGAGCCCGGTGGCAGACAGCGCCATGTCGGTCGCCATCGCCCCCTTTGTCTGGACACCTTCGATCGCCACGCCGCCGATCTCGTAGGCCGGCGGGGGTGGCCGGCCGCGCAGCCATGCCCATAGCCGGGCCGCGACCTGGCGCCGAATGAGTAAGGGCTCGATCAGCACGGCGATGACGAGAAGCAGACCCAGGAAAACCAGCACGGCGCCCGCCGGCAGGGTGAACTTGGCGCCGACCGAGACATTTTCACCGTCGATCACGACGATGCGCGTGATCGGCCATCCCTCGCGCAGCACCTTGTCGATCAGCACGACGACCGCGGCACCCAAGCAAGACCCGATCACGCGCCCGCGCCCGCCAAGGATCGATGCTCCGCCGATGACGACCGATGCGATGACGGTGAGTTCCCAGCTGACACCATAGAGGGGGGTGACGCCCTTGTCCTGCGCTGCCGACAGGAGAGCTGCAAGGGTCGCGCAAAGCGAGGAGAGCAGATAGGCGCGAATGCGCACCCAGCGCGTGCGAATGCCGGCATAGGCCGCCGCCTGCTCGTTTCCGCCGGTGGCGAAAGTCTCATAGCCCCAGCGGGTCTTGGCAAGCACATAGGCCCCAACCATGGCGATGAGGAAGAAGATCGCGATCTGGTTGTTGAAGCCGAGGATATTCGTCTCGCCTAGGTGGAAGAACAGCGGATGGTCTTTCGCCTTGTCGGAGTAATAGATTGCCTGGCCATGCGTCAGCGCCAGCACGAAACCGCGGCCGATGAAGAGGATCGTCAGCGTCGCGATGAAGGCCGGCACTTTCAGGAGGGTGACGAGCACGCCGTTGATCAGGCCGATCGCCGTGCCCAGCAGCACGCACAGGAGCACCGACTGGATCACGCCGAAATCGAGAAAGCTCGGGGCAAAAAGCCTGGCGAAGACGACGGCGACCAGGCCGTATGTCGAGCCGACCGAAAGATCGAGATCCTTGTTGGCGATGACGAACGTCATTCCGACCGCGATGATCCCCACGCGGGACGTATCGCGCAGCAGCGCGTGAAGGGCTTCCGTCGATCCGAAGAAGGCCGGGTTGACGATGGCCCCGGCGAAGTAAAGCAGCGCAAGGAACAAGAGGAGTCCCGCCTCCCAGCCGCCGACGAGCTGGGGTGGCGCACGGCCGAGCGATGTCGTCGTGGAGGGCTCCATGAGTTTCTACCGACCAAATGCGTTTCTACCATCCGATCCTTGCTGTTGCTTGGCGGGGAGGCTCGCGCCCTCCCGCCACAATTTCAGGCGTCCCAGACGAAATCAGTTCTCGAAGCGCTTGCCGACCTTGGCGACGTTATCCTTCGTCACAAGCTGGGCGCGCGTGTCGAGATTGGCAGCCGAAATTCCGCGATCGATCTGGAGATAGAGCTGCATGACGGGCCAGAAGCCCTGCAGGAAGGGCTGCTGGCCGAGCGAGCCGGTCAGATTTCCCGCCGCGATGCCTTCCTGCTGTGCCGGGCCGAGATCGAAACCAAAGGCGCAGAACTTGCCGGTCTTCCCCATCTGGGCAACCGCCTTGACCAGCGGCGGCGTAAAGACGTTGTTGGCCGTGAAGGCGCCGACCACGTCGCCACGGGACTCGAAGAGCGAAACGAGTGCGTTGACAGGGTCGTTCGGGTTCGTGTCGATGCCGACATTCTCCGGGCCGGCGTCAACCTTGAAGGCATCGAGCTTGCCGGCATTCTTCAACGTCTTGACGATGGCATTGAAGGCGGCGGTGACACGGTTGTTCACCTCGATATTGCCCATCGCGGTGGAGGACGGCAGCACGATCGAGCCGCTGGCAGCACCACTGGCAATAACGCAATTTGCGAGCGCCTCGCCGCCGATTGCCGCCGCCGACGCATCCTGGCCGGTGTGGCTGATCGCGCTGCGGTGCAGGATGGTGGCGTCGAACGAGTTGGTCGTCGCTATCGGGATGCCGGCCGCCTCGGCAGCCTTGACGATGTCGTTATAGGCACCGACCTGCGGCGTCGTCATGATGATGCCGTCGATCGTCGGGTCCTGAACGATCTGGTTCAGGATCTCGATCTCGCGGGCGGGGTCGTCCACCGGCGACTCCGAACCGAGCAGCAATATCTTGGCACCGATCATATTGCCGGCGACGGTCGCGCCGACGTAGACAGGGTCAAAGAAGCCATTGCCTGCCGTGTGCGTCACGATCGCGAAGGTCAGATGACCATCAGCCGAATGGAAATCCTTCGTGCCGGGGGCCTCTTTTGCCGCTTCCTCGAAGTTATAGCCGCCAACCGCTTTCTCGACACCGCCCGACTGCGCAAATGCATGCGAGACACCGAGCGACAGTATCGCGGCCGATGCCGCGTAGAACAATACCCGCCTCATGATTGGTCCTCCCTTGAAACTAAGGGAGGAAAGCCGTTCGAGCGCAATCTATCGAGAGTGGGGCCGAAGGCTTATCCTCCCATTCTCTAATATTCCGCGCAATTCTGGTTCAAGTAAACCGCAAACCCATCGTACTTGTGAACTTTTCGCTTTTGGAAGCGTCCGATAACCGTTTTTGAATGGCAGGTGACAGGTTGGTGGGCTCGGGACAATTGGAACAATAAAAACCTGATGCCGCCGATTTCCCGGATTGCCAGGCGAAGCGCTTTTCATTAAAGCCTCGCCATGACCCAGACAGCACATCCCGACTCCGTTCTCATCGTCGATTTCGGCAGCCAGGTGACCCAGCTCATCGCACGACGCGTGCGCGAGGCCGGCGTCTATTGCGAGATCGTCCCCTTCCAATCGGCCGAAGAGGGCTTCCACCGCCTGCAGCCGAAGGCCGTGATCCTGTCCGGCAGCCCGGCATCCACGGTGGACGAGGGATCGCCGCGAGCGCCTCAGATCATCTTCGACAGCGGCCTGCCGGTGTTCGGCATCTGCTACGGCCAGCAGACGATGTGCATGCAGCTCGGCGGCAAGGTCGAGAGCGGCCATCACCGCGAATTCGGCCGCGCCTTCCTCGACGTCGACAAGGACTGCCAGCTGTTCGAGGGCCTCTGGTCCTCCGGCTCGCGCCACCAGGTCTGGATGAGCCATGGCGACCGCGTCACGGCGCTGCCCGACGGTTTCGAGGTGGTCGCCACCTCCTCCAACGCGCCCTACGCCTTCATCGCCGACGAGAAGCGCAAATATTACGGCGTGCAGTTCCACCCGGAAGTCGTGCATACGCCTGACGGCGCCAAGCTGATCGGCAATTTCATTCACAACATCGCCGGCATCAAGGGCGACTGGTCGATGTCGGCCTACCGCCAGAAGGCGGTCGAGCAGATCCGCGAGCAGGTGGGCGACAAGCGCGTCATTTGCGCACTTTCGGGCGGCGTCGACAGTTCCGTCGCAGCCCTCCTGATCCACGAGGCCGTCGGTGACCAGCTGACCTGCATCCTCGTCGATCACGGGTTGATGCGCAAGGACGAGGCGGCCGGCGTCGTCGCCATGTTCCGCGAGCACTACAATCTGCATCTGCTGCATGTCGATGCCGCCGATCGCTTCATCGGCGAGCTCGAAGGCGTCAGCGACCCGGAAACCAAGCGCAAGATCATCGGCCGGCTGTTCATCGAGACCTTCGAGGAAGAAGCAAAGAAGCTCGGCGGCGCCGATTTCCTCGGCCAGGGTACGCTCTATCCCGACGTGATCGAGAGCGTTTCCTTCACCGGCGGCCCGTCGGTGACGATCAAATCGCACCACAATGTCGGCGGTCTGCCGGAGCGCATGAAGATGCAGCTCGTGGAACCCTTGCGCGAACTCTTCAAGGACGAAGTGCGCGCGCTCGGCCGCGAACTCGGCCTGCCCGACAGCTTCATCGGCCGTCACCCCTTCCCAGGCCCCGGTCTTGCGATCCGCTGCCCCGGCGGCATCACCCGCGAAAAGCTGGAGATCTTGCGCGAGGCCGATGCGATCTATCTCGACGAAATCCGCAAGGCCGGCCTCTACGACGCCATCTGGCAGGCCTTTGCCGTGCTGCTCCCCGTCCAGACCGTCGGCGTCATGGGTGATGGCCGCACCTATGAATTCGTCTGCGCGCTGCGCGCCGTCACCTCCGTCGACGGCATGACGGCGGACTTCTACCACTACGACATGGAATTCCTCGGCCGCGCCGCCACCCGCATCATCAACGAGGTGCGCGGCATCAACCGCGTCGTTTATGATGTGACGTCGAAGCCGCCCGGCACGATCGAGTGGGAGTGAAGGGGAGTAGTGTGGAAATGCTTATACAAGTATCTTGCCGAATACGACTTCCTTAAAATCTAATAGAGGGCCGTCACTCTTTTCGGCGCGCATCCGCAATAGAGTTCCCTCCCAACTATTTAATATGAAGCGCGCCAGTGACGATGCAGCGAATTGACGATCGATCGCTCCCTGGTCCTGCGCTTCCGAAATGCAATTATCAATTACACTGCACCAGGCTTCGAAATGCTGGGCCAAGCGCTCGCGTATCAATGAGCTGTGATCCGCAGCCTCGGCGCTGAAATTACCCATCAAGCAACCACGAACATAGTTCGAGGCCCTGAAGCTCTCGATCCTGTCGTCAAAAAACGCCTCCAACCGGGCGAGTGGCGCGATCTTCGGATTACATAGGAACTCACGCAGTTTGATCTGGCCGCGCTCAGAATATCCATCGATCACCTCGGCCCCAAACGCCTCCTTGCTGGCAAAGTAGGTGTAGAACGACCCTTTGGGCGTGCCGGCTCCCTCGACGATGCTCTGTATGCCAGTCGCGGCATATCCTTCAGCGTGAATCATCCGGATGCCCGCCGCGACGAGATTGTGCCGGGTGTCAGGCTTCGGCTTCGGGCCTCGTCGGGCTGGATGAGATTTCATGGAAAATCCTCTTGACTAATTGCAGACGACCGGTCATCTGATATTTATGGTCGTTCAAGCGACGCGTGTCAACAGGGACGTTCCTGCCGTCCAAGGCATGCGGCGAGGTTGAGAACGCGAGTATTGCGCCGATGACGAAAGCTGCCGTTGGGAGACCGAACATGGTTCGCAAAATTGACGTGACGGTGCCAGCGGAAGGTGGAATCGACCTCGGTGCTTGGTTGTTCGTGCCCGAAGGCGTCGGCGCTCGCCCGGCTATTACGATGGCCCACGGCTTTGCCGGGACCAGGGAGCACGGCATCGAGCGGTTCGCCCAAGCCTTTGCCGTGGCAGGATTTGTCGTTCTGGTTCATGACCATCGCAATTTCGGGACGAGTGGGGGCGATCTTCGAGGGGATATCGATCCGTGGCGGCAAGTCGCGGACTGGCGTCGCGCAATCTCCTATCTCGAGGCGCGACCGGAAGTTGATCCAACGCGCATCGGCTTGTGGGGCACGAGCTATGCCGGCGGACACGCTCTTGTGTTGGGCGCCACAGATCGACGTCTGCGCTGCATCGTCGCGCAAGTTCCGACGATCAGCGGCTATGAGCAGGGATTGCGGCGAATCTCGCCCGACGCTCTGCCAACGTTGGAGCACGCCTTCGACGAGGATGAGCGAGCGCAGTTGCGTGGAGAGCCGCCTCGCCGACAGGCCGTTGTGAGCGCCGATCCTTCGGTGCCGGCCGCCTACCGGTCTCAGGACGCCGTCGATTTTTTATCTACAGCCTGTTCCCGCAGGCCTTTGGGAAAACGAAATCACTCTGCGCTCGACACGGGCAGCGCGCATGTACGAGCCCGGCAATTGGATTGCCCGCGTTTCGCCGACGCCGTTGCTGATGATTGTCGCGCGCGACGACCGGATGACCGTGGCAGATCTGGCGTTTGCTGCATATGAGCGGGCGCAGGAACCCAAACGGCTCGCCTTGATAGCAGGCGGTCATTTCGATCCTTATCTGGACCAGTTTTCGCTCGCCGAAGGCGCGGCAACTGAGTGGTTTTGCGAGCATCTCGGCGACCCGCTTCGACGCTCCAGCGTCGTTCACCGGTCGTAGCAATCCATGTCAATCGAAAATGAGGCGAGTGAGATCATGACAAATGCCAAGTATTCCACTGCGGTCAGTGCGGCAGACCTCGAGGAAATTCGCGCTCTGTTCTTGCGCCAAGCCGCGGGCGAAACCGCCCATGATATTGAGGTGATCGACGCTGTGCTTGCGCGCGCACTGCCGGGACAGCCGGATCCCGTGAACTTCGTAGCCCGCGCCTATCGCTTCTGGGGGCGCGAGGCGGTCATCGATCACTTCCGTACCGTCTTCACCGGGACCTGGCGCTTCGAACCGGACGAGGAAGCGATCCGGATCATGCCCCTCGGCCCTGACGTGGCGCATATCTATGCGCCGACGCGCGTCACCGCGGGTCCGGCTGGCCAGGAGGCGGCGACCTACACGTTTCTCGTCAATGAGTTCGCGATCCGCACCCCCGAAGGCTGGCGCATCTCGGCCATCGTTCCCGTCCCGGCGCAGTGAGTGGCATCACCGATAGCAAGCATGAGGCGCTCACTATGACCCATCTGACCTGCACCATCGACCATCATGTCGCAATCATCACACTCGACAACGCTCCGCAGAACCGCATCGGAGACCAGATGGTCGAAGAGCTCGCTGCCGCGATGGCGCGTATCGCAAGCAGCGAAGCCAGGGCTGTACTGCTGTGCGCCGCAGGGCTCGACTTCAGCTTTGGTGGCGATATCTTACCCTGGCCTGAGCGCAGCCGGTCGGAGCTCCGGGCGATCTTCGAGCGCTACATGGACGTATTCAACCAGTTCGAGCGTCTGCCGTTGCCTGTCGTGGCGGCGGTGCAGGGACTTTGCTTCGGAGGCGGGCTTGAGCTCGCCTTGCGCGCCGACATGATATTCGCGTCGAGCTCGGCCCGGTTCGGCCATCCTGAGCAGACGCTGGGCATCGTGACTTTGCTCGGCGGTATCTACCGCGTTGCCGAACGGGCGGGTCGTGCGCGCGCATCGGAATGGGCGCTTACGTCCGAGCAGATCTCCGCCGCAGCCATGGAGCACGTCGGCGTCGTCAACAAGGTTTTCCCAGACGCCGACCTGCTCGCGGAGTCGCGCGCCTTCGTGGAAAAACTCGCGATCGGGCCAACCCGCGCCTACGCGGCGCACAAGGTGTTGCTGCGCGCCTGGGCAAATGGCGGGGTCGCTGCGGCGGACGAAATCATGTTCGACATCGCAATGCCGGTTTTCGATACGCGGGACGCAACCGGTGGCATTGCATCGGCCGTGGATGCGATGAAAGCGGGGAGGCCGCGACCGTCCTTTCCTTTCGAAGGCCAGTAGAGACGTTCGCCGTAGCGAGCGAACCTTGCCGGCGATCGCCGTAGGTACGCTCTATCAGCGAAATGACTGTGAATCACACAAGGGATTACTGAAATGCGCAAGACGCTCTTTGCCGCTGTCGGTCTGATAGCGCTCGCCAGTGAATCTGTCTCCGCCGCACCGGCCGATTATAAAGATCCTCTCGACCCGTCCACCCTGACGATCATCAGGTCACAGTTCACCAAGGTCATGGAGCTGGCTAATCGACATGATGTGAACGCTCTGCACGAGATGTTTTGGCAATCGCCGTCGGCCCTTATTGTCGCAAAGAGCGCGAATCCGTCGTCAGAAGGGAATTGGGCGGGCTTTTGGGGCAACGAGGCAATCGATCAAAAACTCCACGCTATCGCTGCATCTGGGCCAGTCGTGCTTCAGCCAGATTTTTCAAAACTCAAGGTCGTTGGCCTGACGCAGGACGTCGCGGAATCCTATGCGCCGATAACCATTACGGTTTCGTATGCGGGTCAGGACGGCACGCCGAAGCCGTTTCTGATGATCATGAACTGGATAAAGGTAGGAAAGAACTGGAAGATCGCCTCCGAAGTGATCCTGCCGGTCCCGTGAAGGAGTGAACCGCGATGATGAACAGGCGAACATTCTCTGCCACCATGGTTGCCGGCGCTGCCGCCTCCCTGGTCGCCAGCCGTGGCCTGGCCGCAATTCCCGTTCCTGCGAAGGCGCGCAATGTCGTCCTTGTCCATGGGCTATTCGCCGACGGCTCATGCTGGTCCGAGGTCATCGCGCGCTTGCAGGCGGCCGGGCTTAACGCCACTTCCGTGCAAAATCCCCTGACGACGCTCCCGGAAGCAGTGGCGTCAGCACAGCGCGTGCTGGATCGGCAGGACGGCCCGACCGTGCTCGTTGGGCATTCATTCTCCGGAATGATCGTGACGGAAGCCGGCGTTCATCCGAACGTCTCGGCCCTTGTCTATGTGGCGGCGCGAGCGCCGGATGCCGGTGAGGACTATACGGCTCTGGCGAAGACTTTTCCGACGCCCCCGGCATCCGCCGGCATCGTCTTCGACGGTGATGAGGGGCGTCTCAGCGAAACGGCGTTCCTGCGTGACTTCGCGGGCGACCTGCCGGAAGCGAAGGCCAGGGTCCTCTATGCTGTCCAGGAGCCGTACCAAAAGGCCCTGCTGACGGGAAAGACCACGCACGCGGCCTGGCGATCGAAACCGAGTTTCTATGCCGTCTCGACGGAAGATCGAACGATCAACCCCGATCTCGAACGCTTCATGGCCAAGCGCATGGGTGCCAAGACTGTCGAACTCAAGGCGAGTCATCTCTCACTGATCTCTCATCCAGACGAGATAACCCAGCTCATTCTGGAAGCCGCAGGACAACCCACGTAATCGCGCGAGAGACTTTTGCTGACCCAGGCGACCAGCGCGGGTTCGCCTTCCATCGATCGGCGAGGCCGGCCGGGAGAAACGATCTGGCTGGGCACATGTCGAGCAAGCTTCAAAGCAGTAGTGAAAGTGGAGTCTACAATGGCCGAAAGCCTCAGCACCGAAGTGACAATACCTGTGAAACATGTGAAGGTCGTGGTGAACCGGCCATTCGACCAAGTACGCGATGCGTTTCAAGCGGCTTTGCCGCAGCTCGACGACACCGTACCGACGCTGCTGCACGCCGGTAATATCGATCGTGCGCGCGCAGCCCTCGAAGCACTCCCCGAACTCTCGATTTTTCAAAGCCGCAATCATGGAGATGTGCTGAAAATCGCCGGCTTGATGCGCAAAGCCCTCCAGTACGACATCGGCAATCCGAATACGGCGTCGAAGATGACGAGGCATCAACTCGCCGCCGCGCAGTATGCGCCTTTTCGCGTCGTGCTCTACGAAGATGCCGAGGGCCGCGCCGTCTTCGAGTACGACAAGCCCTCTTCACTCTTCGGGCAGTTTGGCGATCCCGCGGTGACGGCAATCGCCGAAGGCCTCGATCGCGCTCTCGAGCGGGCCATCAGCCAGGCAGTGGGCTGAAGCGGCGCTAGGGCAGCGCCGAGGCAGCCCTGGCCTGCTAGCCACCAGAGCAAAATCCAGCCCGCGCTGGCGATCTCTGATCGCGTATCTAAACTGGACAGAGTCGTGACAGGCATGACGGTACTTTTCGCCCGGTAGCGGAGCGGCAAGCAGCCGCCGAAAATTGGGTTCCGAGAAGCAATCGACCTCGATAGATGCCGAAGCCACACAAAAAATTTTCGTTCGATTTGTCCTTTAAAATCAGCACCTTAAGATGTTGACGGCCCGTGGGTCGGCTTTCGGCGCCGAAGAAAAGAAAAAAACCAGGTAGATCAATTGCATAACTGGGTTTTAAACAATCGAGTGGGAGTGAGGGGGAGTACCACCGTCGGCCCCCCAACCTTCGCGACTTTATGGTCTTCAAATATTCGGTCGCGCGCTGCTCGAAGACGTTAGCGCGCGCGACCAGTTCTCGGCGTCGATCACGCGGTCGTAGATCGATTACTGCTCCTTCTTGAACAAATCCTGGAAGATGAGCTGGCCCCAAGTGCGGCCGCGTGCGTGCACCAGCGCGCCACCCTCGTCGAGCCTTCCCAGCTTGACGGGTGCGAAGCCGAGTTGTTTGGCCAAGTCCGCCACGGGAGCGATCGCGTCCTCGTCGTCGCTCGAGAGAAAGACGACCCGGTGGCCGCCCTCGACGATCGGATCGGCAGCCAGGGTGGCGGCAATCAGGTGATTGAAGCCTTTCACGAGCTTGGCGCCGGTGAACGACTTCGCGACGAAGGCGGAGGACGGGAGACCGTCCAGCTCTTCAGGGGGAACTCCAAACGTGTTCGTCGCGTCGATGACTGTCTTGCCTTCCCAGCTCGGCAGGGCCTTCGCAACCTCGCGATGCTCGCCGAACGGGACCGCCAGGATGATCGTGTCGGCCTCGAGTGCATCCCGCAGCGACTTGGCGACGACGGTGGGTCCAATCGCGTGAGCCTGCGGCGCCAACGCCTCGGGCGGACGGCGGCTCGCGACGGCCACCTCGATGTTATTACGGGCGAAGGCCTGGGCAAGGGCCTGGCCTATCTTGCCGAATCCCACAATCGCATAGCTCATAATGTTTCTCCTATGTTGTATTGGCATTGATTCCCGGCCTTCAACGGCGCTGGGTTACTGTGTGGCGACCTTTGCGTAGACGTCCCGTCGTGAACGCCTTCCGCGCGGCCGGTCCGACTGTTCAGCGCGGAAGTCATTTCACCATGGACACGCTCGTTCCCGCCGATCAGCCGCTTCTCGCGATCCGGCGCGAATTCAGATGGCCGAGAAGCCGCCGTCGACAGACAACTCCACCCCATTCACGAAGCTCGAATCGTCTGAAGCGAGAAACAGCGCGGCCGCCGCAATTTCCTCAGGACGACCCATCTTTCCCCGCGGGATCAAGGATTCGAACATTTGCTTCGCCTCCTCGGTGAGAACTTGGTCCTGCATCGGCGTGGCGATCGGCCCCGGGTGCAGCACGTTCACCCGGATATTCCTGCCCTTGAGTTCGTTGAGCCACCCGCGCGCGAACGCGTGCAGCGCCGCCTTGCTCGCCGCATACACGCTGTAACCAGGAAAACCTTTCAGCGAAGCAACTGACCCGGTCATGAAGATCGATCCGCCGTCGTTGAACAGCGGCAACGCCTTCTGAACCGTGAACAGCGTGCCTCGCGTATTCAGGTTGAAGGTCGCGTCGAAATGCTGCTCGGTTATCTCGCCCAGTGGGACGGCTTCGCCCGTGCCGGCGCTCGCGTACAGGATGTCGATCTTACCCTTTTCCCGTTTGACTATATTGAACAGGCGGTCGAGATCGTCGAGTTTGGATGCGTCGCCGCGCACGCCGGTTACGTTCCGGCCGATCAGCTTGACGGCGTCGTCCAGCGATTCCTGTCTCCGGCCCGTGATGAAAACATAGGCGCCTTCTTCAACGAACCGTTTGGCGCTCGCCAGCGCCATGCCGCTCGATCCGCCCGTGATGACCGCAACCTTACCTTCAAGCTTTCCCATGACTTCTCTTTCACCTTGTCTTTGGTTGTTCGGGGACGCTCCCGAGGACCTCTACATAGGTCCGCCGGAGTCAGGCATTGAGTGCGGAAGCGCGCACATCGGTGGTGCAAAATCGATCCGGCCGGACCACTGACGCCAGCCGCGACGATCGGTGTCCGCCGTTCGGGATTGGGCTGCGCTCGTCGACATAGGCTATGATGACCGCCCGCAATGCTGTACGAATGCGTTAAATACGGGCTTTGGAAGGCGCGCCGGGCGGTGCCGGATTGCACCATGATCGACTGGGATGACATTCGCTACTTTCTTGCCGTGGCGCGCGGAGGCTCAGTGCGGGCTGCCGCCGGGCGTCTCGGGGTCAATCACGCGACCGTGCTGCGACGCATCGCGCAACTCGAGGAACGCCTCGGAGCGCAGATGTTCGAAAAGCTGCCTTCGGGCTACCGCCTGACGGCTGCGGGCGAGGAGGTGCTCGAGCTCGCGAACCAGATGGAAGCGTCGTCGCACGAGCTGGAGACGCGTGTCTTTGGGCGCGACCAGAGCGTGCGCGGGCTTCTGCGGGTGACGTTGGCTCCGCCCCTCGCTACACACCTGCTGATGCCTGATTTCGCCGATTTCGCGCGGCTGCATCCGGATATCGAGATGGAAATCGTGTCGTCCGGCGAGCTCGCAAATTTGACCAACCGAGAGGCCGACGTGGCGATCCGCGTCGTCTACGACCGCAAAACCCTGCCGCTCAATCTGCACGGCCTGAAGGGACCGGAGCTGTTCGGCGGCGTCTACATGTCCTGCGATCGACTGGCCGCATGGCGTGCGGGCGCGCTTGATCCCATCCGGTGGATCGTCATAAGCATGCATGGAATTCCGAATTGGGCCAGCGAGGGCGAGGTTCGCACCACGGAGGTTCCATTCAGGATCACGGACGCCGAAGCGCAGATCGTTGCTGTACGGCAAGGGCTTGGGATCACGACACTGCCGTGCTTCGTCGGAGACGCCGACCCCCACCTGGTTAGGGTGCCGGGCACCGACCTGCACATGTACGGAACGCTCTGGCTTCTCACACAGGGGGAGACACGCAAGACGAAGCGCGTGCGGCTCTTCACGGAGTTCGTATCCCACAGGCTCGCCGCGTACGCTCCGCTTCTCGCGGGGCTGTCCATATCGCGCGACTGACACCCGGCAGGTCGCCGGCGACGCTTGCCGTCATCCGGTCAGAAGCCGAGCCGCGATTTTCATCTGGCGAGTCGCGTGATCAAGCCGGAACGTAGGTCAACCTGATCACATCCTCGGCAATCCGGTCATGAGCCATCAGGCGGAGCGGTGGCCGGGGTCCGGCGAAATATGGCTTGCCGTGACCGAGCACCACGGGGTGCAGGTAGATCCGATACTCATCGATCAGCCCAAGTTCGGTGAGGCTTTGCGCCAAATTGGGGCCGGCAACTTCGATCTCCCCGTCGCGTTCCGCCTTCAGCGCGCGAATTGCGGCCTCAAGATCTTCTCCAACGAGCCTGGCATTGGGACCGACCGACTTCAACGAGCGCGAGATGACCCATTTCGGCTGGTTCCGCCACGCCGCCGCGAAGGCCTGTTGCTCTGCATCCCATTCAGGATGTTCGTCGTCCCAGTAACGCATGACCTCATACATCTGGCGACCGTACACACTGCCCGCCTGCCGCTCCGCCTCCTCGATGAAGTGGCGGAAGAGCGTGGGGCTTGGCGCAAACCCCACATGATCGACGTAGCCGTCCAGGGACTGGTTCATTCCGAACACGAGCTTAGCCATCCTCACTTCCTTTCCTTAAACGGCATATCCGCGCAGTCCCGATTGCATATGCAATCGGTGGTAAGTTAGCCAAACTGGTTTTGTATTGCAATTGGTTTTTGAGTGCGCATAAGTCCGCGACCTGATGGGCGTCAACCGGCCGGCCTAGCGTGGACAACGGCCTGTCCGCTTCCGGCGATCAGAATGGACAAGCCGCCGTCCGAGGGCGCTATTTCAGCGGCAGAAACAACTCCGCCACCGCCTCACGCTCCGCCACCTCCGGGAAGAGGCTCAGCCGCTGGCAATAGATCGGGAAGTCGCGTGCTTCCTCGCCGCTGGCCGGAAGCCAGTCGCGATAAAGGTAGAGCGCGGCGGGCTCCAGATTGTCGGTGTTGCCGACGACGCGCAGCACCGCGCAGCGTCCGCCAGGGATCTCGCCGGCTTTGATCTCTTCGCCGTTCGCCTCGATCGGTTGGTCGGTCCCGACACAAAGGTCTACGCTATAGCAGGCGGGCGACTGAGGACGCCGCTCGGAACGCCAGACGTTGAAGGTCGGACTTGTCCTGGGGTGCAGGCCAGCGGCCTTGCGCCAGGCGATGAACCGCTGGATGGTGGCGCCGAGCGTCGCCGGGTCGCCCCGGTGCTCCATGATCGCCACCGGCGTGGTGGGTACATTGCGAATTATCACGTCGTCAGTGGTAAAAGTCTTCTGCATGAGCTTGCTCCTTGCATTGTCGAGAGGCTCGAAGGCGGCAAGCCACGGCTCCCAATCGGGAGACTTCCGAAACGACGAAGGCGATTGACCGAACCGTTGCCGAAAGGCGCGGGCAAAGGCATCCGGTGCATTGTAACCGGCATCCATCGCTATATCAGTGACGCGTTCTTCGTCCCTGTAGGCCAGCCGGTATGAAGCGCGCTTCATGCGGGAAAGCCCGATATAGCGATGCACTGACAATCCGAAGCTCGCCGTGAACTGCCGGTGGAAATGAAACTTCGAGAAGGCCGCGACACCGCTCAGAACGTCAAGATCGAGATCGTCATCGAGGTGCTGGTCGACATAATCCAGCACTCGCTGCATCCGCTCATGATAGTTCCGAAGCGCTGCGGTCATTCGTCTTGGTCCCCGTGGCAGCTCAAACTAGTTTCCTTCGGCAACGCAGCGCTCGACGGATCTTGCGGTTTGGCATGCATCATGCCGGCGTGCCGACCGATCCGAGTATCTTGCGATCCTCGCCCGGCACTGTTATTCGCATTTCCGTCTTAGAGGAGAATGCCTTTGTTTGCCGTCGCAACGATCCAGAACTCACCGGCTGCGGCGGTAGGGGTAAAGATGCTCGGCATCGTCACTGAGAGCTGATCCTCACTCTTATCGCTCGGCCTTAGCGCACCCATGCTGGCGCATGTCCAATGTCGGGAAAACTATGATCATAGAACTCATTTCCAGTGATTTTGACGCGCTGCTGAAGGGCACCGCGCCTCACAATCTGCACCTTGTCCAAGACAGCGCCATTGCGCCTCCTGAAGTACTGGCGATGTTGAACCGCCTCGCGGCTGACATCGGCGCAGAATTTTCGCCGTCGGCCTGGATGATTGTGGAGGATGGCGAGATCGTCGGCCTCTGCTCCATCGTTCGGGTTCCACATAATGGAAACATCCATATCGGTTATGGGGTTGCGCCTTCACGCCAGGGCCGTGGATGTACCACGCGGGCCATAAGGCAGTTGCTGGAGTGGGGCCGAAACGATCCTCGCGTGGCCCTGATCTCTGCAGAGACCGGGGTCGACAACATCGCGTCCCAGCGTGTCCTTGAACGCAATGGCTTTGTCCAAATCGGCGAGCGGATCGATGCTGAAGACGGTCCGTTGATCTGCTGGCAAGCAATGACTGTCTAGGTTTACAGGCCAGAGAAGCCCGCATAGGAAACGGTCGGCCGAGGTTCAGTCACCTCGGCCGACCGTTGTCATAAAGGGAATGACGACTACGATCCGAAGCCGGCTTCAGCGGCCGTAGGTAACCTCGACGGAGGCCTTGTCGAGCGTGTTTGCCTTGACATAGAAGCCGACCATGGCGCCCGGTGCGGTCTCGGGAAGCGGAAGTTTGTCGACCTTGAGCGCGTAGACGGTGAACTGGTAGCGGTGCGGCTTATCGCCGGCCGGCGGGCAGGCGCCGCCATATCCCGACGTGCCAAAATCGGTATGGCCTTCCACGGCGCCTGCGGGAAGCTTCTTGTCACCGCTTGCGCCGGTGGCAATCTTCGAGGCATCTGCGGGGATATTGAACACCGACCAATGCCACCAGCCGGAACCTGTGGGCGCATCCGGATCGTACGCCATGACGGCGAAGCTCTTGGTACCTTCGGGAGCGCCCGACCAGGTCAGTTCCGGCGAAATGTTCCTGCCCGAGCAGCCGAAACCGTTGAAGACCTGCGCGTCGGCCATGGCCTTACCGGCGACCAGGTCCTTCGAGGTGAGCTTCATTTCGGCGTGGGCGGCCGTGGCGCCGGAGACGGAGGCGGCCATAAGTGCTGCTGTGATCAAACGCATTGCTGTTCTCCTGTGGTTGACGATGCCGGGAAACTACCGTCACCGCGCAAGCGCATCTGCCCCGCTCTGCGCAATTTCTGCCCCGATCCGCTCAAAGTGCTCGGTGCCGCTGCGTACATGGCGCGGGCTGACGCCAAACCGCTCCTTGAAACGTGCTGAAAATTGCGAAGGTGAGTCATAGCCGACCTCCAGCGCAACCTGGGCCATCGGCAATGTCGTGGTCTGAATGAGTGCAAGAGCGCGGTTCATTCGGGTATCGCTCAATATCTCGCTGAAGGCGGTATTCTCTGCGGAGAGCCTGCGCCTCAGCGTCGCCTCGCTCATATTGAACAAGCGCGCAGCTTGCGCCAACGTCCAGGCGGAGGCGGGATCAGCTTCGATCATCTGCCTCAGCCGGTCCTCAAGCCGGGAGCTTTCGCATCGGCCGAGCACCGCCCCGTGGAGCGCGAACCAGGTGACGAGTTCCATCAGACGAGCCTTGGCGATAGCGCCAGGAAGGCGCGCCAGATTGCCCGGCTGGCAGCAATACTCAAACAATGCCGCAGCTTCCTCCGGCAGGCTGGAGGCGCCTGCCGGCACAGGCCTCGATGGAACGGCGATCGATCCCATCCTGGTATAGGCCTCCTCGAACAGCGGTCGCGGAACGGGAAGCGCCAGCGTCTGATACTTCTGCGGCGCCTTGGGAATGTTCTCCATCGTCAACGGTCTGTAGTCGGGCAGCAAGCCATAGGCGCCCGCCTCGAGGCGCAAAGCCTTGTCATCTGCCATGACAATCTTCGTTCCCGATTGCACCTGTATCAACAAGGGGCTCGTATTGACGAGACGAAAGAAACAGGCCCGCCCGCCTTGGCGGACCAAGGCCCTGGCCGGAATGGGAAAGACCTCGTCGAGCATATATTCTCCGGCAAAAGGATGGATAAGAGCGGCAACACCGGCAGAGCCGGCATGAAGACATCCGTTGTGCCGCGAATACCAAAACCGCGTGCCGGCGGCAACCTTTCGCCAGGAGCCGCAGCCATATCTGCCGGCTGTCGAAACTGCGTATATTTCTCGGAAGAGAGGGTGCATCGGGCTTCGAATCTGGATAATTCTTGTGCGGCCTAAGAACCTGACTCGAAAAGGTTTCAACGATATCCGTATCTTGCCAAGCGTCGTGTCAGGACGCGGATGTGGGCGATAGTGATCCATGCTTCGGCTGAAGCGAGGGACTTTTCCCAATCCTTGGCCAAG
>NZ_JBIXJN010000032.1:0-53791 GCF_052871115.1 Rhizobium sp. LARHSG275 | reverse complement strand
GTTCGGACGATACCTTGCCTTGCATACGGGACCTGCTCCCCACTATCTGTTCAGGACAAACGCGAAGGACGGGCGGACCAGGCTCATCCCCGGTTCACGCCAAGGGGGTTACGGTCCCGCCCGTCCGACCCCTGGGGGATGGCCATCCCCCAGGGGTCGCACCCATCATCAACGGATGCAGTTTGAACATGCAAGGGGGCTGCCCGGCAGGTTCTCTCAATAAAAAAGGCGGCGCATCACTGCACCGCCCTGTTCATTTAACATCCCTTCCTAAGAAGGACGCACTCTCAGAACTCCGTCCAATCCTCCTGAACGGTCGCCGCAGCGCTCGCCTGTCTTCCGCCGAAAGCCTTGGCGACGGTGCGGGTCAGGGCGTGGGCCGGGGAGGCGACCGGGCGGGCGTTGGTGCCGGCAACGCTTGCGCGCGGCGCCGGGGCCAGCTGGCCGAGCTTGAACTGGCGCAGCAATTCTTCGAGAGCGTTTGCCTCCTGGGCGAGCGCATGGCTGGCCGCAGTCTGCTCCTCGACCATGGCGGCGTTCTGCTGTGTGCCCTGGTCCATGTTGTTGACGGCAGTGTTGATCTCCTGCAGGCCGATCGACTGTTCGCGGGTGGCGGTGACGATGGCGCTGACGTGGTGGTTGATCTCCTGCACCTCGGAGACGATGACCTCCAGCGCCTTGCCGGTCTCGCCGACGAGGCCGACGCCGGCAACGACTTGTTCGCCCGATGTGGTGATCAAAGCCTTGATCTCCTTGGCGGCCTTGGCCGAGCGTTGGGCGAGCTCGCGCACTTCCTGGGCGACGACCGCAAAACCCTTGCCGGCATCGCCGGCGCGGGCCGCTTCGACGCCTGCGTTCAGAGCGAGCAGGTTGGTCTGGAAGGCGATGTCGTCGATGACGCCGATGATGTTGGAGATTTCGCCAGAGGACTTCTCGATCTGCTGCATGGCGGAGACCGCCTTGCGGACGACTTCGCCTGACTTTTCGGCGCCGAGGCGGGCGCGCTCGACGAGATTGCCGACATCCTCGGCGCGCTTGGCGCTGTCGCGGACGGTCGTCGTCACTTCCTCGAGTGCGGCGGCCGTCTGTTCGACGGCGGCAGCCTGCTGCTCGGTGCGGTGGGCCAGATCGTCGGCAGCCGAGCGGATTTCGCCGGCGCCGGCATTGATCGCCGAGGCGTTGCGGCCGACCGATTGCAGCGCCGCCTGCAACTTTTCGACGGCATGGTTGAAGTCATTGCGCAGGCTGTCATATTGCGAGGCGAACGGCGTCTGGAGACGACCGGCCATATCGCCGTTGGCAAGCTCGGCAAGGCCGCCCGCCAAAGCGTCGATGGCATAGCGAATCTCGCCTTCCTCGCGCGCCTTCTGCTCATCACCTGCCCGGCGCTGGCGCTCGGCGTCGTCGCGCATCCGGTCGGTCTCGCCGGCAAGGCGCAGCTTCTCGATCGCCGCCTGCTTGAAGACCAGGACCGACTGGGCCATCCGGCCGATTTCGTCGCCGCGGTCGGTAGCCGGAACCTCGATGTCGTTCTGACCGCCGGCGAGGCGATCCATGGCGCTCGTCATGCCGACGACTGGGCGGACGATGATGCGCGACATCAGCCAGGCGAGCATAGCAGCGGCAAGCGAGGCGAGGATGCCGCCGGCAAGCAGCGTGATCTTCAGATCGCTGTTGGCATCAGCCCGGATCTCGGCAAGCGCTTCCGACTTTTCACGCGCGGTGGCCTTGATCTTGGCCGAGGCCTGGCGGAAACCGTCGAGCTGGCCCTTGGTGGCGTTGACGCCGATCTTGACGACCTCTTCGATCGGCATGTCGGTTTCCTTGCGCGCCTTGGTCTGCGGCTCGGCGAGTTCATGGAAATAGAGGTCGGCGGCCTTCTGCATGCCCTCGATCATCTCGACCAGCTGCGGCTCGCCGGCCGCCGTCTGTTTGGCGGCGGCAATCGCCTTCAGCATGCGCTCGCGGTTGGCGAAGACGTCGCCATAGGTGCTGTCGCTGCGGAAGAGGATGAAGCCACGCAGGTTAACGGCCTGTTCGAGCATCGCCTGCAGCGCATCGTCGATCTGATTGACGAGCAGCTCGGACTTTTCCTGCTCGGCAGAAGCGGCCGCGGACGCCGTCGCCTTGGAGTAAACGAAAGCGGAAACGGCGACGAAAATGAGAATGAGGGCTGCGAACGTGGCCGCAAGTTTACCGTTCAAGGATATGTTTTTGGCGGACATCGGTGATTTCTCCTGACGACAGTCGACGCGGCGAGAGGCAGGTCGCGCGAGACGCAACCGCCGGGATGTTTGAAACTGAGAACATGATCGGCGTGGAAACGCGTGCGCCTTCATGGCGCCGAGCAGTTCAGATGAACCGCCGCAATCACGCCGAACCTATCCGGGCAGGCTTTAAATTTGTTTAAATTTGTGCACTGCAACCGAGGCCGAGCGCGCGGATTATTGTGCCGTTTCCGGAGGATTGAGGATCAGGATGTCGAAATCCTTTGTGGGATCGAAATCCTCTGACGTCATCCGGAAGGTCGTCGGACCGATCTTTCGAACGTTGCTGCCGCAGAAGCT
The DNA here is from genome assembly GCF_052871115.1 of Rhizobium sp. LARHSG275. Taxonomy (NCBI): domain Bacteria; kingdom Pseudomonadati; phylum Pseudomonadota; class Alphaproteobacteria; order Hyphomicrobiales; family Rhizobiaceae; genus Rhizobium; species Rhizobium sp. LARHSG275. The sequence goes on along the minus strand of NZ_JBIXJN010000032.1, from coordinate 51,224 downwards.
GATGAGGCTGCCCGGCTTGCCCTTGTCGATCGTCAGTTGGAAGCGCCTGATCGGTCCCGCCCAGTTGGCGCCGGTCGACAGCACATAGGAGATCCAGCTTTCGGTATAGTTGGCGCCCCCGGCCTCGGCTTCCCGAGCACGCTGCTGGGCAACTTTGACGAAATCTCCGTCGAGGCAGTATTTGCGGGAATATTCGTCGAAACGCTCCCCCTTCGGCTCACCACCTTTGAGAAAGCTGATCGCCACCGTGCCGCCGACGGCCGGCTTGTAGCGATGCTGGACGCTGACCTTCTTCTTCGCCGGGAAGGTGGTACGCCACCAATAGGTCGAGCGCAGCGTCCAGAGCGGCACGAGGTCGACCTTTGCGACGCCATCGGCATCGCCCTCGGCCATGGGATAGACGAGGCCGCGGGCGGTCCAGTCCTTGCGGACGGTTTCGGGAAGCTTGGCGAGCGCCTCGGTCGTCTTCTGGCTATAGGGAAGGACCGGAATGCCCTGCTTGGCGAATTCCTCGGTGACGTCGATGCCGAGCGAGACGACACGTTGCTGCAGCTTGGCGGTGATCGGCCTGCCGTCCTGCACGGTGGAGAAATGCAGAAAATTGTCGCTGTCGTAATCGGAGATGGCGGAATTGTTGTCGACCTGGCCAGTGATGTCGGGCATCGGAAAGGCGACCAGGCTGTCGACATCCTTGTCGGAGCTATTCTCGAAGACATAGTCGACGCGCACTTCCGAAGCGGAGATGAAGAGATCCTCTTCAGCCATGCTGACATCGTCGGATTGGGCAAAGATCAGCCCGCCGGTCTTGACCTCGGCCATCGTGTCGTTCGCGAGCGCGGGCGCTGCGATCACTGCCGCGGCAATCAGCGTGAAGAGCTTCAGCATGGAACACCCCCGTGTCTGCGGCGCGGTCGCCGCGGCAGGATTATCGCCGAAAGCTTTTGAGGGTCAATGACGGTCTTGGGAACAAAATGCTTGCAACCGGCGGCTTTGCCGGTCATGCACAGCCGATGTCAGATCAAAACACCCAACGCCTCGACCAACTTCTCGTCTCCCTCGGCCTCTTTGCCAGCCGCTCGCGCGCCCGCGACGCCGTGCAGCGCGGCACCGTCAGGATCGGCGGCCAGGTGGTCACGAAAGCCGGCGCGCTGTTTAGCGCAGACGCGGCAATCGAGATCGACGATCCGGCCCAGGACTATGTCTCGCGCGCCGCACTGAAACTTGCCGCCGCACTTGACCATTTCCGGCTCGATCCTGCCGGCCATCACTGTCTCGATGTCGGGGCCTCCACCGGCGGCTTCACCGAGGTACTGCTGCAGCGCGGGGCTGCACATGTCACCGCGATCGATGTCGGCCATGGGCAGATGCACCCGCGCATATCAGGCGATCCGCGCGTGACCAATAGGGAAGGCCTCAACGCCCGCAACCTGACGGCAGAGGATATCGGCCATCCCGCCACCTTCATCGTTTCCGACGTCTCCTTCATCACGCTGAGGCTGGCGCTTGCGCCGGCTCTCGAGATCGCCGAACCTGGCGCTATCGCCGTGCTGCTGGTCAAGCCGCAGTTCGAGGCCGGGCGCGAGGCGATCGGCAAGGGCGGAATGCTGAAGGACCCCTCGTCTGCTCCCGCCGTTGCTGCAGAACTGGAGCGCTGGTTCGTCGAGGACATGGGCTGGAAAAGCCTCGGCCTCATCCCTTCCCCGATTTCCGGCGGCGATGGCAATCAGGAATTTCTTCTGGCAGGATTGAAACCGTGAGCACCGAAACCGTCAAGATCGAGAAGCTCGGCGCCCAGGGCGACGGCATCGCCAGCAGCGCCGGCGGGCCTGTCTATGTGCCCTTTTCCCTGCCCGGCGAAACGGTGGCGATTGCCCGCGTCAAGAGCCAGGGCACGATCATGTCGATCACGACGCCCTCGCCCGACCGGCAGGAGCCGCCTTGCCGGCATTTCGGCCCGGATGGCGTCAACGGCACCTGCGGCGGCTGCACACTGCAGCATATGGCAGATGCGCCCTACCGCGCCTTCAAGCGCCAGCTTGTGATCGATGCGCTGAAATCGAAGGGTCTGACGTCAGAGGTCGGCGAGATTGTTCCGGCTCGGCCGGGCGAGCGCCGGCGCCTCGTCTTTGCGGCGCGCAAGACCGAGAAGGACATGCTTGTTGGATTCAACCAGGCCGAAAGCCACCATATCGTCGCGATCGAGGAATGTCCGATCTCGTCGGCAGGGATCATCGCCCGGCTGCCGGCGATCAGGGCGATTGCTGCATCGCTGGCGACCAGCGCCGAACCCTTCCGCGTCGCCGTGCTCGAAACGCTTTCCGGCCTGGACATATCAGTCGACGAGGTGAAGAAACTCTCCGACCCGCAGCGGCGCAAGGCGATCGAGACCGCGCTCAGCCTGCGCGGCATCGCCCGTGTTTCGCTGAACGGCGAAATCCTCGTCGAGCCGTCGAAGCCGATGGTCGAATTCGGTGGCGTCCAGGTTTCACCGCCGCCGGGCGGTTTCACCCAGGCAACCAAGCCGGCGGAAGAGGCGATGGCGGAGCTGGTCACGGCTCATGTCGGCAAGTCGAAGCGGATCGCCGATCTCTTTGCCGGCGCCGGCACGTTTTCGCTGCGGCTGGCGCGGATCGCCCGCGTGCACGCCGTCGAAGCCGAGGCAAAGGCGCTCGCGGCACTCGATCATGCCGCCCGCAACACACAGGGGCTGAAGCCGGTCACCGTCGAAAAACGCGATCTCTTCCGCCGCCCCCTGATGACGCAGGAGTTCAAGCCCTATGACGCCGTCGTCTTCGATCCGCCGCGGGCCGGTGCCGAGTTCCAGTGCCAGGAGCTCGCCCGCTCAGGCGTGAAGAAGATCGTGGCGGTCAGCTGCAATCCGCTGACGCTGGCGCGGGATCTCGCGATCCTCGTCGAGGGCGGCTACCACATTACCGGCGTGACGCCGATCGACCAGTTCCTCTGGACCTCGCATGTCGAGGTGGTGGCGGCGCTGGAGAAATAGGCGTGCCTGTCGGCTAAGTTTTTGCTCTCTGTGCCGGCGGTGTGGTGCCCGAACCGTCTTCCTAGCGCTGGAGCTACCTTGTCGGTTTCCGGTTTTCGTGTCCCGATCCGAGCTCCGTCGCATTGCCCGAGTCCCGGCTTGTGTGCCTGAAACGGCATCTGTTGCAATGGGTTGGATCTCCGAGCCCGCCATAGTGGTCACGATGCCGCGGCTCTTCCTATATTGGTAGAACCGGATGAGGCCCGATGTGCATCCTGCAAGACGAGAATGCTCCACGCACATCGCCACAGATAAGGCCGCAGCGGACGGGCATTGCGGAATCGATAGGCTTTTTATCGGTATCTTTTCGATAGTGACGTCATATCGAAAAGATAGTAACCAATTGGCGGTGATCCCCACCCTAAGGTGAAACATGATCGACAAAAACAGAAGCGTTGCCCTGGTCACCGGCAATGACTAAGTCCAAAAGACGCAACCCCTACTATAAGGGTCCAGTGTCCGATCATTTCGACGGCACGCATTTCTTCAATCCCGAAGGTATCGAACCTCTCGGTTTCCGCGATGTGTTGCGGTGGCAATTCGGCGGTGGCCGTAAGCCTTGGCCGAGGTCGGTCGCAAGTCCGTACGCGGCGGCCAAGCCGGATCCATACGTCGACGGCGAGGATCTAAGGGTGACCATGGTCGGCCATGCAACAATGCTCGTGCAGGTCGCCGGGCTCAATATCCTCACCGACCCGGTATGGTCAGAGCGCGCGAGTCCCTTCGCTTTTGCCGGACCCAAGCGCGTCGTCCCGCCGGGCATCGCGTTCGATGATTTGCCGCCAATCGATCTCGTGCTGGTGTCGCACAATCATTATGATCATCTCGATATCGCAACGCTCAGGCGGTTGGGTGCGAAGCATCGGCCACTTGTCGTGACGCCGCTCGGCAATGACACGATCATGCGCCGCGCCGTGCCCGATATACAGACGACTTCGATGGACTGGGGCGAGCGCATTTCGCACGCCGGAATAAGCATTGATGCCGAGCCTGCACACCATTGGTCCGCCCGCGGAACCGCCGATCGCCGGATGGCGCTCTGGGCGTCGTTCGTTTTGTCGACTCCAGCCGGAAAAATTTACCACGTCGGAGATACGGGCTTTCACCACGGGATCAATTACAAAGCGGCACGGCAGAAGCATGGCGGCTTTCGCCTGGCCATTTTACCCTTCGGCGCCTATGAGCCGCGCTGGTTCATGAAAGGGCAGCACCAGAATCCGCAGGAGGCGGTGGCCGGGATGAAGTTGGCAAATGCGGCCTATGTGGCCGGACACCACTTCGCCACGTTCCAACTGACGAATGAAGCGGTCGACGCGCCGGCAAGAGCGTTGCAAGACGCCATGAGCGAGCATGATATTCCCCCGGAACGGTTCCGGCCGCTCAGGGCCGGCGAGGTATTCAATGTGCCGGCGGTCTGATCGGTGTCCGTTTGCTCCCGAACTGGTGTTGGTACCGGCCTGCTTGCCATGGATTGTTCGGAAACGATCGAGATCGGCGCTCAGCGGCGCATGAAGGCTTCGAAGGCCGCCCGAGCTTCGGCGCTTTTCAGCCGCGCGGAGAAATAGCGGGCCTCTTCGTCGATGCGGGCGATGATCTCGCCACGGTCGCCGCGAATGAGATCGCGGGCGATGCGCAGCGCCTCCGGCGGCTTGGCCGCGAGCTTTGCGGCGAGGCCAAGCGTCAGTGAATCGACCTCGCCTGGCTCGACGACCTTCCAGACCAGACCGGCTTCCTTCGCCTCCTCGGCCGAAAAGGCTTCGCCGGCGGCAAGCATGGCGAAGGCGCGCTGGTGGCCCATCAGGCGCGGCGCGACGAGGCTGGAACCGGCCTCCGGCACCAGCGCCAGATCGACGAAGGGTGTGCGGAACTGGCTGCGGCTGGAGGCGATGGTCAGGTCGCAATGGAGATGGATCGTCGTGCCGATGCCGATCGCCAGGCCGTCGACGCCGGAGACGACCGGTTTTTCGGCATTCACCAGCGCATAGAGGAAATCGAGGATCTCCTGCTCCAGGCCGCGGCCGCCCATCGCGGCAGCAAGAAAATCGTTCAGGTCGTTGCCGGCCGAGAAGCAGCCCTCTGTGCCGAGGAAAGCGGTGGCGCGGATGTCGGGATTCGTGTTGGCCGCAGTCAGCGCATCGGCCATGGTGCGGTACATGGGGCGGGTGATGGCATTCTTCTTTTCCGGCCGATTGAAGCGGATCAGTTGGATGCCGGGATGGGCGGAAGGCTGGTCGACGATGATGTGGTCGGTCATAAGGTCTCCTCAGGCAAGCAGTATGCGGGCGGCGGCAAGGCTTGCCGCGCCATTGACGACCCGATCGCGAAGGGCTGCGGTCTCGGCAAGCAGGTTTTCGGCGGCGAAGCGGCAGAGCGCGATGCGGTTTTCGCCTGCCCCATCGGCTCCCTCAGCGAGACCACCCTTGGCGAGATAACAGCCGGTGAGCACCAGCCCGAACAGGCGCTGATAGGGGGTGGCTCCGGAGAGCGCCTCGGCGGCCTTTTCATCGGCAAGCGTCTTCAGCAGCCAGGCGGTCGCCTGTTCGAGATCGGCAATCGCAGCGTCGAGCCTCACAGCCGTTTCGCCGAAACCATTAAGATTGCAGCGGCGGACGCCTTCGGCGATCTGTTTAAGCTCGGCCATGAAGCCCTTCACCTGATCGCCGCCGGAGAGCGGCAGCTTCCGGGTGACGAGGTCGATCGCCTGGATGCCGTTGGTGCCCTCGTAGATCGGCGCAATGCGGGCATCGCGGAGATAACGCGCCGCACCCGTCTCCTCGATAAAACCCATGCCGCCATGCACCTGAATGCCGAGCGAGGCGACATCGACGCCGGCATCGGTCGAAAAGGACTTGGCAATCGGCGTCAAAAGGGCGGCGCGCTCCTGCCAGTGGTGGCGGGTGTCGCCTGCCCGGTGCGACATGTCGATCGCGTGGGCGCAGGCATAGGAGATGGCGCGCGCCCCTTGCGTCAGAGCCTTCATGGTGAGGAGCATGCGGGCGACATCGGGATGGTCGACGATCGGGCTCATGCCGGCGCCGCTTGAGCCCGGCGCCCTGCCCTGGGTGCGTTCCCTGGCATAGGCGAGCGCCTTCTGGGTGGCGGCCTCGGCGATCGCCACGCCCTGCATGCCGACGGCAAGGCGGGCATTGTTCATCATCGTGAACATGCAGGCGAGCCCCTTGTTCTCCTCGCCGACCAGCCATCCCACAGCGCCCTTTTCGCCGCCGAATTTTCCGTCGCCGTAGATCATCGTGCAGGTCGGCGAGCCATGGATGCCGAGCTTGTGCTCCAGCGAGTGGCAGAAGAGATCGTTGCGGAGCCCAAGCGAACCGTCGTCGTTCACCAGGAACTTCGGCACCAGAAAGAGCGAGATGCCGCGGGTGCCGGCCGGCGCATCCGGCAGACGGGCCAGCACCAGATGGATGATGTTGTCGGCCGCGTCATGTTCGCCCCAGGTGATGAAGATCTTCTGGCCGAACAGGCGGTAGCTGCCGTCGTCGCGGCGCTCGGCGCGGGCTTTCAGGGCGCCGAGATCGGAGCCCGCATGCGGCTCGGTCAGGTTCATCGTACCGGTCCATTCGCCGGAGACCATCTTTTCCAGATATTTGTCCTTCAGCGCAGCACTGCCATGGGTGCTGACGGCCTCGACGGCACCCATCGTCAGCGTCGGGGCGAGGGCGAAGGCCATGGAGCCGGAATTCCACATTTCGAGTGCTGCGACATTCAGCATATGCGGCAAGGCCTGGCCGCCGAAAGCTTCGGGCGCCGTCAGGCCGTTCCAGCCGCCGGCAATCCAATGGCGGTACAGATCGCGCCAGCCATCCGGCAGCCGGACCTCGCCATCGATCAGACGAGCGCCCTGACGATCACCGATGTCGGCGAGCGGCGCCACTTCCTCTGTGGCAAAACGTCCCGCCTCGGCCAGGATCGCATCGACCAGATCTTCGCCGAGATCGCCGAGCAGCCCCTTGGAAATTGCCTCGCCCATGCCCGCTACGTGCTTCAACGTGAACGCGATTTCCTCGACGGGCGCTTTGTACATGGTTTTTCCTCCGCAGACCGGCCTCACAGCGGCAAAGCCCCTCCGAGACAAGGGCTAATTGATTTTTACGTAAACGTCAATTTCGATTTCCTCGGCCGTCATGCGATAAGTCGCATGACGTGACGCTTTGCTCTTGCACCCTTGCACAAATGCACGTCATGGAGACACTCTAAGGAATGACATCGCCTTCGCAAAGGACCGGCGAACAATGGACACGTTGCCCGTCAACATACCCGGTTTCGTCTGGGCTTATCGCTTCTCACCCGAAGAAAAGACCGCGGTGCGACTGAACAATAGTGCGACGGTGGCGGAACTGACCGCCGACAATTGTTTCTACTGGCTGCACCTCAACCTTGTCGACGCCCGCGTGCCAGCCTTGCTCGATACGCTGGACGGGCTGACGGAGGACGCGAAATCGGCGCTGACGACGCGCGATACGCATGCGACCATCACTGTCGACGAGCAGATGCTCTATGGCACGCTCGTCGATTGCCAGCGCGATTTCGCCCAGGATACCAACAATCTCGGCTGGCTGCATTTCGCCATGTCCGACCGCTTCATCATCACCACGAGGCTGCAGCCGCTGCGCAGCGTCGAACGGGCACGCGCCCTGATCGAGAAGAATCCAGGCAAATTCTCCCGGCCAGTCGATCTCTTCGAACTGCTGGTGATCGAATTCCAGCGCACGCTGATCGCGGTCGTCATCGAACTCACCGAAGAGCTGAACCAGATCGAGGATATCGTCTACGACAGCGCGCAGCGCGACGAGCGCCGGCGCCTGGCGCCGGTGCGGCGAACCGTGGTCAGGCTGCATCGCCATCTGCGCACCGTGCTGGCGCTGATGCGCCGGGCGGCGGCGGCCGACGACGACGAGATGCCCTTCGGCTTCGACGATGTGGCGCGGCGGCTGACGAGCCGGCTGGAAACGGTCGACCACGATATCTATGCGCTGCAGGACCGGGCACGCCTGCTGCACGAAGAAATCGATTCGAAGCAATCCTCCGAAACCAACCGTCACCTCTATCTGCTGTCGATCATGACGGCCTTCCTGCTGCCGCCGACGCTGGTGACCGGCTTCTTCGGCATGAACACGGCAAACCTGCCCTTCGCCGTCGGCGACTACGGCACCGAATACGCCGTCGCCCTCATCGTCGCCTCCATCGCCTTTGCCTGGTGGTTATTGAGGCGCGTGGATATTCTTTGAGGGTGAAGCGCCGGCATCCAGTTTGAGTGGACGTGACCGCCGTCGTTGGCTCCCGCCGCTCATCCGCCTGCCGGCACCTTCTCCCCGTAAACGGGGCGAAGGGACCATGCCGCGACCTCTCCGTTCGCACCAACCTGTCGCGGGGCACGTCCCCTCTCCCCGTTTTTACGGGGAGAGGGTTAGGGTGAGGGGCAGACGTTTCTCGAGAACAGCACGTTTATCAATACGGCGAATAGCACTGCTGGCGTGGGCCGTTATAGGGCTGGAAGGTATTGTCGTAGGCGCGATAGGACCGGTAGCGGTTGGCGCACCAGGCAACGTGGCTCGAACCCATGCTGGGCGCAGGCGCGACGTAACGCGGCTGCGCGACAATAGCGCCGCCGATGACCGCACCGGCGCCGAAGGCGGCGAGCGGATACCAGTAGCCGTTATAACGCCGATAGCCCGGGCGGTAATAGGAATATCCGCGATAGCCGCCGTAATAGCCGGGCCGGTAGTAGGCGCCGGGACGATAGCCAGGCCGGTAATAGGCGCCCGGACGGTAACCGGGGCGATAATAGCGGCGGTATTGGACGTTCTCGACAGCGGAGGATTTTTCCACCTGCGGGGCTGTCGGCATCTTCATTGCCTGCGACGGCACGAAGCCTGTCAGAACGACGGCCGCAGCCAGAACTGCTGTCGCGATCTTGTTACTCAAACCGAACATTCTTCTCTCCCATTCAACAGCGATAACCGCCTGCTCAGCAACGCTTTCGTGCCGGAATGGTTCCGAAAGCGGCCGGGGCCGGCTGCTTTCGTATGTCTAAAGAAATCGATCTGAACCGGGCATTAACCGCGAGGCCTTCCTCGATGATCTCGCCCGGAACGCACCTCAGTCCTTTGTTCATGCATGTCGTTATCCCGGAACCGCTAATAGTTCCGGGCCGATGGATCAGGCCACGGCGGAAATTTTCGCCTGGTCGCCCTGCAGACGGTTCACCATGAAGTTCGAATACCATTCGAGGAACTGCATGACGCCGCCCTCATGCAGGGTGGAATAGGGGCCGGGCTCATAGGCGGGCGAGTGAATGCCGAAGGCGTTTTCCTCGACGATGCGGCGATCCTGATCGTTGGTCTCGGTCCAGACGTGGGTCAGTTCCTCGAGATCGTAATCCACGCCTTCGACGGCGTCCTTGTGGACGAGCCACTTGGTCGTCACCGCGGTCTCGTTGGCGCTGAGCGGCAGCACGCGGAAGGAGATGGCGTGGTCGCCGAGCAGGTGGTTCCACGTCGTCGGGTAGTGGAAGAGCAGCATGGTGCCGATATGGCCGATTGAGATATCGTCGGAGAGCGGACGCTTGACGGCGCGCTTGCCCGACATGGTGTAGCTTTCGGCATCCTCGATCAGCGGCATGCGGGCGGTGCGGAACTGACCGTCCGGCGAAATCTGGAACTTGCTCGGCAGGCCGGCGGCCTCGCAGCGCGCCCAATGGCCGGCGATCTCGGGATCGTCGGCGCCGCCATCCGTGCCGGTCACGCTCGGCGCTTCGGGATAGGTGCGGCAGAGTTCTGGGTGATTGGCGGCGCAATGATAGCACTCGCGGTTGTTTTCCCAGACAAGCTTCCAGTTGCCCTTTTCGATGATCGTGCTTTGGAAAGCAACCTTGCTCTCGCTGATCCGGTGCGGTGCGACATAGGGTTCGATCTTGTCGCGCACCGTCTGGAAATCCGGAGCGGTGTTGGCAAGGCAGATGAAGACAAAGCCTGCGACGGTTTCGCAGTGGACAGGCTTCAGGTTGAAACCTGATTTGTCGAAATCATCGCCCATGTGGCGGGCGAAGGCGAGCTTGCCTTCGAGATCATAGGTCCATTGATGGTAGGGGCAGACGAGACGCACGGAGGAGCCGTGCTCCTTGGTGCAGACGCGCGAGCCGCGATGACGACAGCTGTTATGGAAGGCGCGGATGATATTGTCGCGGCCGCGGACGATGACGACGGGATAGCTGCCGATCTGGACGGTGAAATAGGCGCCCGGCTTCGGCAGTTCGCAATCATGGCCGATGAACAGCCAGTCGCGATAATAGATCATCTCCATGTCGAGCTGGAAATATTCCTCGTCGATATAGAACGGCTGTTCGAGGCTGAAGCCCTCACGGCGGCTCTTGAGCTGACGCAAAACGTTGCTGCGAATATCCATCTTCATGTCCTCGTGCACCCGGCTGCCGCCTTCCGGCAAGAAGGCCGGCGGAAGCGCGCCCGCTTCCTTCTCCTTCGGGAGAATTGTTCATGGCGTCATTTAATCACCGAGCATGGCTGCCGCTTGGTTGTAATGCGACATCGGCTTCGAAATTGACGACAGGATGCGGCAAGGCTTGAAGCGGCCCATCCCGATCGATCACCTCGCCCGACTCTCCCGGCAATTATCCTCAATTGCGACATGGCGTAAAGACCCGTTGCGCAAAGAGGTCGACTGCCTGATATCGATGTCAGTCGTGTTTGCGACATCTCCCGGCATTTGCCTTCAGCCGGCCTGCCGCCATGGCGATTTTTAACATCACCTTAAGCATACCGTCCTATCCTGCTGTTGATTCAGACCGACCGAAGAATGCGAACCATGGCCAAACTCCGGTATTTCGACGCGAAAGAAGCAGGTAAACTGCAAGAACCGCAGCTGATTGCCGCGCATTCCGAATTTTTGCGCACCGGCCGCATTCCCCGCGAGCGGCGGCATTGGCTGGCCGAGGAAAAGCGCTATTTCACCCATGACGAGGTCGCCGCAAAGACCGGCCGCAAGCTGCAGGTTGCCGGCGAAAAGACGCATCAGCACATCAACGGCTTTCACCACTCGATCCAGTTTCCGAAGATGATCTTCCACCGGACGCTGGCGGACAGCCCGCATCTTGGCTATTGCCACGTCACCGCCGCGCGAACGAAATTCGCGCATTACGAAGAGGTAAGCTGGGCCTTCTACATCGCCAATTTCTATTCCGACATCGGCGACAACGATAATTTCTTCGAGCGAATCGATGTCGGTTATTCCCGCATGTATTTCGCCGTCGCCATCAAACCCGGCGAGAACTCGGCGGAAAAGATGACCATCGACCGGTCGGTGCGCGGCAACGGCCTGCTCTTCCGCACCCATGATCCGCAAGCTGCGATCCGCAACATCCTCTTGCTCGGCGCCCGCAACGAACAGCTGCGCGAAATCATCCGGCAGCTCTAAAGCGATTGATCGCGAGCGGCGGAAAGCCTAATGACTGCCAGGACCAACACGGGCAGGATATGGCACGCATAATCGACATCACGGCAGACAGGCAGGCAGCGCTTGAGGCCGCCTCAGCTGCTCTTGCCGACGGCTTTGCCATCGCCATCCCGACCGAGACCGTCTACGGCCTTGCGGCCGACGCCACCAATCCCGCAGCCATCACCCGCATCTACGAGACAAAGGGACGGCCGCGCTTCAACCCGCTGATCTGCCACATGGCCGATCTCGCCATGGCCGAAGAGCACGCCGAGTTCGACCCGGTCTCACGGGCGCTGGCCAGAGCCTTCTGGCCCGGCCCGCTGACCCTGGTGCTGCCGCTGAAGCCAGAAAGCCCGATCCATTCGCTGGCGACCGCCGGGCTCGACAGTATCGGCATCCGCGTGCCGAGGGGTTTTGCAGGCGCGTTGATCGGCGCCTTCGGACGGCCGCTCGCAGCCCCCAGCGCCAATACCTCGGGCCGGATCAGTGCGACGAGTGCCGCCCATGTCGAAGCCGATCTCGGGGCGCGGATCCCGTTGATCCTCGATGCGGGGCCAAGTGCTGTCGGCGTCGAATCGACGATCGTCAAAGCAGAGGGCGGCCGGTTGCGGCTGCTTCGCCCGGGGGGACTGGCGGCGCGCGAGATCGAGCGTGTCGCGGGCCAGCCGCTGCTGCGGCCGAAAACGGCATCGGCGGCGATCGAAGCGCCGGGCATGCTCGCCTCACACTACGCGCCGGGCGCTTCCGTGCGCCTCAATGCGACGGCGGTGGAACCCGGCGAGGCACTGATTGCCTTCGGGAGCGCTGCGGTTTCCGGCGCGAACGGTGCCCGGATCGTCCTTGATCTCAGCCCGCGCGGCGACCTGGCGGAGGCGGCGGCCAATCTATTCGACTATATGAAGCGGGCCGATGCCAGCGGCGCCCAGAGCATCGCCTTTTCGCCGATTCCCGAGGATGGGCTCGGCGAAGCGATCAACGACCGGCTGCAGCGGGCAGCCGCGCCCCGCGACTGAAGGACAGTGCATCACGATGGAGAACCGAGGCCGATGAGCAATTCCAGCATTTCCACCGAACTCCTCGATCGCTTCGCGGCCATCGTCGGTGAAAAATACGCCTTGCGTAGCGAGGCAGATCTTGCACCGCATCTGATCGAAAACCGCGGGCTCTATCACGGCTCCTCCCCTCTCCTCTTGAAACCCGGTTCGGTCGAAGAAGTCTCTGATATCATGAAGCTTGCGACGGAGACCGGAACGGCGATCGTGCCGCAAACCGGCAATACCGGCCTCGTCGGCGGCCAGACGCCGCGTCAGGGCAAGTGCGATATCATCCTGTCGCTCGAGCGCATGAACAGGATTCGTGATGTCGATCCGGTGGCGAACGTGCTGGTGGCCGATGGCGGCGCCATCCTTGCCGAGGTGCAGAAGGCGGCCGAGGCGCATGGACGGCTGTTTCCGCTGTCGCTCGGCTCGGAGGGCTCCTGCCGCATCGGCGGCAACCTTTCCACCAATGCCGGCGGCACGGCCGTGCTTGCCTATGGCAACATGCGCCAGCTCTGCCTCGGCCTCGAAGTGGTGTTGCCGACCGGCGAGATCTGGGACGGCCTGCGCCGCCTGAAGAAGGACAATACCGGCTACGATCTGCGCGATCTCTTCATCGGCGCCGAGGGCACGCTCGGCATCATCACCGGCGCGGTGCTGAAGCTCTTTCCCCAGCCGCTCGGCCATCAGGTGGCCTTCGCCGGTCTGAATTCGGTGGCGGATGCGCTTGCCCTCTTCAACCTGGCCTCCAGCCTCTGCGGCGCCTCGCTCACCGGTTTCGAGCTGATGCCGCGTTTCGGCGTCGAGATCACCACCCGCCATATCGACGGCGTGCGCGATCCGCTGGAGACCGCCTATCCCTGGTATGTGCTGATCGACATTTCGACGTCGGATTCGGCCGAGACGGCGGAGCGGATGATGAGTGGCGTGCTGGAACAGGGATTCGAGGCCGGGCTGGTGCTGGATGCGGCAATCGCCTCGTCGGTAGCACAGCAGAAGGCGCTCTGGCACATGCGCGAGAGCATGTCGGATGCGCAAAAGCCGGAAGGCGGCTCGATCAAGCACGATGTTTCCGTGCCCGTATCGAAGATCCCGCATTTCATGGCCGAGGCCGAAGAAGCTGTCATGGCGGCGATGCCGGGCGCCCGCATCTGCGCCTTCGGCCATATGGGCGACGGCAATATTCATTACAATATTTCCCAGCCGCTCGGCGCCGACAAGGACGCCTTCATCGCCCGCTGGCACGAGATGAACCATATCGTCCATGGACGGGTGCTTGCGCATGGCGGCTCGATCTCGGCCGAGCACGGCATCGGCCAGCTGAAGCGCGACGAACTGGCGGCGATCCGGCCTGTGATCGAAATCGAGCTGATGCGCCGCATCAAGCGCGCCTTCGATCCCGCCGATATCATGAATCCGGGAAAGGTCGTCAGCCGCGATGCGTGAGGCCGACGATCGGAGGGATCGCCAACGTTTGCCCCTCATCCGCCTGCCGGCACCTTCTCCCCGCAGGCGGGGCGAAGGGAATATGACGCAACCTCTCGGTTCCCACCAACCTTTCGCGGGGCACGTCCCCTCGCCCCGTTTACGGGGAGAGGGTTAGGGTGAGGGGCGGCCATCCGCGTCAAGCGCTCTGCTCGGAATTGCCTTAGGACTGCTGCGTGCCGCCGCCGGTCAGGATCATCAGCGCCGGCGACTGCTGGGTGGCGTTCTGGACGTCGTACATCGCGGTAAACCGGCGCAGCAGCTTGTCGACCTTCTTCGGATCCTGGAGATCCTCGAGCTTGACGAAACGGTTGATGAGATCGGCCTGCTTGGCGACATCCATGCCCGAGATCTGCGACGGCAGGCTGTAGGCTGTTGTGATGACCTGATAGAGCGCCTTGTCGCCGAGGATCGAATAGATCGAGGTGATGCTCGGGGCCTTGCGGCCGAAATAGAGCGCCAGGCGCACGCCGTCGTTGGTTTCGCCTTCCTGGGTTTCCATCGTCTGCTTGACGTAGAGCTCCTGGGTGTGCTCCTCGGCCGCCTTGTTCTGGACGGTGCCGATCTTGGCGCGGGTCAGATTGCCATCCTTGTCGAAGTTAAAGGCGGCGACGATATCCTTGAAACGTGCATCGGCGGTGGCGTTGAGATAGCTCTTCTTGTCATCTGGATCGGATGTGAAGATCTTCTTGAGCGTCGCCTTATCGTAATCCTTCGGATCAAGGTTGTTCGCCTTCAGCACCAGGCCGGTCAGGCGGCTGTCGTCGAGGAAATCATCGAGCGACTTCACCTTCGCCATGCCCTTTGCGAAATAGTTGACTTCAGCCGTCGCGTCCTTCGCCGCCTTGTCCTTCACCGGACCGTCCTTCATCAGCATGGTGATATGCGATCGATAGTCGGTGGCATATTTGGCCATGGTCGCGTCGGGGAGCGCCTGGAAGGGTGATGCCGCCTTGCCGTCGGGGCCGAAATTGAAGGCCCGGGCAAGATTGGTGATACGTTCATCCTTGAGCGAGGCGACATAGCCATTCGGATCATAGGCATCGCTCGTCAGGATCTTGCGCATCATCGAGCGCGAGACCTCCTGGTCGGTCAGACCGAAGGCCTGCAGCGCCACATGGAAGAGATCCGGCAGCTTGTCGTTGCTCTTGCTGAAATCGGCCGACGAATTGCTGCGCAGGAAATCATTGACACTGTTGACGTCGGAGAAATTCAGCAGACTGCTGCTGTCGGCCATAAGCTTCTGGTAGTTGGATGCAACCTCGTCGATCGCCTCGTCGCGTTCGTCGTCGTAGCGCGCCGCATAATTGTCGTTGGTGGTCTGTGCCTGATCGGCCGTCTGGGCCGAACTGAGGACAGGAAGCGATCCGTCGGCGGCAAAATTGAAGTCGGCATTGAGGTCGGCATGGCCGGCTGCGGCAGCGGCCGTCGCATCGGTCAGGATGCTCTTCAGATCGGCGTCCGAAATACTGAACGGCAGATTGTAGGTGCTCTTCAGGAAATTGGTCATGGCGCTGTCGGCAAGCAGATCATCGACATTGCCGATCGTCGACATCCTGGCGGAATAATCATCGGTGCGCGCCGAGGCGGCAAATTTGGTGCTGCTGATCTGGGTCGCGCTCTGCGCCGCCATGCCGTCCTCAAGCGTGCCGTCCGCCTTGAAATTGAAGGCGGCGGCGACGTCGGCATAGGTTCCGGTGCCGCTTTGATCGGTCAGGATAGCGCGAAGAGCGACGTCGTTGACGGTCGACGGGATGCCGTAGGCGTTGCGGACGAAATTGTTCAGCTTCTGGTCCGCCAGCAACTGATCGACGTTTGAGATGCCGGCGATGGTCGACTGGTAGTAGACTGCCGCATTGTCGGCCTTGCTGGTGGTGCTGGCGCTTTGCGTCGCGCTCTGCGAGGCGTAAAGGGTCGCGACCGAACCGTCCGCTTTGAAATTGAAGAGGTTGTGAACGTCGCTGTAGCCCTGGGCGCTGGCCGCGGTGGGATCGACGAGGAAAGTCCTCAATGTCGCATCGGAGACGCCGTCTGCGATCTGCATGCTGTTTCTGATATAGCTGACCGCAACCGCATCGGACATGATGTCGTCGACATTGGTGACGTTGCCGATCATGCTGTTGAAATGTGCTGCATTCGCCGCTGACTTGTCGGTCGTCGATTTCCGCTGCGCCGCGGTCTGGATCGCGGAACCGTTGATCGAACCGTCCGCCTGGAAGTTGAAGTCGGCATTGAGATCGGAATGGCCCTGGGCCGCGGCATAGGCCGAATCGGTCAGGATGTTCTTCAGGTCAGCATTGCTGAAACCTGTGCCGAGACCGTAGGCATCCTTGATATAGCGCGCCAGCACGCTGTCGGCGAGCAGGTCGTCGACATTGGTGATGCCGCTCGACTGTGAGGTGACGGTATAATAGTTGTTCGTGTTCGATGCGGCCGCCTTCAGACTGTTTGCCTGATCGAGCGTCTGGACGCGCGCCGTGCTGGAGGCCGACCCGTCAGCCTTGAAGTTGAAAGCGTTGTAAACATTGGTAAAGCCCATCAGCTGGGCATAATTGGGATCGGTCAGCACCGTGCGCAGCGCTGCGGCGGTGAAGTCGGCGCCCATGCTGTAGGCCGTCGTGATATAAGAGGTCAGGCGCTTGTCGGCGACCAGATCGTCGACATTGGTGATCGTGCCGATCTTCGCCGTGTAATAGGCCTTGTTGTAATCGGCCGCCGTCTGGCCGACGTAATAGACGTCCGAACCGACCGAATTGTCGATGATGACCGACTGGGAATTCAGGGTGTAGGATTCGATGACCGAGGCCTTCTGCGCGGCGGTCTGCGCCGTGCCGGTGACGGTGCCGTCGGCATTGAAGCTGAACTGGGCGGCAAGCGCCTTGTACTTGTCGCCGCCTTGCGTGTTGACGACGCTCGTGGCGTCGCTGAGATCGCTCGTCAGCACCTGCCGCAGAAAATCCTTCGACGCATAGGTCGGATCAATCTTGAAGGTCTTCAGCACATAGGTGCGCAGCCGGGCGTTGTTGACCAGGTCGTCGACGGTCTGCACGCTATCGATATTGTTGCTGTAATAGGTGCTCTCAGCGCTGGCGGCCTTGTCGGCATCGACGAAGGACTGTTTGTAGAGGCCGATCAGGTCGTCCTCCTGCGCGTCGGTCTGCACATCCTTGGCCGGCGCGTTGAAATTGAAGGCGGCGGCAAACTCGCGATAACGCGTATCGGAAAGCTTGTTGGCGTAGCTGTTGGGGTCTGTGAGGTCGCTTTCGAGCACCTTCTTCATGAAGGCCTTGGCATAGGTCATATCCTCGAGACCATAGGCCTTCATTGCATAGCTATAGAGCTTGTAGTCGCCGAGGAAATCGTCGACGTTTTCGACCTTGTTGATATGGTCGGCGTAGTACTGAGCATCCTTCTTGACCGTCGCCTGCGACGCAACCTTGTTGAGGCTGGACGTCATATCCCGCGACAGGATCGTGTAAGCGAGGGAAGCCGAGATCATGAAAAGCGCCCTTTTCACCCAAATTTCTAAAAGAAAGACGAACTGCTGGTGAGCACATTTTGCCATGGAAAGCTTACCTGAGGCTTACCTCTGGATGCATCATTTCAGGACACCACACCGTTCACCTTCCGGAAACCTTGCCGGATTCGGTTTTGATAACCATCAGAGGAGGCAAAGTTTTCTTAACCGCAATTTTTAAGCTGTACGGAACGGCGGCTGCCTATTGTCGGCCATAGAGGACGAAAAGTCCCAAGGAGAAGACCGGAAATCGGCTCTCAGGTAAGACAAGGGTAGAATGAAATGAACAATCCCGTTATGAAGCCCGCCTGGGCTGGCACGACGTTGCGCCTCGATCCGACCCGCTTTCCCCAGCAGGTCAGCTATGCCATCCACGATTGTTCGGATGACGTCAATATCACGATAGACGAACGCGGTGCGGTCCTGCGCAAGGTCCTCCCCTCCAGCGGCCTGCCGCTCTCGATTGCGCTGCCGAAGCGCGTTTTCAAAGGTGTCGCCGCCCGCGCCATCGACCATGGCGACGGCGATGTCACCGTAACCCTCGAACTCCATCACACCGATCCGGAGCTCTGCATTCCGCTGCTCGTCGCCCATGATCTCAGCGACATCGCTGCCGACTGGCGCAGTTGGTCCGAAGCCTTCCGCATTCCGATGCTGATGGTCGAGGCCGATGGTGTCGCCCGGCCGCTCGAAGACCATATTGGTGCCTTACGCACCGGCGATCTCAAGCCGCGCCGCCGTCATTCCTACTTCGCCAATCGCCGTCCGCGCTTCCTCGTGCGCCGCACCACCGGCCGGCTGGGCGTCGCCATGAAGATCGAAGGTAAGGAAATCATCGCCCGGACCTAAGCGAAACCGCGAAAGTCCCGATTTGGCAATACGATTTTGAACCCGGCGCCCGCGCCGGGTTTATCGTTTTCATCCATCGTCCCAATCAGGGAATGGCAAACAGCAGCGATATGAAGAGGCCGAAGAAGATGATCAGGCCGACGCGGTTGTTTGACTTGAAGAGCGCCAGGCACTGGTCGGCATCGTTGATATCGAGCCGGATGATCTGCCAGGCGAACATGCCGGCCGCACCGAGCAAGGCCAGGAACGCGATGAGATTGGCACCGGCGAGAGCGAAAGCGATAAACATCAGCACCAGCGTCAGTCCATAAAGTCCGATCAGCCATTGCCGCGTCCTGTCGCCGAACAGGCGCGCAGTGGAGCGGACGCCGATCAGCTCGTCATCCTCCTTATCCTGATGCGCATAGATCGTATCGTAACCGATCGTCCAGGCGACGGAGGCGGCGTAGAGCAGGATGGCGGCAAAGGAGAGGCCGCCGAAAATGCCGGCCCAGCCCATCAGCGCGCCCCAGGAGAAGGCAAGTCCGAGGTAGAATTGCGGCCAGTCGGTGAAGCGTTTGGCATAAGGATAGAACGCCACGATCCCGAGCGAGAGAACGCCGAGGAAGACGTTGAGCCAGTTGAACTGCAGCAGCACGAAGAGGCCGACCAGCGCCTGCAAGCCGATGAAGATCTTCGCCCGTCGACGGGTGACGCGGCCGGAGGGGAGCGGACGCGACCGCGTGCGCGCCACTTCCATGTCGATCTGGTGGTCGACGAGATCGTTATAGGTGCAGCCGGCGCCGCGCATGGCGACCGCGCCGATGAAATAGAGGAACAGGTGAGACACCAGCACACTGCCGGAATAGATCCCCTCACCGATCGCCGCATTGGCGGCAAGTGTTGCCGACCAGAAGCACGGCCACATCAGCAACTGCCAGCCGATCGGGCGATCCCAGCGCGCGAGCTGCGCATAGGGCCAAAGCCATGGCGGCAGGATCCGGTAGACCCAGTTATCGGAAGGTGCGTCGGAGACGCGATCGTTGAAATCGCCGGTATCGTGCATGCCGCTCATCTAGCGGCGGGCCACCGATCCGGTCAAGACGCGATCATTGCAATGCCACTTGCATCATTCCTCAGACCGGAATCGATCCCGGCGAAGTCATGTGGCAATTCAAAGTGTTACAGCGCCGCATGTCCGGAAAGGCCCGCAGCGCCGTCAATCACTGCAGTGAGAAATTGAACTTGTAGGTCGCCGAGACCCCGATCAAGACCTGGTTCTTCGAGCCGCGCTCGCGCACGAGACTGCTGTCGGCGGCAGGACCTGCCAGCCGCTTGTATTCGAGGAAGGAACTGGCAGAGAGGTTTTCCGTCGCCTTCCAAGTGAGCGCCGTGCCGGCGCCATAAGACTGGATGCCCGACGACGGCTTATAAGGATCAAGGCCGCTTGCCGCTGCCTGCTTGGCGTTGACGCCGTAATAGGCGTCGTAATAGCCGCTGGTGGCGAAGGTCGCGCGCGGACCGCCTGATAGTTGCAGGTCGGGCGCGATATCGGTGAAGGCATCGACCGCGAGATCGGCGACGATGCCGTCATGCGCGCGGATGCCCTGGCGGACTTCGGCGCGGGCGCGCAGGAAATCTGTGGGGTAGACCTCGACGAAACCGCCGGCTTCCGCCCCCCATTTGACCTTCTTCAAGCCCTTCAGCTCGCTGCCGTCGCCGTCATCGCGCGACGGCACGAATCTGCCGACGATGCCGGCACGGAAGGCACCCTTGTCAATGAGGGCGAAAGAAGGATTATCGTTACGCGACGAAAAACGCTGGCCGGCGCCTTGGCGGCCAACCGAGATCAGCGGGCTGAACTTGAATTCGTTGTGCGACGAGCCCTCGAATTTCGGGGCGGAGAAGCCGGCGACACCGACGCTCAAATACCAGTCGCCGGACCAGAAGTGCTGGCCGCTTTCCTGGGCGGCGGCCGCCGAACCTAGAGATGAAATGGCAATAGCTAAAGAGATCGATACGACTGATCGATGAGACACGTCCACACTCCAGAAAAAGCAAAAACAAAGCCGCGGAGGGCGGCGCTCGCTACATCTATCCTGATGTCGTTACCCCAATGTTAACCACGGTGAAACAAAGGGCGCTCATGAAAGTCGGTGCCCTGCGGCCCCCTCATCCGCCCTACGGGCACCTTCTCCCCGAGGGGAGAAGAGGGAGAACGCCGCTTCGTCAGCAACCCCATTGGATGGCGTACCGTTGAGCAGGCGGGTTCGTTTGGCAGTGTCGGCGCGCCTTCCTCCCCTCTTCTCCCCTCGGGGAGAAGGTGGCCCGAAGGGTCGGATGAGGGGGCCACACCCTGGTGGCATCTACTATCGAATTCCGCAAAACCACTCCCCCGCTTCCCTATCTCTGGTTCCAGCGGCGGATGACCGGTTCGATCAGATCGTGCTCGTAGCCGAGCACGCTGATACTTGTCGTATCGAGCGAGAAATACGCGCCGCCTTCCGGCGGCAGACCGAGCCAGCGGGCAGCGAGGACGCGGAGGAAATGCGAGCTGGAGAAGATGAGGGTGGTGCCGGCCGTTTCGCGAAGCGCATGGATGACGGCGTCGGCGCGGGCGCCGACATCGGCGGCGAATTCGCCATTTGGGCAACCGTCGCGAAAGAGCTGCCAGCCGGGGCGCTCCGCCAGAATCGCCTTTGTGGTGATGCCTTCATAAGCGCCGTAGTCCCATTCGGCGAGATCGTCCTTGATCACCGCGTCCGATCCGAAGCCGGCGAGCGCGCAGGTCTTGCGAGCCCGCTCGGACGGGCTCGACCAGACGGCGGAGAAGGTAAGGCCCGCCAGCCGGCCGGCGAGTTTGCGGGCGGCAGCCTCGCCGTTCGCCGTCAAGGGAATATCGCTGCGTCCGGTATGGCGCCCGGACAGGCTCCATTCGGTTTCACCGTGGCGGACCAGATAGGTCTCGGGAAACGCACTGCTCATCGGCACGTCCTTTCATGAGAATCGGTCCCTCGGCTAAACCGCCAGCGGAAGCAGCACTTCCGCGGGATTAGAACGTCACCTTTTCCAGCGGGGCGCGCCTCGCCTCGAATTCCTTCAGCTTGGCTTCGTTGCGGGCGATGTAATTGCGATTGTCGGGAACGGCGAACTGGTTCTTGGCGATCTGGATCTGCAGGATGAAGAGCTCGTCCCAGCGGAAGCCCATTTCCGAACCGGCCAGATAGAATTCCCACATGCGGAAGAATTGCTCGTCGTAAAGCGCCACGGCTTCGGCCTTGCGCGCCACGAAACGCTCGCGCCAATGGCGCAGCGTATAGGCATAATGCATCGGCAGGATTTCGATATCCTTGACCAGCAGCCCTGCTTTTTCGAGCGGCGGCACGACCTCGCCGACGGACGGGATATAGCCGCCGGGAAAGATATATTTCTCGATGAAGGCATTGGTGGCAAAGCTCGGCTTCGGGCGGCCGATCGAATGCAGCACCATCACACCGTTGTCGTCGAGGAGATCCGACACCTTACGGAAGAAGTTGCCGTAATTGCCGATGCCGACATGTTCGAACATGCCGACCGAGACGATGCGGTCGAACTTCCGGCCGGTCATGGTGCGGTAGTCCTGCAGTTCGAACCGCACCCGGTCGGCAAGGCCCCGCTTTTCGGCGCGCGTGCGCGAGACCTTGAGCTGCTCCTCGCTCAGTGTGATGCCGGTGAACTCGGCACCTTCGGTCGCCTCCGTCAGGTACATGCCCATGCCACCCCAGCCGGAGCCGATCTCCAGGATGCGCTGGTTCGGCTCGAGCAGAAGCTTGGCGGCGATATGGCGCTTCTTGGCGAGCTGCGCCTCATCGAGACTGATGCCGGCGGGTTCGAAATAGGCGCAGGAATATTGCCAGTCCTCGTCGAGGAAAAG
Source organism: Rhizobium sp. LARHSG275 (assembly GCF_052871115.1). NCBI lineage: Bacteria > Pseudomonadati > Pseudomonadota > Alphaproteobacteria > Hyphomicrobiales > Rhizobiaceae > Rhizobium > Rhizobium sp. LARHSG275. The sequence continues at coordinate 28,932 of NZ_JBIXJN010000032.1, read as the reverse complement.
ATCGAAGAGCTTGGCCGACAGGTCGTAATGATGGGCGACATTGTGCTTGTTGCGATTGACCGGCACGCGGCTCTTCAGCTGCTGCCAGGCAATGCGGCCAAGCAGCAGTGCCGCCATCTTGAAATCGAAGATTTCATTGGTGGTGTTCTGTTTCACCAGCGACAGGAAATCGTAGATGTTGCCCTGTTCGAGAATGAACCGGCCTTGCATGTACATTTCACCGAGCTTCATGGTCGGGTCGCGCCGGATGGCGTCCTCGGCCTCCTGATCGGCAAGGCGAGCGACAACGGGTTCACCCGTGCCGTCGCCGATCGTGTGGGTTTCGCCATTGGCAAGGGTAAGTTTCAATGAACCCTTGCGGACGATTTGCTGGACGATCGATAAGAATGCCGACGCCATGCACGCCTCGCAAATGTGACAGGATGGTCACATCAACTTAGTCGCTCTCTTTCGCCTTACAAGCGCCGGATTTAGCACTCCGTTCAGAACGCTGCCAAACTGTTGCATTTTTGCCGAAATGCCGGCTAAACCCCTATTTTCGCTTCATGGCTTCGGCAAGTGCCGCGCCGAATGCGCCCTGGCTTTCCGGTTTCTGAGCCGCAGGCCGGCGTTCGTTCTGCGGCCGCGCCCCTTGGTTTGGACGAGAATCACCGCGCGGCGGCGGCGCCGATGAACCATCGTCGCGTCGCATGGAAAGACCGATGCGCTTGCGCTTGGCATCGACTTCGACAACCCGCACCTTGACGACATCGCCCGCCTTGACGACCTCGTGGGGATCCTTGACGAAGCGATCGGCAAGCTGGGACACATGCACCAGACCATCCTGGTGCACGCCGATATCGACGAAGGCGCCGAAGGCGGCGACATTGGTCACCGTGCCTTCCAGCACCATGCCGGGCGTCAGGTCGGAAATTTCGTTGACGCCCTCGGCGAAGGTCGCGGTCTTGAAGCTCGGACGCGGGTCACGGCCGGGCTTTTCCAGCTCCGCGATGATGTCCCTGACCGTCGGCAGGCCAAATTTCTCGTCGATAAACTGGCGTGGATCGACCGATTTCAAGACGGCACTATCACCCATCAGCGCGCGCAGATCCCGGCCGCAGGCGGCGACGATCTTTTTGGCGACGCCGTAAGCCTCCGGATGCACCGAAGAGGAATCGAGCGGCTCCTTGCCGTTGGGAATGCGCAGGAAGCCGGCGCATTGCTCGAAGGTGCGGCCGCCGAGGCGGGCGACCTTCAGGAGATCCTTTCTCGTCTCGAAACGGCCTTCGCTGTCGCGGTGGCGAACGATGGCGTCGGCGATCGACGGGCCGAGGCCGGAGACGCGCGAGAGCAGCGGCGCAGACGCGGTGTTGAGATCGACACCGACGGCATTCACCGCATCTTCCACCACGGCATCGAGCGAACGCGACAGTTTCTGCTGGTCGACGTCGTGCTGATACTGGCCAACGCCGATCGACTTCGGCTCGATCTTGACGAGTTCGGCCAACGGATCCTGCAGGCGCCGCGCGATGGAGACGGCGCCGCGCAGCGACACGTCGAGATCAGGGAATTCAGCAGCAGCGGTCGCCGAGGCGGAATAGACCGAGGCGCCGGCTTCCGAAACGATGACCTTGGTCGGCTTCGGCGCCGGCAAATCGGCCAGCATGTCGGCCACCAGTTTTTCGGTTTCGCGGCTGCCGGTGCCGTTGCCGATCGAGATCAGCTCGACATTGTGCTTGCGGACCAGCGAGGCCAGCTCGACCTGGGCGCCGCGCACATCGTTCCTCGGCTGGAAGGGATAGACGGTCGATGTCGCCACCACCTTGCCGGTGCCGTCGACGACGGCGACCTTGACGCCGGTGCGGATGCCCGGATCGAGACCCATCGTCGCGCGCGAGCCGGCGGGCGCGGCCAGCAGCAGATCCTTGAGATTGCGGGCGAAGACATGGATCGCCTCCTCTTCCGCCCTTTCGCGCAGTTCCCGCATCAGGTCGAGCGAGAGCGACATGGAAAGCTTGACGCGCCAGGTCCAGCTTGCGACCTCCATCAGCCAGCGGTCGCCGGGACGGCTGGTACCGATCTCGTATGCCGCCACGATCATGCGCTCGACCGGCTTGTTCGGGGAGGCCGTCTCGGCGTCGGCCTCGATCGTCAACGTCAGCACCTCCTCGTTCCAGCCGCGCAGCATGGCGAGCGCGCGGTGGCCGGGGGCGGTCGCCCAGCGTTCGGAATGGTCGAAATAATCGGAAAACTTCTCGCCCGTCGCCTGCTTGCCGTCGACGACTTTCGCCTTCAGCAATGAGGCTTGGCGCATATGAGCGCGCAACCTGCCGAGCAGGTCGGCATTTTCGGCAATGCCTTCGGCGATGATATCGCGCGCGCCCTCGAGCGCCGTCTTCACATCGGGCACATCAGCGGTGACGAAGCCTTCGGCCAGCACCGCCGGTTCCCTGGCGCGGTCGGCGAGGATCATCTCGGCGAGCGGGCCGAGGCCGCGTTCACGGGCGATTTCTGCCCGCGTGCGGCGCTTCGGCTTGTAGGGCAGATAGAGATCTTCAAGCTCGGCCTTGGTTTCGGCGCCTGCGACCTTGGCCATCAGCTCGTCGGTCATCTTGCCCTGGCCGGTGATCGATTCGACGATCGCGTCGCGCCGGGCTTCGAGTTCGCGCAGATAGACCAGCCGCTCGGCGAGATTGCGCAACTGTGTATCATCCAGCCCGCCCGTCACTTCCTTGCGGTAGCGGGCGATGAAGGGCACGGTTGCGCCCTCGTCGAGCAGCTCGATGGCGGCTTTGGCCTGTTCGGGCCGGGCGCTGATTTCGGCGGAGATGCGGGCTGCGAGAAAACGGAGGTCTGCTGCCATGGGGTTCCTGGGGATTTCCTGTTTCGACAGAGGTGGCGGGACCATAGCGGCGAAAAGCGGCAAGGCAATGCCCGACTGTGGTTTTCACAGCGGAAGTTAATGGATTGGGGGATCCATCGGCGTGTTGCCGTGTGGCCCCCTCATCTGCCTGCCGGCATCTTCTCCCCGAGGGGAGAAGGGATATGCCGCACTGCTTTCCTCCATCACAAACGGCAGTGGCAAGAATGGATCGCTGCCGCAACTCCCCTTCTACCCATCGGGGAGAAGGTGCCCGGCAGGGCGGATGAGGGGGCCACGCGGCAACACGCCCGCCGGTCGCCCCGCCCCATCGCTCTCGTCCGTTTTTGCGGTTGTGCAGATGCGGCATTCTTTGATAGCAGAAGCAACGTTTTTGGATCGCCCTGCCCGCGGGCGCAAGGAAAAGATTGACATGCCAAACCTTCTTCTCGAACTCCGCTCCGAAGAGATTCCGGCCCGCATGCAGCGCAAGGCTGCCGGCGACCTGAAGAAGCTCGTCACCGATGCGCTTGTCGAAGCGGGCCTGTCCTACGAGGGCGCGCGCGAATATTGGACGCCGCGGCGGCTTGCGCTCGACATCCATGGCCTGACGGCCCGCTCCGCCGATGTGCGCGAGGAACGCAAGGGACCGCGCACCGACGCCAACGAAAAGGCGATCGAAGGCTTTTTGCGCGGCGCCGGCCTTTCCTCGGTCTCCGAGGCGCAGGTGGTGAGCGATCCGAAGAAGGGCGATTTCTACGTCGCGGTCATCTCCAAGCCTGGCCGCGCAACGGAAGAGATCGTCACCGATGTGATACCCGGCATCATCCGCGATTTTCCCTGGCCGAAGTCGATGCGCTGGGGCAAGGCCTCGTCGAAGCCCGGTGCGCTGCGCTGGGTGCGGCCGCTGCAGTCGATCGTCTGCACCTTCGGCCCGGAGCATGAAGAGACCACCATCATCCCCTTCGAGATCGACGGCATCACTGCCTCCAACATCACCTACGGCCACCGTTTTCACGCGCCCGAGGCGATCACGGTGCGACGCTTCGACGATTATGCGGCGAACCTGGAAAAGGCGAAGGTTATCCTCGATGCCGAGCGGCGCAAGGACATCATCCTGCACGACGCCCGCGATATCGCCTTTGCCAACGGGCTTGAGCTGGTGGAAGACGAAGGCCTGCTGGAGGAAGTCTCCGGCCTCGTCGAATGGCCGCAGGTGCTGATGGGCAGTTTCGAGGAGGATTACCTCTCGATCCCCTCCGAAATTATCCGGCTGACGATCAAGACCAACCAAAAGTGTTTCGTGACGCGCGCGAGCGGCAGCGAGACGCTGTCGAACAAGTTCATCCTCGTCTCCAACATCCAGGCGAGCGACGGCGGCAAGGAAATCGTCCACGGCAACGGCAAGGTGGTGCGGGCAAGGCTTTCCGATGCGCTGCATTTCTGGAAGCGCGACCAGGGCAATCTGCCGGATCTTGAGATGCTCTCCGCTTCAGCGGCAAAGTTCGGCCTCGACATCAACAAGCCGCTCGACCAGCGCATGGCCAAGCTCGATGCGCTCGATGTGACCTTCCATGCCAAGCTCGGCACGCAGGGCGCACGCGTCGCCCGCATCCGAGCCCTGGCCAAGCAATTGGCTGATATCACCGGCGCCGATGCGGCTCTCACCGATCGCGCCGCCGTGCTTGCAAAGGCCGATCTGCGCACCGAAGCGGTTGGCGAATTCCCGGAACTGCAGGGCTTGATGGGCCGCAAATATGCGGTGCTGCAGGGTGAGGATGCCTCCGTTGCCGCAGCGATCGAGGATCACTACAAGCCGCAGGGTCCGTCGGACCGCGTGCCGGAGGACAGAGTGGCGATCACGATCGCCCTTGCCGACAAGCTCGATACGCTGATCGGCTTCTGGGCGATCGATGAAAAGCCGACAGGGTCGAAGGATCCATTCGCACTGAGGCGTGCCGCACTCGGCGTCGTCAGGATCCTGCTGGAGCGAAGGATCCGCCTGCCGCTGCTGGCAACAACAAGGGATGGCGACCTGCTCTCCTTCTTCCATGACCGCCTCAAGGTCTATCTGCGCGACCAGGGCGCTCGCCACGATCTGATCGACGCCGTGCTGACTTCAGATGCCGACGACCTGCTGATGGTGGCGCGCCGCGTCGAAGCGCTGACGGCCTTCATCACCTCGGAAGACGGCAAGAACCTGCTCGCCGGCACCAAGCGGGCGACGCAGTTGCTTGCCGCCGAGGAAAAGAAGGGCACGGTGATCGCCGATGGCGTGTCGCAGGCGCTTCTGAAGCTCGACGCCGAGAAGGAGCTGTTCGCCGCCATCTCCAGCGCCTCGAAGGATGCGTCGGACGCGGTTGCCGGAGAAGATTTCCGCTCGGCGATGGAAGCGCTCTCCAAGCTGCGCGGCCCGGTCGACCGCTTCTTCGAAGACGTGCTCGTCAACGACGAGGACGCCGCCATCCGCGCCAACCGCCTCGCCCTGCTGCGGCTGATCCGCGAGGCAACGGGAACGGTTGCGGATTTCTCGAAGATTTCGGGGTAAGACTTTTCATATCGACATCTAACGATGGGGATTGGCGTTGGACGGCGGTGATTGGAGCGTTTACATCAGTGTTGATATCGCTAGTCCGGCGGCAATCGCCGTGGATCTTCAGTATCGACAGGTTGAGCGCATCCCATCCTATCCAATGCTTTTGACCGTGGAGTTGAAACTCCAACATCCTCGGGAAAACGGATTACCGCAAAATGATGAATCTGAGATCATCTACGCCTTGGAAGATCGGCTTGTCAGTCAATCGGATAGCGTCGGCAATATCCGCTTCGTCGGCCATAAACTATCCGATGGCCTAGCAACATACTTCTTTTATGCATCCAATGCCTCGGCGATGAGGGGCATTATCGAAACGGCTAGAAAGCAATTTCCCAGCTATATCATCGATCAGCATGTTATTCAGGACACGAGTTGGTCAGTATATCGCCATGTCCTAGCTCCCAGCGGTGACAATCTACAGCAAGCTGAAGACAACAAGGTAATCCAAAAGCTCACTTCGCTGGGCGATGACATAAACCTGCCGCGGCTCATTCATCATTTCGCATATTTCAGCACGCCGACGGAGCTTCAGAATTTCAAAGCTGCAATTCTTGCCGATGGATTTCACGTCGATAATGAAACTACATCAGACCAAGTCGACGGCAAATTGCCGATCAGATTCTCGCGCCGGGATGCGCCAAGTGAAATCACAAGGGTTACCGTAAAGCTCACCCATCTCGCGGGAGAATTCAGCGGTGACTATGACGGCTGGGAATCTCCGCCGGCTAAAGGAATTCCCACGCCTTGAACTTGCTTCGAGTGGCCACAGCACGATCCCGAAAGGTCGATCTCGCTCAGGCCATGAACCCCGATTGGCGCGATGTCTATCGTCCGAGTGAGCCCGCGGCTTCCTGGACTTCCGATCAGGGCGACGATCGAGCGTAGAGAACGATGATCGGACTCTGGCATTGCCGCCGACGTAGCGTTATTCATGCAGACATGCAGAGCAAGATTCTCGTCAGCGCCTGTCTCATGGGCCACGCCGTCCGCTATGATCGGCGGGCGAAGCCGTTGCTTCATCCGGTAATCGAGACATGGCGGTCCGAGGGCCGGTTGGTGACGATCTGTCCGGAGATGTCGGCGGGCATGATGGTGCCGCGGCCGCCGGCGGAGATCGCAGAGACGGCAACCGGCGAAGAGGTGCTGGCCGGCACAGCGCGGGTTGTCGAGCTGACGGGCGCCGACGTGACGGAAGAGTTCCTGCAGCAGCAAAGAATGCCGTGGCGCTCGCAAGGCAGGCCGGCTGCCGTTATGCGCTGCTCATCGACGGCAGCCCGTCCTGCGGATCCGGATTCATCCATGACGGCACGTTTTCCGGCCGCAAGCAGGCAGGTAATGGCGTGACAGCGGCGGCGCTAAAAGCGGCCGGTGTCGAAGTGTTTTCCGATCGCGACATCGAACAGTTGATCGAGCGTATCGCGCAGTGAGCTTCAAAAGGCACGGCCGCCGGAGAACCGACGGCCGCTAAGAATTTGGTGATGAAAACGCTTTCGTCTCCGTGCCGTTTAAGCGGCACGGCGACCCTGATGTGTGGCGGGAGCGGTGCGTTCGGCATTGACGCGGAATCCGCGGATGAGGTCGATCAGCTCGTCGGTATCCGTGGCCAGCGTCTCTGCCGATGCCGTGGTCTCCTCGGCCATGGCGGCATTCTGTTGGGTGGCGGCGTCGAGCTGGTTCATCGACGAGGAGATCGAGCGCAGCGTCGTGTCCTGTTCGGAGGCGCTGTGGGCGATCTTGGCGACGATCTCGTTGGCGGCCTTGATCTGATCGGAGATGCGCTTCAGCGCTTCGCCTGCCTCGCCGACCAGACGGACGCCATGGTCGACCTGGCTGGAAGAGCGGGCGATCTGGTCCTTGATCTCCTTGGCGGCCGCGGCGGAACGCTGGGCAAGTTCGCGCACTTCCTGGGCGACGACCGCAAAACCCTTGCCGGATTCGCCGGCACGCGCTGCCTCGACGCCGGCATTCAGCGCCAGAAGGTTGGTCTGGAAGGCGATCTCGTCGATGACGCCGATGATCTTGGTGATCTCCGAGGAAGACTTCTCGATGCCGCTCATCGCCTCGATCGCCTGGGTGACGATCGCATCGCTATGGGTGGCCTCGGTGCTGACCGAGTGGACGCGCTTGCTCGCCTCGTGGGCGCCATCGGCCGTCTGGCGGACGGCGACGGTGAGCTCATCGAGGGCGGCCGAAGTCTCTTCCAGGCTGGCCGCCTGACGCTCGGTGCGCTGCGACAGCTCGTTCGAAGCGCGGCGGATCTCTTCCTTGCTGGTGCCGATGTCGGTTCCCTTGGCGCTGACCTTGGCCATGGCGGCTTCGAGATGCGACAGCGCATCGTTGAAGTTATCGCGGAGGGCGGCATACTTCTGGCCGAGATCGGCGCAGCGGACGGTGAGATCGCCACGGGCAATCATCGCCAGTGCCTGGCCAATCGTTGCCACCACGCGCGCCTGGAGCGTCGTCTCATCCTGCTGCTGGCGCAGATTGTTTTCGCGCTCGCTTTCCAGCGCCAGCTGCTGAGCCGCCTCGCGATCGGACATCTGATGGCGTTCCCTGATCTTTTCCTGCAGCGACAACGTCGCCTTCGCCATCATGCCGACTTCGTTGTTCATCCCGGTATGCGGGATGGCGATCGAAACATCCTCTTCGGCGACGGCCTTCAGGGCGGCATGGACGGTGTTGAGAGGTCCCGATATACCGCGGATGACAAAGTATGCGGCTGTCATGGCAAGGAAGAACAGAACGATGCTGCCGGAGAGCGCGGTCAGGATCGTGCTGTTTATCTGAGCATCGAGATCGTCCATATAGACGCCGGTGACGACGACGACCTTCCAGGGATCGAAGGCCTGTGCATAGGCCGTCTTACGAAAATCGCCAGCGGGGTGGCCCGGTTTGGCTGTGGAATAATATTCGACGAGACCGCCGCCCTGCTGCCCGAGCTTGACCAGCTCTTCGCGATAGAGCTTGCCTTTGCTGTCCGGCTGGCCCTTGTTGACCTGACCGACTTTCGCCGCATCGTAATGGAACATCATCTGGATGTCGTAGCTATAGCCGAAGAAATAGCCATCGGGGTCGTATTTCATCGCATTGACCGTGGCGTAAGCCTGCTTCTGGGCGTCTTCCAGCGTCATTTCGCCGGCACTCACTTTGGCCTGGTAGATTTTGAGAACAGAGACCGCAGACTGCACCTCCGCCCGCAGCATGTCGTAGCGTTCGTTGTAGATCGCGTTGACGGAGGAGCGGATCTGCAGGGAGGTGGCGATCGCAAAGGCGATCATCAGGCCGACGACCAGCAATATGAGCTGCTTCGATATCTTCAAATTTTTCATGACGCCTCGCAACGGGAATGGATGGCTGCATTCCGGTGCGGTCTTCTACCGCCTGTGCGAGCGCGCCGAAAAAGAGGACGCGTCTACCGCTGCTAAAATAAACATGCTGCGACCGGGTAAAGTATCAATTAATGCTCACCCTATAAAAAAGCTTTAATTTTATTGTTCGCGATGTGAACTTCCCTGAAAATCAGGGGGTAAAGTTACAAGGCAGACCGCCGGATTTTCATCGGCCGGCCAAATATCATTTCTCTTTTCAATTCTCAGCGTGCCCGGTGCATCAAAACATGAATGCACCCCCGCTGCTCATCGAGGGTGCATTCGGCCCACCTGTGGTGGACCCCCAAACGATCGAAACCTTGATCAGGCGGGGGCAGGGAATTTGTTGTTTAGGCAATTCCGGACGCAAAACCGCTCAACACTTTTGCCGGAAGTTGCTCCTAGAAACGCAGCTTGAATTCGGAAGCGTTAAGCGCTGCCGGTTGTTCCACCATACCTGCCGCAACGGGCCTGGCGTCGCCGCCAATGACGGCCGCGGTGGTTGAATTCATGTCGATGCCGTCGACCGGCGGCGCCGGCGGCGCGGCCGCAATCATGGATTCAGGCGTCGCCTTGCTGACGAAAACGACGGGCGAGCCACCCATCCAGCCTTCGGTGCGGTAGATCTTCTTTTCACCGCCGACATCGCGGATTTCACTCGCCTCGAGGACGCCGGGCTTCAGCTCCGGCACCGTATAGTCCCTCTTGGTCAGCTCGGTCTGGAGCGGCGGGCAATGGGCGCAGGTTTCGGTGACGATGCTGCCTTCAGCGCGCGGCGCAGTCTTGCCGACCACCTCGATCGAGGACGCCATCGCAGAACCTGCCATCAGCAGGATTGCCGCACCGAGGAAAATCTGACGCATCAACGCTACTCCGTCTCATCTTGGGAGCAAATTAGCGCAGCTTTGTTTCTATCCCGTCAGGGGAAAGGGTAAAAATTTAAAGAACGGGCCGGTTTATACTCATTCCGAGCCGGTTTCCCGCTCGATCGCCCGCCAGCCGATGTCGCGCCGGCAAAAGCCGTTTTCCCATCTTACCCGGTCGAGCAACGCGTAGGCGCGGTTCTTGGCCTCGGCGACCGTGCTACCTGACGCGGTGACGTTCAGCACGCGGCCGCCGGTCGCAACCAGTGCGCCGTCCTTCAGAGCCGTGCCGGCATGAAACACCTTCTCGCCCTCGCCTGCATCCGGCAGGGAGAGAATCGGCGTATTCTTCTCGTAAGCGCCGGGATAACCCTTGGACGCCATGACCACCGTCAGTGCCGGATCGTCGCTCCATTCGGCGTTGACCTGATCGAGCGTGCCGTTGGCGGTGGCGAGCAGCAGCGACAGAAGATCGCTTTTCAACCGCATCATCATCACCTGGCATTCGGGGTCGCCGAAGCGGACATTGTATTCGATCAGTTCCGGCCCCTTCTTGGTGATCATCAGACCGGCGAAAAACACACCGGAGAAGGGATGGCCGCTCTCGGCCATGCCGCGCATCGTCGGCTCGATGATCTCCTTCATGGTGCGCTCGACCATTTCGGCGGTCATCACAGGCGCCGGCGAATAGGCGCCCATGCCGCCGGTATTGACGCCGGTATCGCCCTCGCCCACCCGCTTGTGATCCTGGGCGGTTGCGAGCGGCAGCACATGTTTGCCATCACAGAGGCAGAAGAAGCTCGCCTCCTCGCCATCAAGATAGGCTTCGACGACGACTTCGGCGCCGGCAGCGCCAAAGGCGCCTTCGAAGCAGTCGTCGACAGCAGCCAAAGCTTCCTCGATCGTCATCGCAACCGTTACGCCCTTGCCGGCGGCAAGGCCATCAGCCTTGACGACGATCGGCACACCCTCGGCGCGGATATAGGCTTTGGCCTTCGGTCCATTGTTGAAGCGCTGGTAGGCGCCTGTCGGAATATCGTAGCGGGCGCAGATATCCTTGGTGAAGCCTTTGGAACCCTCGAGCTGGGCTGCGGCAGCGGAGGGACCGAAGACCGCCAGGCCATCGGCGCGCAGCCGGTCGGCGAGGCCGGCAACCAGCGGCGCCTCCGGACCGACGACGACCAAATCGATCGCCTTGTCCTTGCAGAAGGCCGCGACCGCTTGGTGATCCTCGATGTCAACGGGCACCAGCACGGCGTGTTCGGCAATGCCGGGATTGCCGGGTGCAGCATAGAATTCCGTCATCAACGGCGATTGCGCCAGCTTCCAGGCGAGCGCATGCTCGCGTCCGCCCGATCCGATCAACAGAACCTTCATGCGCGACCCTTTCCTGTTTCGTCTGGCGGTTAAGGGCGAAGGACCGAAAGGTCAAGCGGGAAAGCTCACCAACCCCCGCCTCCGCCGCCTCCGCCGCCCCCGCCGGACGAGCCGCCGCCGGAAAAACCGGAGGATGAACTAGACGGCGGCGGCGAAGGAATTGTCGAAGCGATGGTCGAGGCCATCGACGAGGAAAAGCCGCCGATACGATCGGAGAAACTGCCGCTGTTGAAATTGCCGGAATACCAGGCGGGTGCATAGGCGGCAGCCGCGCCGGCGGCAGCTGCCGCAAGCCAGGCCTCGAAAGTGCGCGACCAGGGCTTTTCGACGCCGAGCGCCACCGCATAGGGCAGTAGCGTCTCGAAATGCTGCGGCGACATAGAGGGCGCGCCAGCCGTGTTCATCCGGTCCTTCTCGGCAAGCGTCAGATACTGGCGCAGGCCATCTATGCCGTCCATCATCTTGGCGCCGAGCGGGGTCGGGGCGCCCATGATGAAGAAATAGAGGATGTTCAAAAGCACGATGCCGCCGACGGCAAAGAGCATCGGCGTTTCATGCAGCTCCATCAGCGACGAGGTGAGCACCATCACCATGATCGCCAGGATGCTGACGCCGACGAAAACGCCGATCGCCGTGGAGATGATGGCGATGATCTTGCCGAACAGCGACTTGCCGCGATGCACCGATCTGACGAGGCCGGCGGCAAACACCGCGACGAAGACCGAGATGGCGATTGGAATCAGCATCAGCGCGATCGTCTCGGGCTCGAGCGAACCGAAGACGAACAGTATCACCAGGGCGGCGGCACTGAGCACGATGCCGCCTGCGGTATAACCGAGGTTGGAATTGTAATATTTGTCGCGGTGTTCCTTCTCGATCGCCGAGCGAAAGGCCTGGCCGACGGACTTCACCCGCTCGCCATTGGCCTTGTCGATCGTCAGCGTCGAGCTGGCGCCGCCGGCAACCTTCAGCAATTCGATCTCGCCGGCCTGGAATTTCTCCTTGCCGAGCGGCTTGCCGGTGCCGCTGATGACGATCGAATTCTTCAGGTCCTCGAGCTTGACGTAACCGCGAACGGCGAGATTGAGCGCGGTGGCGGACAGCGCCGTCCAGCCCCCGCCGGAGAAGCCCTTATTGTCAATGTAGTTGACCAGTGCCGGCGAGATGCCGTCTGGCGCATCCCAGCGCGGCACGACGACGCCGCGGGCGGGATCGCGGCCGACCTTCAGCCAGGAGCGCGTATAGTAGGCGAAGACGAGGATGAGACCGCCGAAGCCGATGAAATAATTGCGGTTGTCCTTCAACCACCAGCTGCTTTCCATATCGGCGCTCGGCGCATCGATGGCGCCCTTCGCCATCTTGATCGAGAATGTCAGGCCTTCACGGGCCCCAAGCGGCTCGGTCGTCGAAAAGACCAGGCCGGCGCCGGTTTCGCTAACGCGGGCATTCTTGCCGGTCGCGCCTTCCGGGCCGGTGAAGAAAATCGTATCAGTGGCGCCGACACCGGGCGGCAGGTGCACCGTCGCCGTTGCCGAGCGGATTGGGAAGATCCAGCCATTGCCGGTGACGTTCCAGTAGAGTTCGTCATGATCATCGAAATAGCGGATCTGGCGATTGGTCCTGTAGGTGAAGACATATTTATGACGGCCCGGCGTCACCGTCACATCGGCAGAACCGGCATAGATGCGGATGCCGCCTGATATCGACTCGGTGTGCCAGGGCTCGTTATCGCCATCACGCTGGACCGAGACCATATCGAAATCGACGCTGCGGCGGCGGCCCGCGGCATCGGTGAAATAGAGCGGGAAGTCACGGAAGATGCCGTGGTTGATCTGGTTGTTCTCTGCATTGACGGTGATCGTTTCCGCCACCGTCATCGCTCCGCTCTTTTCGAGCGCGATATCGGAGGCGAAACTGTCGATCACCTCGGCGGCAAACACCGCCGGAGCGGCGAGCGTCAACAGCAGCGCAAAGCAAAATCCGAAAACCCGACGCCCCATCCCTGTCTCCTCGCCGGCAGCCTCGGCTGCGCGTTCCGTCAATCGTTGTCCTGGTATTTCACGCCGAGTGCCGCGAGCGTCCGCCAATAGGCGGGGAAGGTTTTGCCGACGCAATCGGGATCGAGAATGGTAATGTCGTCGATCTTGAGCCCTGCAAGCGCGAAGCTCATGGCAATGCGGTGATCGGCGAAACTGTCGATCTCCGCCGGTAGACGCCTTCCTGCAAGTGCGGGATCGGACTGCACGATCAGATCGTCGCCCTCTTCGCGGGCAAGGCCTGAAACAATGCGGTTGAGGCCGGTCGAGAGCGCCCGGATGCGATCGCATTCCTTGACGCGCAGATTGGCGATGCCGACGAAGCGAACCGGCGTCTCGTTGAAGGCGGCAAGCACGGCAAGGGTCGGAACGGCATCCTGCATCTGCGAGCCGTCGATCTCTGCCGGCAGATGCGGGAATTTGGCGATGATGTCATAGGCGCGCGCATCGGGCTGCGAGAAGGTATCGGAGGGAACACCGAGATCGATCGCGCCGCCGGTGAGAACCTCGGCCGCCCAGAGATAGGTCGCAGCCGAGGCATCCGGCTCGACGATGAAATCGGCGGCACGGTAGCCGGTCGGCTCGACCCGCCATGTGACGGGGCTGGTCTTCTCGACCTTGGCGCCGAAGGCCTTCATCGCCGCCGTGGTCAGGTCGATATAGCCGAGTGCGCCGATATCCTCGCCGACGAGTTCGATATCGACCGGCCGGTCGCCGCCGGCCGCCATCATCAGCAGTGCCGAAACATACTGGCTGGACAGGCCGCCATCGATGCGGACGCGGTCGGCCTGGAAGCGGCCGGTGCCCTTGACGGTGACCGGTGGGCAGCCGGTCTCGGCGGTCACGTCGATGCCGAGCGTGCGCATCGCCTCGACCAGCGGGCCGATCGGGCGCTTGCGCATATGTTCGTCGCCATCGACGATGACGGTGCCGTCGACCAGAGCCGCAGCCGCCGTCAGGAAACGTGTCGCCGTACCGGCATTGCCGAGGAAGAGCGGCGCCTTCGGCGGCAGCAGCCTGCCGCTGCCGGTAACGACGAAGCTGGTATCGTCTGGCTCGTCGATCGAAACACCCATGGCGCGCAGCGCTTCGGCCATATAGCGCGTATCGTCGCTCTTCAGCGCCCCGGTCAGCCGGCTGGTGCCCTTCGCCAGGCCGGCGAGCAGCAGGGCGCGATTGGTGATCGACTTTGAGCCCGGCGGCATGGCGCGGCCCGAAAGCGGCCGGCCCGGCGGAATGATCGTGAGTTTGGCTGTGCGTGTCATGCTATTTTCTTCCGTCCATGAGACGACCATTGCCGGCCGCGATCTGCCCTTGCTCTTAATCGCTTTCTGGCAAAGGCAAAATGCCGGATCGTCAGAATTTCACGGTGGGGACGGCGCGGTCGGCCTCGTTGGTGATTTCGAAATATTCTCGCTTGGAGAATCCGAACTGGCCGGCAACAAGATTGGACGGGAAGCTTTCGACTTTGACGTTGAGATCGCGGGCGGCGCCGTTGTAATAACGCCGCGCCATTTGCAGCTCGCCTTCCATGGTTTCCAGCGAGGCCTGCAGCTCGGCAAAATTCTGGTTGGCCTTGAGATCCGGATAGGCCTCGGCGAGCGCCATGACACGACCGAGCGCCTGGCCGAGCAGGCCTTCCGCCTGCGCCCTGCCGGCGACATCGCCTGATGGCACGGCCTGCGCCTTGTTGCGGAGCTCAACCACCTCTTCGAGCGTCGACCTTTCATGGGCGGCATAGCCCTTGACCGTCTCGATCAGGTTCGGAATCAGGTCGGCGCGGCGCTTGAGCTGGACATCGATGCCCGACCAGGCCTCTTCCGCCATCTGCCGCGCGCGAACCAGGCCGTTGTAGATGAAGATGAGATAGAGCGCGACCAGAACGATGACGCCAAGTGCAATATACATCGCGAATCCCCCGCAGCGAAGTAATGTCCGGGCGGACACTAAGCGGTTTTGCCGGCTGCCGTCAAACGCCCATATCTCCGAGGATTCGGGCCGTCGTCTGCTCCGGCAAAAGGCCTGTCGCGTCGATTTCGACGGTGCGTTCAGCCAGCCCGCGCAGCAGCCTATGGTTTGCCCGCAGCCGTTGCAGTACCGCAATATCCGTCAGCTTGAGCGCCTCGGACCGGCCGGGAGAAACAAGGCGCCTGGCGTTCTCTTCCGGGGCGCAATCGAGCAGGATTGCCACCAGATCGGCGCCTCTCGCGGCAGCCAGATCGCGATACCAGGAGAAGGTCGCAGTGTCTTGTGCATCGTCCGATAAGGCATCGGTGAAGACGAAGCTTTCAGCCGGGTCTGCGCGCACTGCATGATCGAAAACCGCCTGGCGGATCTGCCCCCGCAGCGATGCGTGCAGCGGATCGCTGCGCGAGAACAGGGCCTCAGCCGGATTGAGCAGCATGTGATTATCAACGAGCCGCGCGCCGAGCCTCTTCGCCAGCAGGCGGCCGACAGTCAGCTTTCCAGTGCCCGGCCAGCCGTTGATATGGATGATGCGGCTGGCGGGCTGTTGCGTCACGCCGCCTCTTTGGCCAGATTGACGCCGCCGGCGTCGGTCAGCAGGAAGGCTTCGCCACAGGCCTTGGCGAGCGTGCGTACGCGCAGGATGTAGCTCTGCCGCTCGGTGACCGAGATGACGCCGCGGGCATCGAGCAGGTTGAAGACGTGGCTTGCCTTGATACACTGGTCATAGGCCGGGAAGACGCATTTGTGGAGGCGCTGGTTGGCGTTGTCGCCGGGGGCGCCGGCATCGAGCAGCGCCCGGCATTCCTTCTCGGCATCGACGAAGTGGCGATGGAGCATCTCGGTATTGGCGAATTCGAAATTATGGCGCGAATATTCCTGCTCGGCCTGCAGGAAGACATCGCCATAGCTGATCTTCTCGTCGCCGTCGCGGCCGTTGAAGTTCAGGTCATAGACATTGTCGACGCCCTGGACATACATGGCGAGGCGTTCGAGACCATAGGTCAGTTCGCCTGATACCGGTGAGCATTCGATACCGCAGACCTGCTGGAAATAGGTGAACTGCGAGACTTCCATGCCATCGCACCAGCATTCCCAGCCGAGGCCCCAGGCGCCGAGCGTCGGGCTTTCCCAATCGTCCTCGACGAAACGGATATCATGCAGCAGCGGATCGAGACCGATCGCCGCCAGCGAGCCGAGATAAAGCTCCTGCAGATTTGGCGGGTTCGGCTTCAGGATGACCTGGTACTGGTAATAATGCTGCAGCCGGTTCGGGTTCTCGCCGTAGCGACCGTCGGAGGGGCGGCGGGATGGCTGAACGTAAGCGGCCTTCCAGGGCTTGGGGCCGAGGGCGCGCAGCGTGGTGGCCGGATGGAAGGTGCCGGCGCCGACTTCCATGTCGTAGGGCTGCAGCACCGCGCAACCCTTATCCGCCCAGTAATGATGCAGGGTCAGGATCAGCGCCTGAAAGGAGCGCTTCGGGTTCATATGGTCTGGGATAGCTGACATCGAACGGCACCGATTGCGTGGGATTTATCGGCGCGACAGGTGCCATGGAGGGCGGCAGGGGTCAAGACTTTTGCGGCGGCGGAGAGATCTAAAACCCCTCCCCAACCCCTCCCCACAAGGGGGAGGGGCTTAACTTGCTGCGCCCGCTTTCCAGATCTTCGACGTTTAAGGAGGAGCGAGGCGGGTACTCCGGGTTAGTCCCTCCCCCTTGTGGGGAGGGGTTGGGGAGGGGTTTAGGATGCTGGATGGGGCAGAGCAGTGGCGAGACCCTTCAATTTGTGCTCTTAATTTTATTCGCCCTCGCGCTTCAGCCGGTATTCTCCGGTCTCCGGGTCCTTGACCAGCGTGCCGATCGCGCCGGTCTGGCGCTCCTTTTCGGCGCGGCGCGACTTTTCGGCGAGCTTGCGGGCGTCAGAGACGAAGCGGCGGTAGAGCCACCAGGCTGAGAAGATCAGGATCAGAATGGTAATTAACTGCGGCATGCCCCTCTCTTGCTCCCTTCAAAGCCCGAAACGGCTCCACAATGCTCTCTCTTCCGCCGCTTCGACAAGCCCTGTTGCGAGACCGGATGCAGCGCCCTCGAGCGACACCGGCGACACGCCGGGAATTCGGCGGCCGAACAGGCCGCGGCCGGCGGTGACGAGCTCCAGCTTGGTCTTCTGGCCGTAGCGCCTCTTCAACTCCTGGCGCATGTCGCCGAGGCCATCGATGAGGCCGAGCTCCAAGCCGCGCGTGCCGCTCCAGAACAGGCCGGAAAACACCGTCGCATCGTCTGTCAGCTTGCCGGCGCGACGCTCGCGCACCATGGAGATGAAGACTTGATGAATTTCGAGCTGCAGGCTCTTCAGGTACTCGATATCCTTCTCCTTTTCCGGCTGGAAAGGATCGAGGATCACCTTGTTTTCGCCGGCGGTATAGACGCGGCGCTCGACGCCGATCTTCTTCAAGAGTTCGGGAAAACCGAAACCGCCGGAGACGACGCCGATCGAGCCGACGATGGAGGTGGCATCGGCGATGATCTCGTCGCCGGCGAGCGCGATCATGTAGCCGCCGGAGGCGGCGACATCCTCGACGAAGACCAGAACCTTCTTCTGCTTCTCGCGGGCAAGCTCGCGAATGCGGGTGAAGATCAGGCGCGACTGGACGGGCGAACCGCCCGGTGAATTGATGGAGATGGCAATCGCCGGCGCGTCCTTCATAGCGAAGGCCTTTTCCAGAACCGGAGAGACATTGGCCAGATTGAGGGTCGGCCGGAACTGGCCGCCGCCGCTGATGATCGCCCCCTGCAGCCGGACGACCGGGATGGTGATGCCGTCCTTGCGGAACCGTTTCGGCAGCAGTTTTCTCAAGAATCCGGCCATTTCCCATCCTTCGCTTCGGGTCGCACGATCGCAGTTTGCGATCGGCATCCATGTATGCGTTGGAACGGCAAACGCAATCCCCGCGTTCCCGAAAATAGCGGGTTTGAATTTGTTGTTGCGAATGACTTGCATTATCATTCTAATTCGTCATAGTGCGCTGACGATAGAACAGGTGGAAATCGCATGGACGTCCTTAATCCGAATGCAAAGAGCGGTTGGCGGCACGAACGCGGCGAGGCGTCGCTGTCGGATGTCTACCGCACCGTCGGAACCGGGCGTCACAGCTCGATGTGGCGAAGGGCGGCGGCCTTCGCCGGGCCGGGCTACATGGTCGCCGTCGGCTACATGGACCCCGGTAACTGGGCGACATCCCTCGCCGGCGGCTCGAAATTCGGCTATGCGCTGCTCACCGTCGCGCTGCTTTCCAACCTGATGGCCATCGTGCTGCAATCGCTCTGCGCGCGTCTGGCGATCGCGTCGGGCCGTGACCTCGCCCAGGCCTGCCGCGACGCCTTTCCGAAATATGTCTCGCTGCCGCTCTGGGCTTTTGCGGAAATCGCCATCATCGCCACCGACATCGCCGAGGTGATCGGCACGGCGATCGGCCTCAACCTCTTGATGGGCATCCCGCTCGAACTCGGCGTGCTGATCACCGCACTCGACGTCTTCGTTATCCTCTTCCTGCAGAAGCTCGGCTTCCGCTGGGTGGAAGCCTTCATCATCGCGCTGCTCGGCGTCATCGCGGTCTGCTTCGGCGTGCAGATCCTGCTGGCCGACCCGCAATGGGGCGCCGTTCTCACCGGCTTCTTCCCGACCACGGAGATCGTCACCAATCCCGAGATGCTCTATCTGGCACTCGGCATTCTCGGCGCGACCGTCATGCCGCACAATCTCTACCTCCACTCCGGTATCGTACAGACGCGGGCCTACGGCCATACGGTTCCCGAAAAGAGGGAGGCGCTGACCTTTGCGACGATCGACTCCACGGTCGCGCTGTGTTTCGCGCTGCTGATCAACGCTTCGATCCTGATCCTGGCGGCCGCCGCCTTCAATGCGCACGGCAAGACCGACGTCGTCGAACTCGGCGATGCCTATTCGCTGCTGTCGCCGCTGCTTGGCCTCGCCATCGCGCCGACGCTGTTCGGCATCGCCCTTCTCTGCTGCGGTCTCAATTCGACGGTAACGGCAACGCTTGCCGGCCAGATCGTCATGGAAGGCTTTCTCAAGATCCGGCTGAAGCCATGGATACGCCGGCTGATCACCCGCGCCATCGCCATCGTGCCGGCGGCGATCGTCACCATCTGGTATGGCGACCAGGGCACGGCCGAGCTTTTGATCCTCACCCAGGTGGTGCTCAGCCTGCAGCTTTCCTTCGCCGTCTTCCCGCTTGTCATGTTTACCGCCAACAAGGCCAAGATGGGCGAACTCGTGGCGCCCCGCTGGCTGAGCGGCATCGCCTATCTGATCGCGGTCGTCATCGCCGGGCTGAACGTCAAGCTGCTCTTCGACTTCGTCACCGGCTGAAGCAATTCCAGGAAAAGTGTGGCGCCAGTCTAAAGCCTGGCGTAGGCCGCCCGGCCATTGTTGAAATCATCGACGAGAGGGGAGAACTTGTGGCTCCCCTCTTCGTGCATGATGAGCGGCGCCCGCAGCGAAAGCCGCGCCCGCGATCCCTTGATACCAGTCACCAGGATACGCACGGCGTTTTCACCCGGACGCGGGTGGATAGCGGTGATCTCGATGCCGCCGAAGCGCCGGCCGCAGGCGGCAACGATCTCGGCGATCGACTGAGGCCTGGCGATCAGCGACAATTGCCCGCCTGGGATCATGATGGCGCCGGCCGTGCGGATCCAGCTTTCGAACAGGCCCTCGGTCATCGCATGGGCTTCGGCCTTCAGCGCATCCGGCGTGCGCCGATCACCGGCGTTGTTGAAAGGCGGGTTCATGATGACGTGGTGGAAGCTCTCATCGGTGAGCCCCGCATCGTTGCGCGCCTTGGCGGTCAGCGTCACATCGGCCTCGACGACGCTGACGCGGCCCGCGACATGGGCATTGTCGGGCAAGAGGATGCTGCGGCGGGCATAATCGGCCATCTCGGCCGAGCGCTCGAAGAGCACCACTTGCGAATTGGCAAGCCGTGAGGCGACGGCAAGACCGGCGGCACCGGCGCCGGCGCCGAGATCGGCAACCCTGACCGGGCGATCGTCGGCAACCAGAGCCGCAAGCAGCATCGCATCCATGCCGGAGCGATGGCCCCTGCCCTTCGGCTGCATCACGTGGAAGGCGCCGCGATGAAAGGCATCGATGGTGTCAGTGGTTTCCCCGGTCATCGGAGCTCACTTCCGCTCGCGCAACTCGCCGCCGAGACCGGCATCGATGAGGATGCGGCGCGCCTGATCGGCCATCTCCTCATCCACCAGCAGGCGGCGCGACAGCATGCCGAGCGAGCCCTCCAGCACGCTCATGCCCTGATCGGCGATGAAGCAGTGAATTCCGGCATCCTTCATCAAACTCTCGGCATAGGAGAGAAGAACGGGGTCGTTGGCGCGGATAAGTTCATGCATTTGCCGTCGTTTTCCTTCCAATTTCGCTCAGCGCGACAATTCACCCCTTGCCGCGTCCATCGCCCCTTTCTATTGTCAGATGCAAAGAATGAACAGGAGTCCGGGTCGTTGGGCGTGGTCATACCGCTTGAAGAAAGCAAAAACAAACTGGCATCCATCAAGCCATTGGTCGATCTCACCAGGGCGGACATGGAGCGAGTGAACCAGCTCATTCTGTCCAAGGCCGGCTCCGACGTGCAGATGATCCCCGAAGTGGCGAACCATCTGATCTCATCGGGCGGCAAGCGGCTGCGGCCGATGCTGACGCTGGCTTCCGCCTCGCTGTTCGACTACAGGGGCGAAAACCACGTCAAGCTCGCAACCTCAGTCGAGTTCATGCACACGGCGACGCTGCTGCATGACGACGTCGTCGACGAGAGCGATCTTCGCCGCGGCAAATCGACGGCGAGGATGATCTGGGGCAACCAGGCAAGCGTGCTGGTCGGCGACTTCCTGCTCGGCCAGGCCTTCCGGATGATGGTCGATGTCGGCTCGCTCGATGCGCTCGACGTCTTGTCTTCCGCGGCTTGCGTGATCGCGGAAGGCGAAGTGCTGCAGCTTTCCGTCGCCAAGAACATGGAGACGACCGAGGACGATTATCTCTCCGTCATTCGCGCCAAGACGGCGGCCCTCTTTGCCGCTGCCGCCGAAGTCGGGCCGATCGTCGCCGAGATCGGCCGGTCCGGCCGCAATGCGTTGAAATCCTACGGCATGAATCTGGGGCTCGCCTTCCAGCTCGTCGACGACGCGCTTGATTACGGCGGCAAGGCGGCCGATCTCGGCAAGAATGTCGGCGACGATTTCCGCGAAGGCAAGATCACCCTGCCCGTCATTCTGGCCTATCGCCGCGGCACCGAGGACGAGCGCGCCTTCTGGCGCGATGCGATCGAAGCCGGCAACAGCACCGACGCCAATCTCGAAAAAGCGCTGGGGCTGATCACCAAATATGGCACGCTCAGCGACACGATCGGCCGCGCGATCCATTACGGAACGATCGCACGGGACGCGCTTGCGCCCCTTCCGGATACGGTCTGGAAATCCGCCCTGATGGAAGTGATCGACTTCTGCATCGAGCGCGTCAATTGATCAAACGTCCTTGATCGCAGGCTGATTTTCTTGCAGCGCCGCTTCAAAAAAGCCATCCTGTTGTGAATCAGTGATCGCAACTGGTTTTGCGACCGGCACCATTTGTCGGGACGCTGTCGAAGAAAGGTTTCCTAATGCGGCAGAGACTTGCCATCCGTCTTCTTACGAGCGCAGCGCTTGCAGCTGTCCTTTCGCTGGGCAGTGTCGGCGGCGTGAACGCCGAGGATGCGGCCAAGGCAGACGATGCCGGTACGGCCGCTCACTTTGATGCGGACAGCGTGACCACTTTCTCCGGCGCCTTCCTCGCGGCGCGCACCGCCGATGTCGATCATGACTACGAAACGGCGATCGAGCTCTACAAGAAGGCGCTGCAGATCGAGCCAGGCAATCCCGAGATCCGCCAGCGGCTGATGATCTCGCTGCTGCTCAGTGGCGACATCAAGGAGGGCGTCAAATATGCCAACGACCTGAAAGGCGATCCTTCCGTCGAGCGCATCACCACGATCGTGCGCGGCATGGATGCCGTGCGCCGCGACGACTACAAGACTGCCGAGTCCATCCTGAAATATAAGGGGCCGAACGATCTCGACCGGATGATGAACGACCTGCTGCTCGCCTGGGCCCGCGTCGGCGCCGACCGAGGCAAGGAAGCACTCACCATGGTCGAGAAGATGAAGGGGCCGGACTGGTTCCGCATCTTCCAGAATTACAATGCCGGGGCGATCGCCATCGTCACCGGCGACGTGAAAGCCGCCCGTCAGCATCTGAACGATGCCGTGCTCGACAAGGAAGGCGGCGCAACGGCGCCGGATACCTTCATGCGCGCGGTGATGGCGCTTGCCCGCCTCGAAGCAACACAAGGCAACAAGCAGAAGGCGCTCGACGCCGTTTCCGTCGGCGACAACCTATTGCCGAACTATGCGCCGCTGAACGCGCTGCGCGACAGCATTGAAAAGAACGAGAAGCAGGAACAGCAGGTCAAGACGGCCGAAGAAGGGGCTGCCGGCGTGCTCTTCTCCGTCGGCGGGGCGCTGAACCGCGACGGCGCCGAGGACATCGTCTCGCTATACCTGCAGACGGCCAATGCGCTCGATCCGAACAGCGCCGATACGCTGGTGCTGCTCGGCGGCATCGCCGAGAAACAGAATCAGATGGACCGCGCCATCGCGCTCTACAAGAAGGTGCCGGAGAATTCGCCGATGCGGCGCATCTCCGAGTTGCAGCTCGGTCTTGCCCTTGCCCAGGGCGGCAAGGTGGACGAGGCGCGCAAGCACCTGCAGGCGCTGATCGCCTCCGACCCGAAGGACATCCGCAGTTACCTCGCCTATGGCAGCGTGCTCTCCGACGCCAAGGACTACGAGGCGATGGCCGCCAATTACGACAAGGCCGTCGAAGCGATCGGCCCCATTCCCGGCCGCGCCAACTGGAGCGTCTTCTTCCAGCGCGGCATTGCCTATGAGCGGCTGAAGAAGTGGGACCAGGCGGAGCCGAACTTCCGCAAGGCGCTGGAGCTCAATCCCGACCAGCCGCAGGTGCTGAACTATCTCGGCTATTCCTGGATCGACATGAACCGGAACCTCGACGAAGGTCTCGGCATGATCAAGAAGGCCGTCGACCTTCGCCCCGACGACGGCTACATCATCGATTCGCTCGGCTGGGCCTATTTCCGCCTCAACCGCTTCGATGATGCCGTCGACGAGCTGGAGCGCGCCGCCCAGATCAAGGCCGGCGACGCGACGATCAATGACCATCTCGGCGACGCCTACTGGCGCGTCGGCCGCAAGCTCGAGGCCGTCTACCAGTGGAACCGGGCGCTCAGCTCCGAGCCCGAAGCTGCCGAGATCCCGAAGATCAAGGACAAAGTCGCCAACGGCCTGCCTCCCGCCAGCGACGATGCCAAGGCGGCCGACAAGAAGCAGCCGGATCCGGCGCCCGTCATCCCGCCGCCGGTCGACAAGAAATCCTGACGGGCGGAAGGCATGCCTGATAAGGGCTTGGCCGGAAACAGGTCAAAGAAATAGAGCATGATGTCGTCCGAAAATCTCTCACACTTTTCGGCATCATGCTCCAGCATCACCGAGGAAGCTCGCGCGAAGATCAACCTGGCCCTGCATGTGACGGGCCAGCGACCGGACGGCTATCATCTGCTCGATATGCTGGTGACCTTCGCAGATCACGGCGATCGGCTGGGCTTCACGCGGTCGCCGGGCGACGAATTTATTCTGTCTGGCCGTTTCGGCGAGGTACTTGCCGGCGATGGCGGCACCAACCTGGTGCTGAAGGCGCGCGACCTCCTGCGCGAGGCGATCGGTCCCCTCGCCTTCCCCGTCCGCCTCCATTTGGAAAAGAACCTGCCTGTTGCCTCCGGCATCGGCGGCGGCTCGGCCGATGCTGCCGCGACGCTGCGCGGGCTGATGCGGCTCTGGGGCGCGACATTGCCCGAGGAGGCGCTCGCAGCTCTCGCCCTGAAGCTCGGCGCCGACGTTCCGATGTGCCTTGCGAGCCGGCCGCTGATTGCCCGCGGCATCGGCGAAGAGCTCGAACCCGTGCCGGAGCTGCCGGCCTTTGCCATGGTGCTCGCCAATCCGCTGAAGGGCGTCTCGACGCCCGAGGTCTTCCGCCGGCTGGCGGAGAAAAACAATCCGGCTCTGCGTCTGGCACCGAGCCGGCTTCAGACTGCCGACTGGCTCGCGGCAATTGCTGCTGCCCGCAACGACCTGGAGCCGCCGGCGCGCGAACTCGTGCCCGAGATCACGGCGATCTCGGCGATGCTGCAAGCGAAGGGCGCGCTTTTGACCCGCATGTCCGGTTCCGGCGCCACCTGTTTCGGCATATTTGCGAGCATAACTGCTGCCAAAGATGCGGCGGCAGCACTTCACGACGCGCGCCCTGACTGGTATTTCCAGGCGACGGAAACCGTTTCGGGAGGCGCATGATGGCAGATCTGGACGAAAAACGGCCCTTCATCGCGGTCGGCATTGCGGTTCTGACTGTCTCGGATACCCGCACGCCGGAGACGGACAAGTCAGGCGATACGCTGGCGGCGCGGATCACGGAGGCGGGCCACAGGCTGGTCGACCGGGGAATTGTGCCCGATGATCGCGAAAAGATTGCCGCGCGAGTGAAGGCCTGGACCGAGAACGAAGATATAGACGTCGTCATCACCACTGGCGGCACCGGCTTTACCGGCCGTGATGTGACGCCCGAGGCGCTGGAACCTTTATTCGAAAAGCGGATGGACGGCTTTGCCGCCATATTCCACCGGATCTCCTACGAGAAGATCGGCACGGCGACGATCCAGTCGCGCGCCACGGCAGGTGTTGCCAACGCCACCTTCATCTTCGTGCTGCCGGGTTCGCCCGGCGCCTGCCGGGATGCCTGGGACGGCATTCTGAAAGGACAGCTCGACTATCGCAGCGTGCCGTGCAATTTCGTCGAGATCATGCCGCGTCTGGACGAGCACCTGAAACGCGGCGCGACCAAATAGACTGCCTGCAACAGCGGCATCGCCTAAGGCGCGTCACAGTATTTCAGATTCGCTCCTTGCGCTTCAGGTCTTTGTTTTTACGCATGTCGTTATTGCAAAACCGCAGCACAGTTTTGCGCGACATGCGTTATGTCGCAATGCCCGGCAGGACGGGCATCGTGTCCCAGCTATCACCCGACAGCAGGACGCAGCTTATGCCATGAACATCCGTGACGATGAGTGTCCAGGTGCCGCTTTCGGCGGCATAGACCTCGAGAATGGCGTTCTGGTTGATCAGTCCGACTGCCGTGAGCTTTTCGGCGAAGTTCTTGTCCAGGAAATTGACGATTTCGGGTCGGCCTGCGCAACTGCGCATCATCTGCGATGCTACCGAATGCGGATGCGCGATCACCATTGTCGGCAATATGACGGCTATGAGGCCGAAGACCATACTGCGTACGCCGTAGACCCTACCGCGTGTCATGACGCACCTCCTTTCGCCGGGAACCCGGCAGAAAAGGAGATTTTGCTGACCTGTTCTGCCGTTCACCGGCATTCCATGGCCATTCCGTTGCGAAGCGAGGCGCTTCGACGGCGCCATGATTGAATTATAGCGCGAAATCCTATTGGGCGCCATCTTTTGCGCGAACGGTGGAGAGGGTCGCGAACCTACCGCGCAGCGCGGGCGACCCAGGAGGGAATGAGTTCACTCGCCAGCCGGCGCGGCTTCTGGCCCTTGACGAATTCGGTGAGCCGCATGCCGCTTTTGGCGATGGCGAGCGCCTGCTTCTTCGGCAGGAGAAAGCCGAGTTCCAGCGGCGGCACGGTCCGGCCGACACGCTGGAAGAACGGGCGCCGGTAGCCGCGCGATGCGGTGAAGCGCGCCGGCAGCTTGTTCAGCGCCACATATTCGGCGATCTCATCGATCCAGCCGGCCTGGGGTCTTGCACCCGGCTCGACGAAAAGCAGCCATTCGCCGCGGGCAGCGCGGACGATGTCCTTGATATCCCATTGCGAATGGAAGCGGCAACCGGCGGCGTCGGCCACCCGCGAGGTGCCGTCGCGCGAGCCGTGATCGAGCACGACCACATCGCTCACCAGCCCCTCCACCGCGCCCGCCACCAGTACCGATAAAGTCTGTGCCAGCTCAGATTCCTGATCCTGACATTCGAGAACAACCGTCAACATTGACTATTTATAATGCGCCGCACAAATTTTTGCCAGCGCCGTTTTCCTCATTTTGTTCTTGCATTGTTCTCTTTTTGCGGATAGGAATTTAATCAGCAAAACGGGCGACGGCGATGGCTTTTCGCCGCGGGAGAATCCGATGAGAGAGCAGTCCCTGGCAGGGCAGGCCGCATTCGCGCCTGCCAATACGGCAGATATTGCCGATGCGATGATCGTTTCCTCCGGTCTGAGGGTCGAGGTCGATCGGCGTCGTGGGCGTGGGGCGGGACTGAACCCGACAGGTCGATTCGAAGCGCAGCAGCGCGAGACCGTCGACGACGGCTGGCAGACGTGGGAAGAATTGCCGCCGTTCAAGACGGAAGTGCAGGTCGAAAAACCGCGCACGGCGATCACCCGTAACGAATCGCCGGACATTTCCTTCGACCGCTCGATCAATCCTTATCGCGGCTGCGAGCACGGCTGCATCTATTGTTTCGCCCGGCCGACACACGCCTATATGGGGCTTTCTGCGGGGCTCGATTTCGAGACGAAGCTGTTTGCCAAACCCGATGCGGCAAAACTGCTGGAGCGGGAGCTCGCCAAGCCCGGCTACAAGGTGCGGGTGATCGCGATCGGCACCAATACCGATCCCTATCAGCCGATCGAGAAGGAATGGCGCATCATGCGCGGCATTCTCGAGGTGTTGAACAAGGCGAACCATCCGGTATCGATCGTCACCAAGTCGGCGATGATCCTTCGTGATCTCGACATTCTGCAGGAGATGGCAGCTAAGAACCTGGTGCGTGTCGGCATCTCGGTGACCACGCTGGATCGCAAGCTTGCCCGGACGATGGAGCCACGTGCTGCCACGCCGCCGCGGCGGCTGGAGACGATCCACACGCTTGCCGAAGCAGGCATCCAGACGGCTGTGCTGGCCGCCCCGCTCATCCCGGCACTGAACGATCATGAGCTGGAGCGTATTCTCGAATCCGCGAAGGCGGCCGGTGCTGCCGAGGCGAGCTATGTCATCCTCAGGCTACCGCTCGAGGTCAGCCCGCTGTTTCGCGATTGGCTGCTGCAGCATTATCCCGATCGTTACCGGCATGTGATGTCGCTGGTGCGCTCGATGCGCGGCGGCAAGGATTATGACGCCGAATTCGGCAAGCGCATGAAAGGCGCCGGTCCCTATGCCTGGCAGATCGCCCGGCGCTTTGAAATGGCAGCCCGACGTTTCGAGCTGACGCGACGCAGCGTGCCGCTGCGCGACGATCTGTTCGTGCCGCCAGACGGCAGCGGCGTACAACTATCGCTGCTCTAACCTTTTGTTTCCACGCAATTCCGGCAAAGCCGATTCACACTTTTCCTGGAATTTCCTCTACCCTTTTACGCAATTCCGGACGGAAAACCGCTGCACACTTTTCCCGGAATTGCTTCTAGCTTGCGCATCGGCAGCTCGACAAAACCGCCCTGTTTTCGAGCCCCGAGCGCAATTCCCGCGGATGGCCCTGACCGCCACCATCCGCCGGAGCGTCCCCGGCCGCCGCCCTGATCCGGGGACTTGCGGGAAATCGGGTTGGCGTGCGAGGTTCAGCCGCATGAAACCTCGCACGCCACCCGATTCTCCCCTGCTTTTCGACACGGTTCCGCTCGTGCCGGATTTCCGACTGGAACTCAAAGCCCGCAAGGCCGGCCACTGGCCGGTCGCCGGTGCCGACGAGGCAGGCCGCGGGCCGCTGGCGGGACCCGTCGTGGCTGCTGCCGTCATCCTTGATCCCCGGCGCATCCCTGAGGGTCTGAACGATTCCAAGCAGCTTTCGGCGCAACGGCGCGAGGAGCTGTTCGTGCAGATTCTGGCGACTGCGACCGTTTCCATCGCCTCCTCCAGTTCGACGCGTATCGACGAGACGGATATCCGCAAGGCAAGCCTCGACGCCATGCGCCGCGCCATCTGCAGCCTCGCCATTCCGGCAAGCTACGTGCTGACCGACGGGCTCGACGTGCCGCCCGGGCTCGACTGCCCCGGACAGGCGGTGGTCAAGGGCGATGCCCGCTCGGTCTCGATCGCCGCGGCCTCGATTGTCGCCAAGGTGACGCGTGACCGGATGATGGCGCGAGCGCATAAGGTATTTCCGGATTACGGCTTTGCCGCGCATGTGGGCTATGGCACGGCGCAGCACCGCGCCGGCATCGAGAGACACGGCCCCTGCTCGCTACACCGGATGAGCTTCAGGCCGTTGCGCAAGGTCGAAGATGGTCCTGAGACGGATGAACTGCTTTCCGAATAGATCGCCCACAGAAGACCTGGCAAATGAAAAGTCCGCAGTATGCTCTGTGAAAGGGGCGCGAGGAACGGAGAGGTCGCGACATGTCCTCTTCTCCCCAGCGGGGAGAAGGTGCCGGCAGGCGGATGAGCATCTGTGTTTGGTGTCAAGGTGGATTTGGTGTCCAGATGCGGTTTTTGGTGATGAGGGTGTTTGCCAGGACGATGAGCTTTCTCATGACGGCGACGAGGACGACCTTATTGGGTTTTCCGACTTTCTTCAGCCTTGCGGCGAAGCGCGCGAGGTCTGGGTTGTGACGGGAGGCGGACAGGGCGGCCATGTAGATGGCGTTCCTGGGTGCTGGGCGTCCGCCCCTGATGGAGCGATGTCCGGCCCGCTCGCCACTTTCGCAGGCAATCGGCGCAAGGCCGGTCA
>NZ_JBIXJN010000031.1:0-58606 GCF_052871115.1 Rhizobium sp. LARHSG275 | reverse complement strand
GCCTTCCTATACGCCGTTGCCGCATCCCGAACTCTATTGCGGCGTCGTCGCACTGAACAACAATCAGGCGGTCATACTCTCGAGCTTCGTCGCTCCTGTCCCCAATGCCGTCATGAACTGCATACCGAAGCAAATCTTTTTCGTGAAGATGGGCTACCAGCCGGTCGGAAGCACAGTGGCTTACGACGAGAGCGACGCCGCCTGCTGCGATTTCACCACCGGCTACGCAACGTACATCGTGACCTACAATGCCAACGGGACCTTTTCGGCGACAGGAGGACCATAGACTCAGAATTAGGATCATCACAGACGCTTGAGCAATCCCCTCAATCCTTGCAATCAGGAGAATAGCCATGTCACGCATCACAACGAAGTTCACCGGCCAAACAGGTCCTCGCGGCAAGATGGCTGCAAGACTTCTCATTGCCATCTCCTCCATTGTCGTAACCGCTATACCCGCGGCAGCACAACTCGTCTTTTCGTCCGATTGCCGGAACCATCAGCCTATCGCAGTCGCGCCACCACAGAATGCCATCCTGTTCACCAAGCAGCCGGTACCCCATCCGAATGGAACAGCCTCGGTCTTTGCGATCAACGGATTGGACACCTATGTCATTCCGGCGGGGGCAAACTCATGCGTCGTTGCAGCTCCCCATGCCAATGACAATTACTGCTTCATTGCCCGCAACGACAACACAATCGACGGCGTCGGTTTCGCCCCCATTCAAAATCCGGGCGGTCTGACTGCCTGCCAGTAAAGAGGCGAAGCGCCTCGGCCAAACGGGTCACTCCCCGCACTTACGCGACGGTTTAGGCGGGGGTGGACAATGACGCGTTGAGATGCCCGCGCCGCATCAAGAAACCGATTCCGCATGGATCTTTCATCGTTGACGCGAAATTGCGTTCAGGAAGTGCGGATCTATATAGTCTCGACTGCAATTATCCACCTGTTCGCGGCCGGTTAACCTGACGGCACCAATCAGCCGTCCCTGTAGTAATAGCTGTAGCCGTTGATTGCCGGGGCGCCGCCGAGATGGGCGTAGAGCACCTTAGAGCCCTCGGGGAAGAAGCCCTTTCGCGCAAGATCGATCATCCCCTGCATCGACTTTCCCTCATAAACAGGGTCGGTGATCATCGCCTCGGTGCGCGCCGCGAGTCGGATCGCCTCATTTGTCTCCTCTGAGGGCACTCCATAAGAGGGATAGGCATAGTCAGGGTTGATGACGATCTCGTCTTCACGCACCGACCGGCCAAGGTTCACGAGTTCTGAGGTCGCGTCGACGATTTTTCGCACCTGATCCCGGGTCTGCTGGAGTGTGCCCGAGGCATCAATGCCAATGACTCTGTCAGCCCTGTCCATTGCGGCGAAGCCGACGATCATTCCGCCCTGGGTCGAACCGGTGACAACGCAGACAATGATGTAGTCGAAGGTGAAGCCTAGGTCCTTCTCCTGTGCCGCGACTTCCTCGGCGAAGCCGACATAGCCGAGGGCTCCGAACTTATGTACCGAAGCGCCAGCCGGGATCGCATAGGGCTTGCCGCCCGCGTCCTCCACCGACTGAATCGCGTCCTCCCAGCTCTTGCGGATGCCGATGTCGAACCCAGCGTCGACTAGCCGGCTGTCGGCGCCCATCAGTCTCGTCATCAATATATTGCCGACACGGTCATAGATCGCATCGTAGTGCGGCACCCATTTCTCCTGGATGACGACACATTTCATGCCAATCTTCGCCGCAGTCGCAGCCACCATCCGCGTATGGTTCGACTGGACTCCGCCGATCGACACCAGCGTATCTGCGCCGGAGGCGATCGCGTCGGGCACGATATATTCGAGCTTCCTGAGCTTATTGCCGCCCATCGCGAGGCCCGAATTGCAGTCGTCGCGCTTGGCATAGATCTCGACCTTGCCGCCCAGCGCCGCAGTAAGCCGTGGCAAGTGCTCGATCGGAGTCGGGCCGAAGGTGAGCGGGTAACGTTCGAACTTTTCCAACAATGACATCAATCAGGGCCTCCGTACCGATTCGTGGCACAAGGCTAGCTGATATCTTTTGAAAGGTGCTCTCTAATTTTCCTGCAAGAACTTTCTCGATTGAGATCAATTTTCGCTATCATACACCACTTCTTCAATTGTGAGATCCAATATGAAAGTTTCTTCCACAGTGGATTTTGACGGAATAGACCTCAAGATTTTACGCGCTCTTCAATCGGAGGGCCGGCTCAGCAATGCCGATCTTGCCGAGCGCGTGAATGTCAGCGCTGCAACTTGCCATAGGCGAACTCAGCGCCTTTTCGAGGAGGGCTACATCACCGGCGTTCGGGCGGAGGTCGCGCCGAGCGCCGTCGGCCTCAGCGCGATGGTGATGGTTGGCGTGGTATTGGATCGCTCCACACCTGAGAGCTTTGGCGCATTCGAGGGCGCTGTCATGGAGCTGAAGGAAGTGCTGGACTGCAGTCTGGTAGCCGGAGATTTCGATTACCTCCTGAAAATCCGCGTCCGTGACATGGCCGATTTCAACAAGCTGCACGGCCAGAAGCTAATCGCCCTGCCGGGCGTGCGCCAGACGCGCACTTTCTTCGTGATGAAGGAAGTCAAGGAGAACGCGAGGTTGCCCTTCTAGGCGTCTTCGGCGGCGATCCGTTTGCCGCGCCGTTTTCGTCTGACCGGGATGCCTGGGCCGCGATCATTCCCTCCACGATCGGAGACTGAGGCGGCGCTCCATATCGTGCAGTTGATTGCTTCAGCCGTAGAGCGGTGGACGACAAAGTGGTCTTGACGGTTGCAGCCAAAGAAAGGAAGTGCAATATATGCAATAATATATGCGAACTTATATTCTTATAACCTACTGTTTTACCACCAGTACGAATTCTTATATTCGATAATTGGCGTTATAACAGAAAGTATATCCTATCGAGTACGTTGCTTTATGTATCAACTTCATCAAATGTCCCGCAACTCGGCTTCCGATATCACAACAGGACAGACTTTTTCCTATGAAGCTGAACCCTTGCAGGCGACATCATCGCCGGCAGGTTTACACAAGGAGCACGATGGCATGGAGCGCAACAAGAAATCAGACAAGTACCTTGCCGACTCGCGTTTGCGGGCAGCGGCCGTCGACCACCGGCAGAAGGACTCTGCGTCGAAGAAGAAGACCCTTTTTCAACAATTGCTCTTGGATTGGGCTTACGGCTGCGACCTCTTTTATCCAATCCAACGACATGAACATTTCGCAAAGAGCGAGGAGGACGACAAAGGCGCTAAAATCCGTAGGTGAGGGTTACGAGTGTATAGAACTCGGAGAGTTCGGACGGGCCGCCACGTTCCCGATTTAAGAGTCAGTCTTGTTTCCAAATTCCAGGGTGAAATCGCCGACGCAGTCGCCATCGGTTTCAAACTCCAACAACAGCTCGGCGCGCGGGGGT
This sequence comes from Rhizobium sp. LARHSG275, assembly GCF_052871115.1. Lineage (NCBI taxonomy): Bacteria > Pseudomonadati > Pseudomonadota > Alphaproteobacteria > Hyphomicrobiales > Rhizobiaceae > Rhizobium > Rhizobium sp. LARHSG275. The sequence goes on along the minus strand of NZ_JBIXJN010000031.1, from coordinate 55,183 downwards.
GGAGGTTGTCATCGACGATATCGATGCGATGCAAGCGAAGGACAGCTTGGGCCTAGGCTTCACAGGTGCGGGCCAATAAGGCTAAGAACATCGAAAGGTGGTAAGCAGTCAATCGATAACCTGGCCCTTATCCGGTACACGCAAGGCGCAGTTCAAACCTTGCTGCAGGAAGCAATGCTCGCCTACCAAAATCACAAAATTTGACCCGCACAGTTCGCCCATCAAATCTGCCGCAGAAAAGGAGTTCATTTTCAGTGTTATTATCTTCTTTGAAATGCATCCGCATCGCCGGACTTGCAGCGGTCGGCATGGTGCTGGGCACGCAGATTGCTTTTTCACAAGGATCGTCCACGCGGTCTCAGTGGCTGAACACGCCGGGATCTCGAGTAGAAGCGCTTGCGGTCCTCCAGACCTTGAATGCCGCTCTCCTGAGCAACGCCAGTGCTACGTTGACCCTTGACCGCTGGTGCGCGGCGCATAAGCTCGCGCCGGAAGGTTCCAAGATCGTAGCACAGCGTGTCCGCGGGCAAGACAAGCCGGCCGACGAGCACGTCCGTGAACTTCTGACCGTCGGACCCGGTGAGCTGGTCGCTTATCGCCGTGTCCGCCTGGTCTGCGGCGACCGCGTCTTGTCGGAAGCCGACAATTGGTATGTACCCGCAAAATTAACTGCAGAGATGAATCGGGCTTTGAAGACCAGCGATATCGCGTTTGGCAGAGCCGTTCAGGCTCTTAATTTCACTCGCACAAACCTGTCTGCCACGTTGCTCTGGTCCCCCCTATCCGAAGGCTGGGACATGGACGGCTTAACAGCGCATGAAACAAGTTCCCTTAGCCTGCCGCCGTTCCTGCTCGAACATCGTGCCGTCCTTAAACTTCGAGACGGAACGCCGTTTAGCGCCGTGGTCGAAAGCTACACGGATAATGTGCTAGACTTTCCAGTTCCGCGGTTGCTTTCTCGATAGAGCTTGTGCGACGGCCATCCAATTCATTTTTCGAAAGAGAACGGGTGAACGCGAGTCATCTTGATCAGTGTCAAGCACTGCAGCTCAGGGCAATGACGCTCCGCACGGAGAATGAACGATGCATGCAATCTTATGGAATGGCCGCAGGACCAGTCACATGCTTCGCGACCGTGACCTAGCTGTCACAATGGCACGCGCGTGAGTGTAACCTGCATCCCAAGCCACCGCGGATCGTCGCTTGACAGTACCTCGGCAACCCTCTACCCATTTTCGCATTCACCAGGGGGGTCCCGGCAAGGGGCTGAGATACTGCTATCGCGCGCAGTGACCCGTTGAACCTGATCCAGTTCATACTGGCGTAGGGACGGTGCAAGCGCTCCAAGGCAGTGGATTCACGCGTGGAATCCGTGCCGGCGTCTTTTCATCATTCCGGCTGAGGACTGGGTCTCCAATCGAAAACTTGGAGCCTCAAACCATGAATATCGCAGGCACCCCAACCGTCACCACCGGCCCCTTGCCGGCATCCAAGAAAATCTACATTCGGGGAGAAGTCCATCCCGAAATTTGCGTGCCGATGCGCGAAATTAGCCTGCATCCGACATCGGGCGAGCAGCCCGTCGTCGTCTACGACTCCTCCGGCCCCTATACGATCGAGGGCGCCGAGATCCGTATCGAACAGGGGCTGCCCTCACTGCGACGCGACTGGGTTCTCGCCCGCGGCGACGTCGTGGCGTATCAGGGCCGCCATGTCCGTCCCGAAGACAACGGCTTCGCCAGCGGCGAAAGGCTGACGCCCGAATTTCCCACGCTACGCCAGCCGCTGTGCGCGAAGGACGGCAAGGCCGTCACCCAGTTCGCCTATGCGAGGGCTGGTATCATCACGCCGGAAATGGAGTTCATCGCTATACGCGAAAACCTTGGCCGCAAGGTGCACGCGGATGCGATGGTCCGCGACGGCGAAAGCTTCGGCGCGCACATTCCGGACCATGTGACGGCGGATTTCGTCCGGCAGGAAGTGGCGGCGGGTCGGGCAATCATCCCCGCCAACATCAACCATCCCGAAGCCGAGCCGATGATCATCGGCCGGAATTTCCTGGTGAAGATCAACGCCAATATCGGCAACTCGGCTGTCACCTCGTCGATGGCGGAAGAAGTCGAGAAAATGGTCTGGGCGACCCGCTGGGGCGCTGACACGGTCATGGATCTCTCCACCGGCCGCAACATCCACAACATCCGCGAATGGATCATCCGCAATTCGCCGGTGCCGATCGGTACCGTGCCGCTCTATCAGGCGCTGGAGAAGGTCGAGGGCATTGCCGAGAACCTGACCTGGGAGGTCTATCGTGACACGCTGATCGAGCAGGCCGAGCAGGGTGTCGACTACTTCACCATCCACGCCGGCGTGCGGCTCGCCTATATCCCGCTGACTGTCAATCGTGTTACTGGCATCGTCTCGCGCGGCGGTTCGATCATGGCGAAGTGGTGTCTCCATCATCATCGCGAAAGCTTCCTATACGAACATTTCGAGGAGATCTGCGACATCTGCCGCGCCTATGACGTTTCCTTCTCGCTCGGCGACGGCCTGCGCCCTGGCTCCATCGCCGATGCCAACGACGCAGCGCAATTCGCCGAACTGGAAATACTGGGAGAGCTGACCAAGATCGCCTGGGCGAAAGACTGCCAGGTTATGATCGAGGGCCCCGGCCATGTGCCGATGCACAAGATCAAGGAGAACATGGACAAGCAGCTCGAGGTCTGCGGCGAGGCACCTTTCTATACGCTTGGGCCGCTGACGACCGATATCGCACCAGGCTACGATCACATCACCTCTGGAATAGGCGCAGCCATGATCGGCTGGTTCGGCACCGCGATGCTCTGCTACGTCACGCCGAAGGAGCATCTCGGTCTTCCCGATCGCAATGACGTCAAGACCGGCGTTATCACCTACAAGATAGCGGCTCACGCGGCTGATCTCGCCAAGGGGCATCCGGCAGCACAGCTGCGCGATGATGCGCTCTCGCGTGCCCGTTTCGAATTCCGCTGGGAGGATCAGTTCAACCTCTCGCTGGACCCCGAAACTGCCCGCAGCTTCCACGACGAGACGCTGCCTAAGGAAGCCCATAAGGTGGCGCATTTCTGCTCGATGTGCGGCCCGAAATTCTGTTCCATGCGAATTTCCCACGACATTCGTGCCGAAGCCCAGAAAGAAGGGCTGGAAGCCATGGCCGCGAGGTATCGCGATGGCGGCGATCTCTACATGCCGATCGCCGAAGCGGCGAAAACGCCAACCGGAGAATGACGATGCACATTCTCGTCAAGGGAGCCGGCGTTGCCGGCCTCACCGTTGCCTGGCAGCTCTACCGGCACGGTCTCCGGGTCAGTGTCACTGAACATGCCGACAAGGTCGGGGCTGGCGCTTCCGGCTTTGCCGGCGGCATGCTGGCGCCATGGTGCGAACGGGAAAGCGCAGAGGAGCCGGTACTGGCGCTCGGCCGTCTTGCCGCCGATTGGTGGGAGGCGGCATTGCCCGGCCATGTCCATCGCCGGGGAACACTTGTCGTGGCGGCCGGGCGCGATGCCGGCGAACTCGACCGCTTTTCCCACCGGACAAGCGGATGGGAATGGCTGGACGAGCAGGCGATCGCGTCTCTTGAACCTGATCTCGCAGGCCGTTTCCGTAGGGCACTGTTCTTTCGACATGAAGCGCATCTCGATCCGCGACAGGCACTCTCGGGGCTGGCCTCCGGACTCGAGGAAGCCCGCATGCGTCTGACACTCGGCGCCACGCACAATGCTGACATTGCCCATTATGATCGCGTGATCGACTGCACCGGGGCTGCCCAGATCGGCCAGCTGCCCGGATTGCGCGGTGTTCGCGGAGAGATGCTCTGCGTCGAAACGAGCGAGACAACGCTCTCTCGTCCCGTTCGCCTGCTGCATCCGCGCCACCCCATCTATATCGTGCCGCGCGAAAGACATCGCTTCATGATCGGGGCGACGATGATCGAAAATGACGATACCGGCCCGATTACCGCGCGTTCGCTGATGGAGTTGCTGAATGCCGCCTACACGCTCAATCCTGTGTTCGGCGAGGCAGGGGTCACGGAAACTGGCGCGGGCGTGCGGCCAGCTTATCCCGACAATCTGCCGCGTGTGACGCAGCAGGGGCGCACCTTCCATGTCAATGGCCTCTACCGCCACGGTTTTCTGCTGGCGCCGGCCATAGCAGGCGAGGTGGCGCGGCTTCTTCTTGAAGAAGGCAAGCAACCGGATAGGAGGGCATCATGACCTACATCATCAATGGTGAGGAACAGGAGGTCGCGGCCACAACGCTCGCAGATCTTCTTCTCGCTCTGGACTGCGAAGGCGAATGGATGGCAACTGCAGTGAACGGCGAGCTGGTGCACCGCGAGGACCGCGCCCAATTCAGGCTCGGCGAGCGCGACCGCATCGAAATACTCTCACCCATGCAAGGAGGCTGAGATGCTGAAACTTTATGATGTTGAAGTCCACTCCCGCCTGCTGCTCGGCACAGCCCGCTATCCGTCTCCAGCTGTCCTTGCAGAAGCGGTGAAGCGCTCAAAGACCGAGATTGTCACCGTTTCACTTCGCCGCGAAACTGCCGGCGGCAAAGCGGGCGGCGCCTTCTTCGAGCTGATCCGCAAGCTTGGCGTGCGTGTGCTGCCGAATACGGCCGGATGTCACAGCGTGCAAGAGGCCGTGCTGACGGCGAGAATGGCGCGCGAAGTCTTCCATACCGACTGGATCAAGCTCGAAGTGATCGGTCACCACGATACGCTGCAGCCTGACGTCTTTGGCCTTGTCGAAGCGGCTCGCATCCTGAATGGCGAGGGCTTTCAGGTGTTCCCCTATACGACCGACGACCTTGTCGTGGCCGAAAGGCTGCTGGAAGCCGGCTGCCAAATCCTGATGCCGTGGTGTGCGCCAATCGGCTCCGCCATGGGACCGGTGAACCCGATGGCGCTGCGGGCATTCCGAGCGCATTTTCCGGATGTGCCGCTCATCGTCGATGCCGGCATCGGCCGCCCGTCTCATGCTGCTGCCGTGATGGAGTACGGTTATGATGCCGTTCTTCTCAACACCGCCGTTGCCGGCGCAGGCGATCCCGCCGCCATCGCCGAGGCTTTTGCGCTCGCAACCGCTGCAGGTCACATCGCGCATGGCGGCGTGCCTCTCGAGCCTCGCGAGATGGCCGTACCCTCCACGCCGGTGATTGGAAAGGCGGTATTCACGTGAAGCTCGATCCGTTTCACCTGATCGTTGAGAAAGCCGAGTGGCTTGGCTTTGCCCCTCGGCATTAAGCTACTGCAATTGCGCATCAAGGATCGCCCGGAGACGAAACTATGCGCAGAAACCGTCGCACGTACCGAGTGTTTAGCCCCGGCATTTGACGGTCCTGCCAGCTCACAGACCTAGAGAAATTCACTATGGACAAATACTGATGGGAGACGATCTGACGAGCAATACAAAATAGTCTAGCAAGACTGAATGTTCTTGCGGAGCCGAATGGGATCGACCATATGGTCGTCGCCAAATCAGGAAGCGAACTTCGACGGCCAATTTGGCGACGGAGTGCGAATGAACCCAAGTCGTCATTTCTGTAGCTCCAGGAGGGCGCGGTGATCATTGCCTTCGGGTACGGTCCGGCTGAAGTGAACCGGGATGAACGCCGATAAAAACGACCGCGGCACGCGGGGCTGCTTTATCCGTTTTTTATGCAGGAGGTTGGCATTGATCCCGTGCGCGCGCTCCCCTGGCTTCGAAGATGCCAGGACGCCAGCTGTGATGTCTGCGAATTGAGAAACTGCTCATATTGCCTCACCTGCTAATACCACCGGGCGCCGTGACTTCGCCTATGCCCGTCCCATTGGGTGTGCCGCGGAACCCGTGGTCAACACATTGATACAGCTGCCTTCGGGGTGAACGATTGCAATAATGCAAGGCCAGCCTTTGCTCGCCATCTACAGAACCTTCATCGTCCGTACGGTCGGACCGCCTCAATCTCCCGCATTTAAACTCTCGCCTACGGTTGCTCCACCTGTGCTTCACGAGCTAGTCAGCAAAGTTTTATGTACCCACTTCACAATAGCGGATTTCTGCGGGGCACCGACAAAGAAATCGTTGACTATGCCCCCCTTGAAGAAAGCTACGATCGGAATAAAATGCATACCAAATTGCGCGGCGAGTTCCCTGTTCTTACCGAGATCCAGCTTGGCGACTTTGATTCTGCCTTTCATCTCGACGGCAATTTCTTCTAGGATCTGAGCAATCGTGTCGCATGGGCCGCAGCCTTCAGCCCAAAGGTGAAGGATAACAGGTAATGGGGATTCCCGAACTTCTAACTGGAAGTTGTTGAAATTGACGTTGACCCAGTGCATGAACTTTCCTGTTACCAGAGTTGAGCGCCGTTTGATGCACGTGTTGATGCGTTGTCGAATTGATCTGACGAAACGCGCGTCGTGAAGGTGTCAGACTGAGTGAGACGTCACGTATTTCAGCCAGATACTGCCCCACATTGCGCGTCATGTGCCTCCGGCAAAGCCGCCACTGTGGGACCGTTTGTGGAGGCCGACCGGAAGACAGTCCGGCAGATGATTCTTGCCGGCTGCCGTTACGAGCTGACCACAGCAACAACCAGGCGCACTAAACGGTACGGTTGGTCTGTCGCGCTTGAGTTGTTCGGCACTCTCGTTGACTTCGAGAGCGGCCTTTTCGATCCGTAGATTTGATATTTCATGAGGACGCTGGGCAGATCGTGTGATGCCATGGTGCAGGCGTTGAAGGCACCACGCACCCACGGACTCTTGACCGGCTCAGGCGCAGCCTCCCACCAGCAACAGCGGATCGCACGCTCGCGGACTTCCGCTGAAACCTTGTTCGTTGTCTTGCTCATGTCGGCTCCCTTTTCTCAGAAGTTGGAGCCTCCGGCAAACCCAGGGCGGTTTGCCGGTTGCTCTGCTTGTCCATTCACATCATGAGTAATCAGCTACCGTTCGACATATCCACTTTTCGATATCGGACTTCGGCTGGAAGCCCTCCAAAGTGTCGACGACCTTCCGGCCATTGAAGATTACAAGGGTGGGAACTACGAAGGCAGCGAACTTTTCGTTTATTAAGCGTTGCTGAAGGTATTGAGCAGCGAGTTTCGGGTTCTCAGCGGTATTCAGCTTAACGACTTTGACAAGGCCCTTCATCTCGACGGCGATGTCTTCGAGGATTGGGGCGATCATGTCGCACGGGCGACACCCAGGAGAGCAGAAATCGACGAGAACGAACATTGTCGATTCCAAAACTTCGGACTGAAAGTTCGTGATATTAACGGTTTTTACGGAAGACATAGTTTGGTCCTCAACTTAGATCCACGAATTGGCAAAGGCGTCAGCTCGATCCGATAATATTTCTCTTCGTAACGATGTGAGAGAAAGTATTATATCGCGAACTAGAATGGGTGTGGCATTGTCTCCACGCCTTCGGCCTCCTTTCTTCTTCAGTTCAATGTGGCTGCCGATGAAGTAATCAGGAGCGGCGCCTCGTGCGACGAGGATGAGTAAGCGACGGATGAAAGGGTCCGGCGGTGCTCACCTCATGAGTACGGTTCGAGAGGTGCGCGAGCGGGTGGCAGACCTTGAGTCGCCTGAACTATGTTGGCGACTTCGAAGATCATGTCGCGCGTTCCTCGATAAAGGATGTTCAGTTTATGCTGGCTGCCTATGCGGTCGAAGACAGGAAAACCAACTCGCATCAGCGGAACTGCGAGGCGTTCTGCGGCCTGTCGGCCGTGGGAGTGCGTGACGAGTAGATCAGCGTCTACGGCGAGTTCTTCCAAGTCACCAAGATCACCGACCTTGACCGTATCGGTTGGTACTATTTGCAGCGCCTTTGAGTCCCCGGTCGTGGTGACCGCAGCTGTAATGACCGCCCCCATGCCGATAAAGAATTGCGCGAACTGCAAGAGCTGGTCCGGTTCGGAGCCGATGGCGACCTTCTTCCCTGCAAAATGAAAATGCCCACTGAGCATCGCCTCCTGCAGCTGCATGCGGCCACGACGGACAGCCATTGGCGCGTTGTCGCGCAAAATCGCTGCAAGAAGCCAGGCGAAACGGTCGGCGTTATTCAGGCCCGTGAGAGATCCGAACATCACGTATGGCAATCCAGTTAAACCCTGCAAAGCTTCAGCCGGTCGGCGCATCTGTTCGCCGATGGCGATGCACAGTGTTGCCGCCCCGAGATCGCGGATAAGCTCTACCTTCGCGCCACCGCGTGCGATCGGAATCCATCGATCGCGGACAGCTTCTTCAGGCCCGCCGGACACGTCAGGCAAAATGAGGGGTGTTAAGCCGAAGCTCTCGACCGTTTCCCGCAAATGCTCTACATCGGCAACTGTGATGTTCGAGCCCGGCAGGATGACGACCTTCGCCGGATCGCGATCCTGCGTCCCGGGCCGGGTGATTGCCTCGACCGTAGCCGTAACGGCCTTCGACCACCCCTCCTCCACCGCCCCTGCAAAGTCGGGAGTGCGTGCGAGGACCACTTCAGTATCAACGAGTTTTCTCGGGCGCGCGCCTTTGGCGTTGATGATATCACCTGCGATATCTTCGTCGCGAGTTTCCGCCACGGCGGTGGTGCAGATCCCGATCAGCCGCGGCCACGTGCGAGCTTTTAGCTTAACGAGAGCTTTCTCGAGAAACTCGGCGCCGCCCACCACCGTCGCCATCTGGTCCATTGCAGTAGTCTGCAGCGGGACCATATGCTTGAAATGCCTCACGAGCAGCACAAGCGCGAAACTGGTACATCCCTGGCTGCCATGAAGGATTGGCAGTGCGCCATCGATGCCCAAAAAGGCCATGGCAGCGCCCATTGGTTGAGACGACTTTAGAGGGTTAACCGCTGTCGCTTTTGTTTGAGTTAGAATACGGGCCATAGTTGTTACCTCAATGGAAGCCACTTGCGGCCTCGGCGGCAGACCTCGATATAAATACCGATCCTTCCGCCGGTCTCGCAGTGGTAACGAATTGCTTCCACGGCGCTGGTTCGCGCAACTGCGCCCAGACGGGGTTGTGGATTGCCAAATCAATCTGGCGTGCCAGCTCCACCATGCCTTCGTAGCCGGCGTAAGCATGCTGGCGCTCCTGATTGACATCGAGCCAGGCAATCTTCGCTTCAAGCGCGACAAACTGAGTGCGTCCGCCCGACAGCATGATGTCAGGCTTGTGTTCACGTAACATCGCATAGAGCTCGCTCGCTGCCATCGATTGGTGAAGGTGGTTTTCGTCCTTAAGCATCTGCTTGATTCTCTCCTTGTCCCTGGCCGTCGATTTCCTGACGGATGTACCGACAATTTCCATGCCGATTTCGATCAGTGCGTGCACGATGGACCAGGATTTCACCCCGCCGGTGTTCAGATGAACGCGCTTCCCCTCAAGCCTGCGCCGATACACTTCCAGCTTTTTCCATGCCCTCTCCTCCTCTTCTGCTAAGAGAGCCTCGACGTGTTGGAGCAACGCGAAACCTGCGCCTTTCTTTACGAGCAGTTGGGCGATCCGCCGCAGCGATTCAGAGGTGCTGGAAATGCCGTAGAAGGAGCCTTCGAAGAATGGAATGTTCCAGCGTTCTTCCATTTTGCGAGCAAGATTGATGAGAGCAGTGGAGCAAACCATCATAGCTGCACGCGAGCGGTGGGCGGAAGCCACCTGCACGAAGCGCGCGTCGCCGGGAATGCAGGCGCGGACACGGATACCAAGTCGGTCCAAAAGCGGTTTCACCAATCGGAATTCCCCTGAGAGATTGAACTCGCCGAGTATATTGATGTCGTATGGACTTGGATCGTCGACCTCCACCGTGCCTATGACGTGCTCGAGCAGCGCCTCGCCGGCAAGCCGGTTACCGATGTTTTTCGAACCGCCGAAACCCGGCGACTTCACCGGCACCACTGGTATTGCGAACTTCTGTGCTGCGTGTCTGCAGACCGCAGCGATGTCGTCACCGATCAGTTCGGTGACACATGTTCCGTAGACAAAGATTGCCGCCGGCGCATACCCCTCTTTGATCTCCCGGATAGCCTTGAGAAGCTTCCGCTCACTATCTCCCGTCACTATCTCGAGTTCGGTAAGATCAGTGGTGAAACTTGTGCGCCAAAGTACTGGACCTGACGACGCGGCTCCCCGGTTGTCCCAGGAGTTGCCCTCGCACGCGAGCGGCGCGTGGACGAGATGCGCGACATCAGTGATCGGCTGCAACACGACCTTAGCACCGTCAAAGGCACAGCCACCACCGGCTGCTGGTCCCTGCTGCGGCGCCTCGTGACATACCCGCTTGGTTTCCTTACTGCGGAATATCTCGTCGGTGGCATCTCGCATTTGTTTCTCGGTCGATGACATCGCGCAACCTTCCAATGCAGCGGCGGATGGCCGGCCTGCGCCGGCCAAGCATTTAGCGTGTGAGGTCGTAGGAAACGTCCCACATGGTCTCCTCATCAAGTGTGTCGAAGATCTTGTCGAGAATAACCGTTAGAAGACGCAATCCGCCTTGGTAGCCCATGATAGGAAAGCGATGATGATGATGGCGGTCGAAAATCGGAAAGGTAAGCCGGACGAGTGGAGTGTCGGTGTCACGCTCGAGATATTTGCCATAGGAATTGCCGATCAGCAGATCCACTGGTTCCGTCAACAGAAGCGACCGCATTGCCCAGAGGTCTTTGCCAGCCCACACCTGCGCACCTCCGCCGAAGGGAGTGGTTGCGAGCAATTCCTTCATCTCCGCTTCCCAGGCTGCGGTGCCGTTGGTGGCAAGGCAATGTGTGGGCTGGCCACCGGTTTCCATGACGAAGCGCGCCATTGAGTAGACGAAGTCCGGGTCGCCGTAGATACCGTATTTCTTCCCATGCAGCCAGGATTGACTATCGGCCATAGCGTCGACCAACCGACCGCGATCGCGATCGATAGATTCGGGAATTTCCCTCTTGGAAAGCTCGGATATCTTCATCAGGAATTCGTCCGTGCCCCCTATGCCCAGCGGGTAATGGAACGAGGCAGTCGTCTGACCAAGCTCGCGGCAATAGTCCAACGTCTTGCGCGTATTATAGTGTTGCAGCGATATTGTCGCCTCCGCATGTTTGGCTGCCTTCACATCTTCGATCGTTGTTCCTCCGTCATACATGCGATACTCGCCGTCGGAAGGGGTGTCGAACTGGTCCGAGGCGTCTTGAAGGAAAACGTAGGCGACTCCCATCGTGTCGAGCAGGCGCTTTATTTCTCGATTGTTGCCAACGCAGAAACCGTCGAAGCCTGGAATAATGTTGATGAGTGCAGGCGTCGGCACGCGATCGGTGCTCTTCCAGAAATTTTCCAGAATGCCTTTGACCATGCTGTCGTAACCATCGACATGGCTGCCGACGAAGGCTGGGGTATGGGCGAAGGGCACATTGAAATCGACCGGAACGGAGCCTTCATTTTTGGCATTTTCAATGAAGCCGTGAAGATCATCCCCAATGACTTCGGCCATGCAAGTCGTCGAGACAGCAATCATCTTCGGGTCGTAGAGCTTGTAGGTGTTGGCGAGCCCGTCGATCATATTTTTCAATCCGCCGAATACGGCCGCGTCCTCTGTCATCGAAGACGAAACTGCAGACGAGGGTTCCTTGAAGTGGCGTGACAGGTGCGACCGGTAGTAAGCCACGCAACCCTGACTCCCATGGACAAACGACATCGTCCGCTCGAAACCAGCCGCTGCGAAAACAGCGCCGAGCGGCTGACAAGCCTTAGCAGGGTTTACGACCAGCGCTTCGCGAGCCAGATTCTTTTCTCGATACTCCCATGTCTCGGTGAATTCGGATTGCGCATACACGACCTTATCCGGATGCGGACATTCGAACTTTAACTTCTTGCGGGCAAACATTTTCTCGTATTCCGGCTCGCAGAACAGAGGAACATGATCGAGAACTTTCTCGGCCGATTGCGGCATAGTTTTCATCCTTATTCGCCGCGAGTGCGGCTGCGTGGACTTTGGAGGACGTCTAACATGTTGTCGCTCAGCAAAGATTATTCATCATCCAGGCCACAACTGCAGACACCGTAAGCATCGCAGTAGTGCGTTGCCTTCCATGGCGCGTCGTAGAGGCCCCAGACCGGATTGTTGATGGCAAGATCCATGTCTCTGGCGAAAATGGCGAAGCCGTCGTAGCCGTGATACGGACCCGAATAGTCCCAGGAATGCATCTGACGGAACGGTATGCCCATTTTTTGAACGGGGTATTTTTCTTTGATGCCCGAGCCGACGAGGTCCGGACGAATGGCCTCGATGAAGTTCTCGAGCTCGTAGCCGGTCACATCATCGTAGATAAGCGTACCCTTTTTGACATAGTGGCCGGTGCGCTCGTAATCGTCGCCATGGCCAAATTCGTAGCCTGTACCAACGATCTCCATTCCGAGATCCTCGTAGGCGGTAATGACATGGCGGGGGCGCAATCCGCCGACGTAGAGCATCACAGTTTTGCCATCAAGGCGCGGACGGTACTTCTCCGTCACCGCCTGGACGAGAGGTTGGTATCTAGTGATGAGTGCTTCGGCCCTCTCTTGGGTCTCCGGCCCGAAAAACGCGGCGATATTGCGCAAAGAGGTTTCGATCTGGGAAGGACCAAAAAAGTTGTACTCCATCCATGGAATGCCGTACTTTTCCTCCATATGCCGAGCGATGTAGTTCATGGACCGGTAGCAGTGAATAAGGTTGAGCGTCGCTTTTGGTGCACGCTCCACTTCCGCGAGCGTGGCATCTCCCGACCAGTTGCCGACCACGCGCAACCCCATATCCTCCAGCAGAATGCGCGAAGCCCACGCATCGCCGCCGATATTGTAGTCACCTATGACGTTAACGTCGAAAAAGCTGGGTTCGAAGTAGGTGTCCTTCTTATCGAAAACCCAGTCGCGTATCGCGTCGTTGGCGATATGATGGCCAAGCGATTGCGACACGCCACGAAACCCTTCGCATCGCACCGGCACGATCGTTTTGTTGTGCTCCTTGGCCTTCTTGCGCGCCACAGCTTCTATATCGTCTCCGATCAGTCCGATGGGACACTCGGACTGCAAGCTGACACCATTGTTCAGTGGAAACAGTTCCTCAACTTCATCGATGAGCTTCTCGAGCTTTTTGTCGCCACCAAAAACAATATCCTTTTCTTGAAAGTCAGACGTGAATTGCATGGTGACAAAGGCGTCGACGCCCGTCAGACCGACGTAATAGTTGCGGCGTTGCGACCAGGAATAGTGCCCACAACCGACAGGTCCATGCGATATATGGACCATGTCCTTGATCGGCCCCCACACGACACCCTTCGAGCCGGCATAAGCGCAGCCGCGGACGGTCATCACCCCCGGAATAGACTTGATGTTGGATTTCACTCCGGTCTCGCAAAGCGCATCGGAGCCCTGCTCGGCTGCCTCTCTGCCCTTCGCGACGCCAAGGTGCTTTTTGCGGCGCTTGGCCGTCTTATCCGGATACTGCGAGAGCACCTCATCTATAAGCCTTGCGTTGAAATCACCGTCGTTCTCGTAGTCGAGGCTCATAGGGCCATTCCTCTCTCGAAGGTTCGCTTGGAGCCTCAACGAGGAGGCATGGTTAGTCGACTAACACGCTTTGTCACCCGCGCCGCCCTATCTGCGGACGACTATGGCGCCAAACCCGCCTGCACCTCTTTGACGAGAAGTTCTTCAAGCATCTGCTCGTCCGACTTCATGATCCCGAAGTCGAGCAGCATATCCTCCAGCTCCTCCATTGTGATGGGAGTAGGGATAGTGCCCTTTCCCGAGTTGGAGTGGATCTTCTCGGCCAGCCATCGATATTCCGCCGCCTGTTTGGAGCGTGGCGCGTATTGGATCACGGTCATCTTTCTAAGCTCCGCGTGCTGGACAATGTTGTCGCGTGGCACGAAGTGAATGAGCTTCGAATTGAGCTTGGCGGCCAGCGCTTCCGCGAGGTCTAATTCTCGATCGGTCTGCCGCTCATTACAGATCAGACCGCCAAGCCGCACGCTTCCGGCGCTGGCATATTTGAGGATGCCCCTCGCAATGTTGTTTGCAGCATAGAGAGCCATCATCTCACCGGACATGACGATGTAAATTTCTTGAGCCTTGTTTTCGCGAATGGGCATAGCAAAGCCCCCGCACACCACGTCTCCGAGCACGTCATAGGAGACGTAGTCGACGTCGTCATAGGCGCCGTTTTCTTCCAGGAAGTTGATCGATGTGATGACGCCCCGTCCGGCGCAGCCGACGCCAGGTTCAGGGCCGCCCGACTCCACACATTTGATGCCGCCGTAGCCAGTTTTGAGCACGTCGCCGAGTTCCAGATCTTCGACTGAACCCTTCGTTGCGGCTAGATCCAGAACAGTGCCCTGCGCTTTGGAGTTCAGAATCAATCGCGTCGAATCAGCCTTTGGGTCGCAGCCGACGATGAGGATTTTCTGCCCAAGTTCGACAAGGGCAGCGAGCGTATTCTGGGAGGTGGTGGATTTGCCAATGCCTCCCTTTCCGTAAAACGCTATCTGACGCAGAGCAGCCATTATTGCTTCCTTTTCGTGTTCGAACCGAGGGTGATGCCGCGACATTGGACGCGGCTGGTTCCGTCGCGGCCCGAGAACAATTTTCAAGCGTCGTGCCAGACTGGGCGGATTGATTTGGCAGAACGGAATTTGGTGCTGCCGCAAACACTTAGAGGGATAAAATACCGGACCGAAGAATCCTAAGACGTGTCACGAAGTCGACAAAGGAAACGACAATGTCGACACATGTCGTGTTGCTCCTGAAGAGGCAGCAGTGGGTCGGCTTCAATGCCAACACTTCTCGGTCGAATGAGCTGCGCTTGATGCAAATGCTGGCAATGGAAAGCGGCGCGGTGCTCTAGCGAAATCGTTTGCGGTTAAAAATCTCGCGAGCAGTGTTGCACCCCTGCCAAGCGCATGCAGCCACCGTGTCGCAAACCTGACAAAGCTGTCGCACTGTCGACGACTAGCCAACCCGAATCCCCCCGAAATCCGCCAGCTGATCTCCGCGCAATCGGCTTGGCACGACGAGTGCTAGGACCGACCGAGACACAAAAGCTACATTCGGTTGGAGCCAAAGACAGCATGAATATCGTGGTCTGCATAAAGCAAGTGCCTGACTCCGCACAGATCCGGGTTCATCCGGTTACCAACACGATCATGCGCCAAGGCGTGCCGACAATCATCAATCCTTACGATCTTTTCGCCTTGGAAGAAGCTCTTGAACTGCGTGAACGGTATGGGGGTAAAGTCACTGTGCTTACCATGGGTCCGCCCATGGCAAAACAAGCGCTGGAGAAAGCTCTGGCATACGGGGCAGATGAAGCGGTACTCCTTAGCGACCGTCACTTCGCCGGGTCAGACACCTTGGCAACTTCATTTGCTATCTCCCGAGCTATTACGAACCTTGGTCTCCGCCATGCGCCTGAAATCGTGTTTACTGGCAAGCAGACGATCGACGGCGATACAGCGCAGGTGGGGCCGGGGATTGCCAGGCGTCTTGAACTGCAACAACTGACCTCCGTAACGAAAATTGTTTCAGTCGATCTTCATGCCCGAGAGATCACGGTGGAGCGCCGTTCGGAAGGCGGCACACAAATGCTGAAGAGCCGACTGCCGTGCTTGATCAGTGTCCTTGAAGGCGTCAACGCCATCCGGCGCGGCTCCGTCGCTGACGCGTTGCGTGCCGCGCGCGCGCACATACCCACCTGGCGTGCAGCCGACGCCGGTATTGTGGAGATAGCTAAATGCGGCTTGAGAGGATCGCCGACTGTCGTCAAGCGCGTATTCGCCCCGACCCCACGGGCCGAGAAAGCAATCCAAATCGAAGTAAACGATGACGAGTGCGGTCCGCTGTCTGACGAAATAATCGCGTCGATCTTCGAGCACCAGCCCGCATTGGAAGCGAGCTTGCAACCGAATGGGCTCACGTGAGAAACAAGGAGCATAAATGGAAGCCCACGAAGCTGAAAGTCAATCTCCAATCGTCAGTCGTGCCAGCGCGAAGAAGGAATTGCCCAGACACTTCCGCGACAATCGGCACGTTTGGGTTTTCATCGAGCTTGAGCGAGGTCAAGTGCACCCCGTGTCTATTGAACTGCTCGGTGAAGGGCGCAAGCTTGCCGATAAGCTGAGCATTCAACTGGCGGGAGTGGTCATTGGAACCGCGGAAGGCCTGGGAAGTCGGTCTGCCATTGCAGAGGCGTTCGCTTACGGGGCCGATCTCGCCTACCTCGTCGAGTCACCGCTGCTATCGGACTACCGAAACGAGCCCTTCACCAAAGCTCTCTCAGACCTGGTCATCCTCCATAAGCCGGAAATTCTGCTGCTCGGCGCCACCTCGCTTGGGCGAGACCTCGCCGGTTCTGTGGCAACTACCCTGGAAACAGGGCTTACGGCTGACTGTACCGAGTTGGATGTCGATGCAGACGGCTCGCTCGCAGCCACCCGGCCGACATTTGGCGGTTCGCTGCTGTGCACGATCTACACTCTCAACTGTCGCCCGCAAATGGCGACGGTGCGGCCCCGGGTCATGGCGACTCCCAATAGAGTGACCAATACAAGTGGGCCTATCATTCGGCATGACCTGATGATGATTGAGGAGGAGATTGTCACAAAGGTTCTCGGCTTCCTTCCGGATGGACGATCAGAGAAAATCAACCTCGCCTATGCCGACATCGTGGTCGCCGGCGGGCTTGGTATTGGCACCGCCGAGAATCTGGAGCGTGTGATGGTTCTAGCGAGGACAATTGGCGGTGAATTCGGCTGCTCCCGACCTTTGGTTCAAAAAGGTTGGATGGAGGTTGATCGGCAGATTGGCCAAACCGGCCAGACGATCCGGCCCAAACTTTATCTTGCGGCTGGAATATCAGGCGCGGTCCAACATCGGGTTGGCGTCGAAGGGGCTGATTTGATCGTTGCCATCAACACCGACGGCAATGCCCCGATCTTCGATTTCGCCCATGTCGCGGTTGTGGCTGATGCAGTCGGTCTTCTGCCGGCACTGACCGCGGCGTTCACCAGGCGACTAGCGCCTCATACCAATCGATGCAAGTAAACTGAGGTGCCGCTAATGAAGAACGAGAAATTCGATGCGATCGTGGTCGGGGCAGGTATGTCGGGTAACGCGGCTGCTTATGCGATGGCCATGCGTGGTCTGAAAGTGCTGCAGTTGGAACGCGGCGAGTACCCGGGTTCGAAGAACGTTCAAGGAGCGATACTGTACGCCGACGCGCTGGAGAAGATCATTCCCGACTTCCGCGATGACGCGCCTCTTGAACGGCATCTTGTCGAGCAGCGCTTCTGGATCATGGACGGCGCGTCGCACACCGGAATTCACTATCGGTCGGATGACTTTAACGAACGGAGGCCAAACCGATACACGATCATCCGTGCCCCATTCGATAGATGGTTCTCGGCCAAGGTGCGTGAGGCCGGATGCACCGTTCTCTGCGAGACATTGGCCACAAGACTTATCCAGGATTCATGCGGCAACGTGACAGGCGTATGCACCGACCGCCCTGGCGGGGCCATTTTTGCCGACGTCGTGGTGCTTGCTGAGGGGGTGAATGGCTTCCTAGGAACACGAGGACGTTTCCGTGAAACTCCCAAGCCGGACAGCGTCGCACTTGCCGTGAAAGAGATGCATTTCCTGCCGGAGGACGTTATCGCAGAACGCTTTGGCCTGACTGCAGACGAAGGCTGTGTGATCGAGGCAGGTGGGACAATTTCACGGGGAGTCCCGGGGCTTGGCTTTCTGTATACGAACAAGGAGTCCATCTCGGTTGGGATAGGATGCCTCGTTTCCGGTTTGGCCGCCGCCATGGAAAGGCCATACGATTTGCTTGAAGCTTTCAAGCACCATCCTTCGATCCGGCCATTGATTGCCGGGTCTGAGGTGAAGGAATATGCTGCGCATCTCATTCCCGAAGGCGGTTTTACGGCTATCCCACAGCTCTTCGGCAATGGGTGGGTCGTGGTTGGAGACGCGGCCCAGTTGAACAATGCCGCACATCGGGAGGGCTCGAACCTCGCAATGACATCAGGTTATCTGGCGGGTAAAGCGATCGCAGACGTAAAGGATCGCGGCGGCTCGATGGTGAAAAGCAACTTGGCTTTGTATAAGAGCATGCTCGACTCATCCTTCGTCATCAAAGATCTAATGAAGCATAAAGAGATGCCAAGGTTTCTCCATGCCAACAGCCAGAGCTTGTTTGTTTCATATCCAAAGTTGATATCTAAAGCTGCGCACAGTTTCGTCCGCGTCGACGGAACCTCAAAACTTCACAAAGAAACTGCCACCTCTGCCGCCTTTTTGAAAGCACGATCCCGGTGGGGATTGGTTTCAGACGCAGTCCGGCTCGCCCGCGCGTGGCGCTAAAGGGAGATTCAGATGAAGGCCATCGTTAAACGGCGTGTTGAGGACAAGCTTTACCAGAACCGATATCTGGTTGACCCGGGCCGCCCGCACATATCGGTCAGGAAACACCTGTTTCCAAGTCCAAACCTAATCGCCTTAACACAGGTTTGTCCGGCGAAATGTTACCAGCTGAACGACAGACGTCAGGTGACGATTGTCTCCGATGGCTGCTTGGAATGCGGGACATGTAGGGTGTTATGCGGACCCGACGGCGATATTAAGTGGACGTATCCACGAGGTGGGTTCGGCGTTCTCTTCAAGTTTGGATGACCAGCTTCTTCAGCCATTCGGTGACCCAACGCAGGGTAGGCAAACAATGACGAACCGGCTGGTGGAGCGCCCTACCAATTTGTAATTTTTATTGACCTTCGAAGTCCAATATGTAGCGCGGAGGACGTTCCAGGATTGTCCTGAGTGCCCAAAGCACTCTCAACCACGTGCTGAATGGAGTAGTCCCGTGGCTGGATCAGATGATGAGAAGATGCCCAAATCTGCAGTGCGGCCGGGTGCTGAAATTGTGGGCGAGAGCGCGGCACTCAATGAGGTTCTTGAAATCGCCCAGATTGTCGCAAGGAGCAACTCGCCTGTCCTGTTGCGAGGTGAGAGCGGCACGGGCAAGGAATTCTTTGCAAAGCTGATACACGATTCCTCGTCGCGCCGCGAAAAGCCCTTCGTAAAGTTGAATTGCGCCGCGCTGTCGGCAGGCGTTCTGGAATCGGAACTATTCGGGCACGAGAAAGGCGCCTTCACCGGCGCTACCTCTCAGAAAGAAGGTCGGTTCGAGCTGGCGCACGGTGGAACTTTGCTGCTCGACGAAATAGGAGAAATCTCGGCTGAGTTTCAGGCCAAGTTGCTGCGCGTCTTGCAGGAAGGCGAACTTGAGCGTGTCGGTGGGACAAGAACATTGAAAGTCAACGTCAGGTTGGTATGCGCGACCAATAAGGATCTTGAAACGGCCGTGGCGGCGGGGGAGTTCAGAGCCGACCTATATTACCGGATCAATGTCGTACCCATCACTTTGCCACCACTCAGGCAGCGTGATGGTGACATCCCGCGTTTGGCCCAAAAATTCCTCCAGCGTTTCAACAGGGAGAACGGCCGTTCGCTAAGCTTCGCACCCTCGGCGCTTGATATCCTCTCGAAATGCGAGTTCCCCGGTAATATTCGTGAGCTGCAAAACTGCACACAGAGGACCGCAACTCTGGCCCGTTCGGACATCATCGTTCCTCAAGATCTCGCCTGTGAACAGGGTCGATGCTATTCCCCGCTCCTTAAAAAGGCGGTTGCCGAGCGAATCGGCAAGGGCTCAGTTCATGGGCTCGCTCGAGACGAAACGGTGTCGGTGGGACAGCCGCGTGATGTCGCCGCCTTCGCGCCTGAAACCATAATGGGGCAGTCAGGTCTGATCGGCAGAGAACGGTTGGAACAGGCGATGGCGACGGCCGGATGGGTTCAGGCTAAAGCTGCGCGGCTCCTTGGCCGAACGCCGCGACAGGTCGGTTACTCTCTGCGCCGACACGGGATCGAACGAAAAGTCTTCTAACAACGCAGTCATTGGCGCAGACCTGGTTCGCCAGGTCGCGCCGAACAGACGCCTGGCGATTCTAGCTTCCCCCCCCACCAGACAAGGTCTGCCAAGTGGCCCTGTCGTGTCTCCAACGAAACCCTGTAGCAAAATGGTCTAAAGCGGACATCGAAGAGCGTATCGGCCTTGCAGGGTGACGTTTCTCAGACTGGCATCGCTCTTGCTCGCGGAATTGAGATTTCAAATGTCATTGGAGTTCCGGAATGTCCAGAGGGATGAGTAAGTGTAGGAACACCAACGCAGCACCTGCCGCACGCGTGTCGGAGGCAACAACGTTCGGTGACTATGCACCTTCGTCCCGTGGCAGTTCAGAGCCGGATGCTATGGATCCAGCGATCCGTGAAAAGATCAAAGACCACCCGTGCTTCTCGCGGGAAGCGCATCTTTATTTCGCGCGGATGCATCTAGCGGTGGCACCAGCCTGCAACATCCAATGCAATTACTGCAATCGAAAATATGACTGCGCAAACGAAAGCAGGCCAGGAGTAGCATCACATAGGCTCACTCCCGACCAGGCGCTGCGCAGGGCCATGGCGGTCGCCAGCGAAGTGCCGCAGCTTTCGGTGGTGGGGATCGCCGGGCCGGGCGATGCCTGCTACGATTGGAGGAAGACAAAAGCGACGCTCATACCGATCGCCCGCGAAATCCCCGACGTCAAGCTTTGCATCTCAACCAATGGCCTCGCGCTTCCTGAACATGTCGACGAGCTTGTCGACATGAATGTCGGGCACGTAACAATCACCATCAACATGGTAGATCCGAAGATCGGGACCGAGATCTACCCCTGGATATTCTATGATGGCCGCCGCTACAACGGCATCGATGCGTCCATGATCCTTCATGAGAGGCAAATGTTGGGGCTCGAAATGCTGACAGAACGCGGCATCCTCACCAAGGTCAATTCGGTGATGATCCCGGGCGTCAACGACGAGCATCTCATCGAGGTTAACAAGTGGGTCAAGGACAGGGGCGCGTTTATGCACAACGTAATGCCCCTGATCTCAGAGCCTTCAAATGGTACTCTATATGGTCTGAACGGTCAGCTTTGCCCTGCCCCTTCTGAGTTAATCGCGCTTCGGGACCGGCTTGAAGGCGACACGAAGGTGATGCGCCATTGCCGCCAGTGCCGTGCCGATGCAGTCGGTCTGCTCAGTGATGATCGCGCACACGAATTCACGATTTCCCAAATCCCAGCTGAAGCGACCAACGACAGTGACAAGCGCCATGCCTATCGCAAGTTGATCGAGCGCGAGCGACGCGGGCAAACGTTGGATGCGAGGGACGAGGCCACACCGGTCTCAGCTCCATCTGACGAACTTTTCCTTATAGCTGTAACCACCAAAGGTGGAGGCCGGGTCAATGAACATTTCGGTCATGCGCAGGAAATGCAGATTTTCTCAGTCTGTCAAAAGGGCATCGGATTGATAGGTAACCTAAAGATCGACCCGTACTGCCTTGGTGGATGGGGGGAGGAGGCTACTCTCAACAGTATCATCAATGCGCTCGAAGGCTTAGATTTGCTGATTTGTTCCCAGATCGGCAATGGCCCTACGAATAAACTCGCACGCCGAGGTGTTCGAGCAACGGGCGCTTATGGCGGCTCCTACATCGAGCAGGCAATCGACGCTCATTATAGCGCGGTGCTTCACGACGACGCTTTAGCAGCCGCGACTTGACACACACTTTGACTAAACCAGAGGAGCTGAATCATGGCCTTCAAAATCATCGCCTCACAATGCACCCAATGCGGCGCATGCGAATTTGAGTGCCCCTCAGGCGCAATCAGTTTCAAAACTGACAGATTCGTGGTCGATCCTAAAATATGCACCGAGTGTAGGATTGAGTTTGACGCGCCCAAATGCAGAGCCATTTGCCCCATGCCGAACACCTGCGTTCCTGCCTGAGCAGCCGTAAACGAAAGCAAAAAGGGCTCGCCTGCGAAAGCATTTTGGCGCAGGCGGGCATCCTCCTCGACAGCAACCCCTGCAACAATGAGGTGGTTGAGCGTGGCAGCATCGTCGGTTCCAACGGGTGCGAAATGGAGCAAATTTCACGTGTGTAAAACGAGGTACAGTAAATGAAAGCAATGATCCGGAGAAATGGGGCCGGCTTGTCGATCTATATGTCAAAAAAGGATGTCGAGGAGCCCGTTGTAGCGGTGGAGAATGAAGACTTCTGGGGCGGGTTTGTGTTGGTGAGGAATGGATGGCTGCTCGCCCTCCCCGAATTAGCGCAGAGCTCCCGTTTACCGATTACAGTCGAGGCAAAGAGGCAATCCGATCAGGAATGACGCGGCACGCCGAACTTAGGGGGTTTGCGCGACTGACTTGATGACGAAATATGCTACGCCAAACGTTTAGGTCCCCGGCTGGTCGTCGCAAACTCGCATGCAGCATAGTTTGGAAGAATGAAGTTCCCCGATTTCGGCCGAGCAGGAGCTGGCGTTTCCCGGTGTGACAAACCACTATTCGACATGTTCACACCAAATTTCACCAGCCGCCGACAATGAGCTTCTGAAGTCAAGCATTCTGCAATCCCACAGATTACCTAAAAGCGTTCCTTTGAAACGGGTTGTATCCGCCCCCCAATCGCATTAATGAGGCGGACATAATCTTTCGCCGATTGCTGTATGGCTGTGGCGAGACTGACTTGTGTAACAGAGAACGACCTCTGGGCTTCCAGCAAATCGAGAAGCGAAGACGCGCCATCCTTGTAAGACGAGGTTGATAGCTTCAAAGTTTCTTCCGCAGTTTTAACCGCTGCCTTCAACGCTTGCACGGTACACGCGTCACGATGCATTGCCACTAGCGCATTTTCAACTTGCTCGACCGCCTTGAGCACAGTGGATTTCCAGTTCAAGTAGGAAATCGTCGCTTTGGATTTGATCCGTTCCACATTTGCTCGCAGACTTCCGCCGTCTAGAATGGGAAGGTTCAAACTCGGCCCAAATGACCATGATGTGAGATTCCCATAGACCCCGCGTTCATTGATGCCTGATGGCGAAATAGAGCCTGAAAGCGTAATAGATGGAAACAGTTTCGCTTCCGCCACCCCGATCTGTGCCGTGCTGGCAGCAAGGTCGCGCTCGGCTTTTCGAATGTCCGGCCGATTTCGAATAATGTCTGCAGGGATGCCAACATTTACATCCGCGTGAAATGCGGGCTGATTTGAACCTTTTGCAATCTCCTCGACCATGGAACCGGCGGGCTTACCAAGCAACGTCGCTATCCGGTGGGCTGAGATGCGAAAATTAGCATCAAGGCTAGGAATTTCGGCCAGCGTCGATTGCACCAGCCCCTCTGCCCGCACAACATCCATGCGAGCCACGGCTCCTGCGGCAAACTTAGACGTCGTGAGCTCAAAAGTCTCCCTTCTTGATTTAAGGTTAGCCTGCGAAAGCGCTAGACGCCGCTGGTAATAACGAGCGTCAACATAACTTGAGATAATATCGTTTATGAAGGCGAGTTTCGCCATATCTACTGACGCGTACGCCGCATCGAGGGCGGCCTCCGCGCTCTCAGTGTTCCGCTTGTAGACGCCAAAGTCGAGAAGCCATGATAGCGACAACTCACCAGTGGAGGTATTGCTAGTGTAAGTCTGCTTGCGGAGTTTACCCTTTTGCCCGCTTACCGTATGAGAGCCGCTCAACGTGAGATCTGGGAGTGCGCTGGCTTCAGCTATCGTGACAGTGGCAGCAGCCAAATCAATCCTTTCGATCGCCTGCTGGACATCCAAATTTTGGCTTATGCCTTGTTCCACGTAAGAGGTGAGCATTGGATCATTGAATGCGGTCCACCAAGCGACCACAGTGACGTCGCCGTTTGAGGTGACACCACCCTCGCTGAATTTCGCAGGTAGCGGCATTTCAGGTGGCGCATAATTGGGACCTACCACGCATCCCGAGAGCAGCAGCGAAAAAAATGGTGTCGTGTAGCGGGTGAATCGCATCCCTAGCCCTTATCGAACTTATCAGCCGTTGCCGGGAACTACCGCGCCGATGAAAGCAAAGGCTTGTCTAACCAGACGGACCAAAGCATTGATCTACCGTCGGGATGCGCTCCACCAATGATCGTCAGCGCAACAGGCGGCGTCGCAGCAAGGCTGTCGATAAAAAGAATGGGATGACGATGTAGATGCAAAGTGCGCCGACGTGCTGGCAGACATCCACCACGGGGTGACCGAGCATTATCGGACGTATGAGGTCGATGGAATGCGACAGAGGAAGAAATCGCGCAGCCGTCTGAAAGACAATGGGCAGTTGATCGACTGGAAAGACGGCACCCGAGAGGAACAATATAGGTGTGATAACAAGCGTCTGATAGAAGATGAAATAATCATAGCTCGGAGCAAGGGCGGTGACGACCATCCCAAGGCTTGCAAAGGCCAAACCCGTCAGCGCGATGACCGGAAGCGCATATAGCAGCGACAGCCACTGCGTGTACCCTAGAGCGGCGGCGACCACGCCTATGCCGGCACCCGCCAGAGCGGCCTTCGTCGCCGCCCAGGCCATCTCACCGAGAACGATATCGCCTAGCCTCAGCTGTGTGTAGAGCATCGCCTCCCAAGTGCGCTGACCCTCCATCCGGCCGAAAGCTGCGTAAATCGTCTCAAACGTTGCAGCCGTCATCGCACTTGTCGCGACCATTCCAGCTGCCAAGAAAGCAGTATAGGAAACGCCACCAACGCGGCCCACCATCACGCCCAAACCAGCGCCAAGGCCAAACAGGTAGATCAAGGGTTCGGCCAAATGACCCAGAAGCGACGCCAGCGCCGCCTTCTTCCATGCAAGATAATTTCGACGCCAGACAGCAATCCAGTTCAAGCTGCCGCCCGGCAATGCCGTTACGCTATCTCCACTCATTGGTACTTCCCCATCTCGCGTCCGGTTAACCGCAAGAAGACGTCCTCTAGGTTTGGCGGCCGCTCCAGGAGGCGCAGACCCCAGTGTCCGCGGAGTTGCGCCCGAACTTGTTCTGGGTCGGGGGTGTAACAGAACAGTGTCTCGCCGCTGATTTCGATGCGCCGTGCGTATGGCTTGATCAAAAGGCTAAGCTCCTGGGGGTCTCCGCCATAGATCTCGATGACGGGGCAGCCGATCTGCTCCTTTATCAGGTCAAAGGGGCGGCCTTCGGCTATCTTAACTCCACCTTCGAGCACGCACAGCCGGTCACATAGGCGTTCTGCCTCTTCCATGATGTGGGTCGTCAAAAGGATCGTCTTGCCTTGCGCCAACAGCGATCGCAAACGCTCCCAGATCAGGTGGCGTGCGTGCGGGTCGAGGCCGGTGGTCGGTTCATCTAGTATGAGGATCTGCGGGTCATTGATCAGCGCGCGCGCCAATGATAGGCGCCGCTTCATGCCTCCAGAAAGATCGGCCACCCGCGTATCTGCCTTGTTTTCAAGCCGCGCAAATTCCAGCAGCGAGGGCACGATCGCTTCGATCTCCGTGGTCTTCATGCGGAAGTACCGGCCGTAGACAAACAGGTTTTCCCGTACCGTGAACTCCATGTCGAGATTGTCGAACTGAGAGACGACACCGATACGGGCGCGCGCCGAACGAGCCTGCCGGGGTACCTGCACTCCGAGCACCGAGATGATGCCCGCATCAGGCGACGTCATTCCTAGAATCATACGGCTGATCGTGCTTTTTCCGGCGCCGTTTGGGCCTAATAGGCCAAAGCATTCTCCTGACCCAATGTTGAAAGACAATCCGTCAACTACGGCCTTCCCACGATATGATTTGGTAACGCCGACGAGCTCGATCGCAATAGAAGATATCGCTCCTACTTGGGGAGCGATTGCTTCTGAAATCGAAATGCACGGTAGGTTGCTTTGGCGGCGGAGCGTCTCAGCCACAGCTGCCTGTAGATCCGATTGACCGTTCATGTGGTTCCTAAGGTTTACAAGATGCGGCGACACAGCGATTATTCGCCGCTGAAAGTAGCTTCGGGGGCCGCAAGCATTGGAGTTTCGGAGGCCTTCTGCTTCCGAACGGCGCCTGATGCGTTGACTCCGGAGCCGCGCGACAGCCAATCACTGTTGGACAACGTACAGAGCGCATAAGCCTTCACCGGAAGTAATAGAAAGACGTTCACGAGCGTGTGCAGCGAGAAACCAAGAAATCTAAGCTGCCTGGCACGATAAGCAGCTACGCCGCATCGTATCAGCGTCAATGATCCAATCGTTCCTATCGTCCACCAGGGCACTGAACCCGTCAGGGCGAACTGTGCAAGACCCGCCAGTACGGACAATGCAAGCAGAAGAGGGCCGGCATTCTGCCCGACGACGTCCAAAGTCAGATACCAGTTCATGCCACGGAGGAGGTGAAGCCCAAGCAGGGTATCTCGGAATGTACTCCGTGCCCAACGCAGTTGCTGGCGCAGATAGGCAGCCAAACCGTCAGGAACGACGGTTGCGGCGATAGCGCTTGGGACATATTCGGTACGGAAGCCGGCGCTTAGCATTAGGATGGTCAGATGACGGTCCTCGCCAAAGTCACTCGGCTTTCCCCGATAAAGCTGCGTCTCGTATTGATCAAGAAGCAAGACGAAGGCGGACCGGCGGTACATGGCACAGGGTCCACAGCAACACATCACGGCACCGAACCGGCCCTGCGCGGCGCGCTCCTCATTGCAGGCCAGCCAGTACTCCATGTCGATCAATCGGGTCAGCCACGAGTCGCTCTGATTGCTTGCTACAAGCTGCCCCATCACCGCACCGACCGCCGGATCGCGCATTTTCTGACTGAGTTTGGAAACCACGTCGGAGGCGAGAGTGGTGTCTGAATCCACGTTCAGGATCAGGTCCCCGGACGATCGGGAAATGGCAGCGATTTGCGCTTTGCGCTTTCCGACATTCCTGGGGAGCATGATGAATTCGAATCTCGCGTCGCCCGCATAGGCAAGCTGTTCGGCCACCACGGCGTCGCGATTTCTGGAACCGTCGTCAACCACATAAACTCGCAACACCCCCGGATAATCCTGGTTGGCAAGGGATGCCAGGCAATCGGACAGGACGCGCGGGCTCTCGTTGAACGAAGGCACGATGATGTCCACGCTTGGCAGAGAGCTCTCTTCGACGGTGTTTTCCGCTGTTTCCGACTTGAGAGTTCGGAAAGCGTGAAGGACCTGTACACTCCTATAGGAGGAGGAAAGCAGTCCATAAAGCGAGACGGCGGCGATGCTGGTTGTTTCAAGCAAGGTCATGGTTTCTCGTCGATTTAGTTTTACTGGGGAAGTGAACGAAGGGAAAATCCACGGCTATGCAGTGCCGGGATAATCGCCAAGAGCGCCGAAAGTGTTTGATCACGCAGTCCGGTGAGCTTGCAGTTCCCGATCTCATCAGGTGGGCAACCGTCGTGCAAAAGCACGATTGCACCTGGCCGAGCAGCAGCGAGTACCGCGTCAACGATAGAATCGACTCCGGGACGGGACCAGTCTCTCGGGTCTATCGACCAGTGAACAGGTCGAAGTCCGGCGTTCATCGATCTTGAAAGGACATCCGCGTTCCAAGCGCCGTATGGCGCTCGTATATGTTGAACCGCAACTTGGGGACACGCAGAGACGATGGCTTCGTTTGTCTCCTTTATCTCTCGTTCGATCGCCTCCGAGTCACAGGCCGTAAGATCGGGGTGGGTCATCGTGTGATTGGCGACCAAGTGACCTTCTGCCGCAACACGGCGGACAAGATCGGGGTGGTCTTTGACATGCCCACCGAGGACGAAAAAGGTGGCTGGTACGCGGTGTTCGGCGAGCACATCCAGGATCTGGCCAGTGCAGTGCGGATTGGGACCGTCGTCGAACGTCAAGTAGATGTTACGATCGTCGCTTCCTGCCTCATCGAACGGCACTTCGCTTATATAAGCGCGCCGCTTCATAGCTCGCATCCGTTTCGTTCGATCAATGATCCAGAAGGCCACTCGCTCATTGGTCGTCCTATGGGAAATACCAGGACGAGCACGTCTTCGGTGCGCGTGGAGGGCATATCCGGCAGCGCATCTGGAAGGGTCGAGCGTACACGAACCCCCGTGACGATATTGGAGATACCGTCTCGGCAGAATCTCTCCACGTGGTTCCGCATAGCATGTCGGACGGTACCGAACGCGAACGGCACCGCCAGCTCCTGCAAAGCCGGAGCCAAAGCGCGGATCGAGTGAGGGATGCCAAGCCCCTCCAGATCCGGCCGCACGCCGTACAAGCCAAGTTCGGCGACCAGCAAATCGGTATCACCAACTTTTATGAAGCGACGCAGCAACCCCATGTGACTTGCTATGCCTTTTGAATCGTAAGCAATTGCCCGGCGTTCCGGCCTCGCACCCGCCCAACTGCGGCCAGTCTCGAAAGGTTTGGCATTGAATGCGCCAGTCGGACCATAGGTTGCTCGGAAAAATTCAGACAGTTCCGCATGATCCGACGGTTCGAGATCATTTTCCCAGGTTATTTTCCACCGCACTCCAGCAGACATGCAAAGCTCCAATTCGTTCCTCAGCCAACAAGCCCAAAGCAGCAGAGATTGGTTCAGGCGCACACGCTGATAGGACAGATGGGACCGCTTGTCGTCTATTTGCGACAGATACGATCCGCCTCCGCTCGCTAGTTTGCTTTGGCGCCTTGATAAGTTCCGGCCTTTCTAATAAGCACTCAGAAAGATTGGTAAAATTGATTGTTTGGATCACAATCATCTACAGCGTGGATCGAGAATGCGTTTTAAGGGCCTGGATCTAAATCTTCTCGTGGCACTCGATGCTTTGATGACCGAGCGGAAGCTCACCGCGGCAGCGCGTAGCATCAACCTCAGTCAGCCAGCCATGAGCGCAGCCATCGGCAGGTTGCGCGCCTACTTCAACGACGAACTGTTTCTGATGCAGCAGCGCAGACTTGTCCCGACACCGCGAGCGGAGGCGCTCGCCCCTGCAGTTCGCGAGGCTCTTCTGCACATTCAGCTCTCTGTCATTGCGTGGGATCCATTAGTCCCGGCGGAATCTGACCGGCGCTTCAGAATCGTACTGTCCGATTTCATGACGCTCGTATTCTTTGAAAAGGTGATAAAGCGCGTAGCGCGCGAGGCACCTGGCGTCAGCTTTGAATTGCTCCACGTCAATGATGATCCGGACGAACGTCTCCGCAGTGGAGACTTGGATTTTTTGATCCTTCCGGATCAGTTCATGTCAGCCACTCATCCCAGCGCGAAGCTGTTTGAGGACAAACTCGTATGCGTCGGCTGCCCTAGCAATCAGCAGCTGCGCGGGAAACTTTCCCTCAAGCGATTCATGTCGATGGGGCACGTCGCGGCCATGTTTGGACGTACTTTGAAGCCATCCATTGAACAATGGCTGTTACTGGAGCACGGTTTTAAGCGGCGTGTCGAAATCGTGGTCCCCGGTTTCAACTCGATCCCAATGTTACTTCAGGGGACGAATCGGATAGCAACCCTTCCCTTGCTGCTTGTCAGACATTTCGAACCGACGATTCCCCTTCAGATCGTAGATCATCCGCTACCTCCTCTCTCGTTCACAGAAGCACTACAGTGGCCGTTGCTTCACAATTCTGACCCCGGGAGCATCTGGATGCGCAACATAATACTGGAGGAGGCTTCGCGCATCGAGACATCCTCCGAAAGATGCTCTCAAGAGCCCAGAGCGACCCAATCCTGGTAGAGCTGCAGTCGCTTACGGTATCTCACTGCAGGCGTTGGCGACCTGACTGCTTCGCGCGTTGACCAGTCGAACCGTTTTTAGTTTCGCGATTAGTTTTGATGAGGATAGCAAGTGACGCTGCGAAAGCTGCCACCCCTCGCATTCCGCGTTTCCACCCATCCGAACTTGGATAAAAATAGTGTGTTTTTGGCCGGCAGCCACGCTCGGCTCGATCAGTTGTCAAAGTCGCGAATCCACGCGAACCTCTCCGCGTCCTGGATATCGCGCTTCATATGCGCGCCACATGTACAAAGGTACAAGGGAATGGTGCGCGGGGCTCATTCCTTCATCCATACTGCGGATGCTTTCGATCCAATCAATCAATTTTACCAATCCTTCGGCATGCTCCATAGCACAAAACCAGACGTAGGCCGGCCCCTCCCGCAGGAGCATCGAACGTGCTCAAGCCCTGCTTGCCCGGATGTGCGCCGCGTTCAGGACTAACTGGAATGATGGAAAGGAACATGATGGCCGATCAGCTCACAGTAGAAATCATTGCTGCAATCAAAAACCTCGCCCAATCGGAAAATGGCGGGAGGATTCCTGCAGCAATCGGAGACATCACCGCTGATAGCGAATTGACCTCCCTTGGCATCGATTCACTGGCTTTGGCCGATGTGCTCTGGGACCTGGAGCAGGCCTACGGTATCAGGATCGAGATGAACACGGCCGATGCTTGGTCTAATTTGAAAAATATCGGCGATGTCGTCGAAGCCGTTCGCGGCTTGATCGCGAAGGAGGCGTGATGGACAGGCGCGTCGTAATCACGGGAATTGGCGGACTATGCGGATTAGGAACGAATGCCGCATCTATTTGGAAAGAAATGCGCGAAGGCCGCTCCGCAATCAGCCCGATCATCACGACAGATCTTTATGATCTGGAGGGCACCGTTGGTGCCGAGATCAAGGCGATACCGGAACACGACATCCCGCGCAAACAGCTTGTCTCTATGGACCGCTTCAGCCTTCTCGCGGTGATTGCTGCAACCGAAGCCATGAAGCAGGCCGGACTTTCCTGCGATGAACAAAATGCCCACCGCTTCGGCGCCGCGATGGGCGTCGGCGGACCCGGCTGGGGAACGATCGAAGAAACCTACCGTAGTATCCTTTTAGATGGAGTGACCCGGGCGCGCATCTTCACTGCACCGAAGGGAATGCCAAGTGCGGCTGCCGGCCACGTCAGCATTTTTTTGGGGCTACGCGGCCCCGTCTTCGGCGTCACCTCTGCCTGCGCTGCCGGAAATCATGCCATCGCTTCCGCGGTAGATCAGATCAGGCTGGGCCGTGCAGACGTCATGCTTGCCGGGGGAAGCGATGCGCCGCTCACATGGGGAGTCCTGAAATCATGGGAAGCACTGCGCGTGCTTGCCCCTGATACCTGTCGCCCGTTCTCCGCCGATAGGAAAGGCGTTGTCCTTGGCGAGGGTGCCGGAATGGCTGTCCTGGAAAGTTACGAGCACGCTGCTGCCCGCGGTGCGACTATGCTTGCCGAGGTTGCTGGAATCGGACTTTCCGGCGATGCCTACGACATTGTCATGCCCTCCATCGAGGGACCGGAGGCCGCAATGCGCAGCTGCCTCGCCGATGCCGAGCTAAACCCGGACGATGTAGACTACCTGAACGCGCACGGCACCGGCACCGTTGCGAATGACGAGATGGAGACGGCAGCGATCAAGCGCGTCTTCGGAGACCACGCTTTTCAGATGTCCGTCTCCTCCACCAAGTCCATGCACGCCCATTGCCTGGGTGCTGCCAGCGCACTTGAAATGATTGCCTGCGTCATGGCGATCCAAGAAGGTGTCATACCGCCCACCGCCAACTATCGTGAGCCTGACCCCCAGTGCGATCTCGACGTCACTCCCAATGTCCCGCGTGAGCGCAAGGTGCGCGTAGCGATGAGCAATGCGTTCGCCATGGGAGGCACCAACGCCGTCCTGGCATTCAGACAAGTGTGAAGAGGCGGCGGACGATGTGGCCGTGAATGGTTCCAGCTGCAACCGCGAGGGTGGTGCCGCTGGAGAGAAGCTAACTGGCGTGCCGTTACGAATGCAGGTCAATTCGCACCAATGGTTAGTCCACAACGGCTTGCCGGGGATTGCTCACAAGGCGGGATGAGGAAAATATGGTTGCGTTCCGCAGTTATGATCATTCACGCAACCGGCTGGAAAGAGCGCCCGCTCCGGGTTTGGCACTCGGAGCGGCTCTTCAACTTCACTTGCTATCGATTCCGCTTGCCGGCCGGGCTGGTCACTGCCACTTTCAATCCACTGCTGTCGAACGAGCCTCTGGACCACGCAAACGCCGCTTTGCCGACCGCTTTCCTGCCGGGACTTCTCTTCTGCGCCATGCGATGTCGAGCGTCGAGAAGAGGAGCTTATCTGAACCTCGTTCAAGCCGGGCGTCAGAGGACCAACAACTTCATCGATGAACGCGAACTGAGAACAGACAATGACACGCACTCAAAAAGAAAAGATGCTGGCGGGCGAGATGTACAACCCGGCGGACGAGGAGATTCAGACGGACCTGTTGGCCACGGGAGCTTGGCTGAAGAGATATAATGATACTCTGGGAAGTACGGCCGAGCATTGGAACGCACTTCTTCTGGAGCGACTAGGAGAGGTCGGAACTGGAGCCGTCATCCGTCCGCCATTTCATTGCGACTACGGCTTCAACATCAGGCTTGGTGCCTACGTTTACATCAATTTCAACTGCGTAATTCTTGACGTAGCAGAAGTGACGATCGGTGCTGGGACGGCAGTCGGACCGGCTGTGCAGATCTACACCGCCGACCATCCGCATGATCCCGAGCAGCGGCAGGCTGGTCTGCAGCTAGGTCGGCCTGTCCGGATTGGCAAAGACGTCTGGATTGGGGGTGGAGCAATTATCCTCCCAGGGGTGACGATCGGCGACAACGCCGTCATCGGCGCCGGAAGCGTAGTCACCCGCGATATACCCGCAGGGGAAAAGGCCATGGGAAATCCGGCTCGGTTGAAGCGCTGAGGCAAGCCGCTGAGAACGCCATAGTCAAGGCGGTGCTTGTGAACCAACACTCCCACTTGCCACCAAGCCGATATGGCGTGGTTGATTCTTAAATCTTGGATATCAGACCGGCCAACGCGGCAACCACGACGGCTTTCTGACGGATGCACATATGTGGGCTTTGCACGTCTCGTCGAACCAGTGGAAACTGAACTCGCCTGAGAAGGCGAGGTGTTTCGCCATCAATTCAATGAACTTGGTGCGGCATCTCCACCTACATTGAGCGGATCTCGTAAAGGCAATGGCGCGAGTTGCATCCACAATTTGGATGTGCGCGATCACAACAATCGATTTTAAACATCTTACCGGATGCGATTAGAAGGTTCCGCAAATGGGCGCGCTACAAAGCATCGTGGCACCTTCGTCCTTTGGCACACCGAACGGAGACAAATCAATGTGTGGGATTGTTGGCATCGTCGGGCGGCGCCCGGTGTCGCAGCGACTGCTCGACGCGCTAAAGCGTCTGGAGTACCGCGGATATGACTCCGCTGGCGTTGCCACGATCTCTGAGGGCACGTTGGAGCGCTGCCGCGCGCAGGGTAAGCTCGTCAATCTTGAAATGAGGCTAAAGCAACAGCCGCTAGACGGGATCATCGGCATCGGCCACACCCGCTGGGCTACTCATGGGGCGCCGACAGAACGAAACGCTCATCCACATATCGTCGACGGTATTGCCGTCGTTCATAACGGTATCATCGAAAACTTCGCGGAGCTGAAGGCCGAACTGGAGGCGACTGGTGCGGATTTCGAGACGAGCACCGATAGCGAGGTCGTCGCGCATCTCCTCGCAAAATCCCGTCGCGGCGGTATGAGCGGCCGAGAGGCCATGCACGCGATGCTAAAGCGGCTGAAGGGAGCCTTCAGCCTTGCAATTCTTTTCCAGGATGAGCCAGCCACCATTATGGCGGCGCGCAATGGACCTCCGCTGGTGATTGGTCATGGCGACGGGGAAATGTTTCTAGGCTCCGACCCTATCACGCTTGCTCCCTTAACCAACGAAGTTACCTACCTGGTTGACGGCGACTGGGCCGTGATCGAGAAAACAGACTTCAGGATCTTCGATAGTGAGGGCAATGTCGTCACACGCCCTCGACACACCTCGATGGCCTCTGTCGACCGAGTGACCAAGGGCGACTATGACCACTTCATGCAGAAGGAGATCTACGAACAGCCCGAGGTCATAGCCGGTGCTCTCGCCCGCTACATCGATATAGCCAGCAATCGGGCAGTTCAAGTATCAACGGAACTGAATTTTGCAAACGCCAGTAGCCTCGTGATCTCCGCATGCGGCACTGCCTATTTGGCAGGCCTGATCGGCAAGTACTGGTTCGAACGCTACGCACGCCTGTCAGTGGAAATCGATGTCGCTTCAGAGTTCCGCTATCGCGATATCCCCCTGTCGCCACATGCGGCGGCGCTTTTCATCTCGCAGTCCGGTGAAACCGCCGACACGCTAGCATCAATGCGATATTGCAAGGCACAAGGGCTGAAGGTCGGCGCCGTCGTCAATGCAAGCGAATCGACCATTGCCCGAGAAGCCGATGTCATCTTCCCGATCCTCGCAGGTCCTGAGATCGGGGTCGCCTCGACCAAGGCGTTCACTTGCCAGCTCGCAGTTCTTGCTGCTCTGGCCATCAGTGCAGGCAAGGCGCGCGGTACGATTACCGAGGACGAGGAGCGGCAACTGGTCATGAGCTTGATTGAAATGCCGCGCATCATGAGGCAGGTGCTGCGGAACATTCGGCCAAAGATCAAACTCCTGTCGCGGGAACTTTCGGGATACTCTCATGCGCTCTTTCTTGGCCGCGGCACCAGTTTCCCTTTGGCGATGGAAGGCGCGCTAAAGCTCAAGGAAATTTCCTATATCCACGCTGAAGGCTATGCCGCCGGTGAACTGAAACACGGCCCGATCGCGCTCGTCGATGAAAACATGCCCGTCATCATTATCGCGCCACATGATCGATTCTTCGACAAGACCGTCTCCAACATGCAGGAGGTTGCCGCACGCGGCGGCCGCGTCATTCTTCTCACCGATGAGAGCGGAGCTACGCGTTCGAAGCTCGATACCATTCACACGATCGTGCTGCCGGATGTCGAGGAAATAATTGCGCCCATCATCTTCTCTCTACCTCTACAGCTGCTTGCCTACTACGTGGCGGTCACCAAAGGAACCGATGTCGACCAGCCGCGCAATCTCGCAAAATCGGTCACTGTCGAATAATTGCATAGCTCCCGGAGCTAGCGCGATTTCGGACAAATACCGAAACCTTCTCATTGGAATTTAGAATAAGTGAGGTCGTATGAATGAAATTTCGCTCGTGGATGTCTTTGGGCGAGTTGGCCAGGAAGTTGGAAGATCCGAATGGATCATGATCGATCAATCAACAGTCGATCTATTCGCGGATGCAACGCATGACCATCAGTTCATTCATGTGAACCCGGAACGCGCTGCGGTGGAAAGCCCGTTTGGCGGCACGATCGCTCATGGTTTCCTGACTCTTTCACTTTTGTCGGTGATGAATTTCAGCGGGATGCCAAAAATTCGCGAGCAGACAATGGGCCTCAACTACGGCTTCGACAACGTGCGCTTCATGTCGCCCGTTAAGACTGGGAGTCGCGTACGCGGCCGCTTCGTATTGTCCGACTGCCGTTTTCGGGGCTCAAGCATGCTGGTGACGACCTACGAGGTGACGGTCGAGATCGAAAACGAGAACCGGCCCGCACTCACTGCCAGTTGGATCACGATTGTTCAGTTTGATCCAAAAGATCGGCCAAAGACGTCTCATAGTTGATCCTAGTTATAGGTATTACCCATCGATGTTGTTAACCAACGAAGGCAAACGATCTGACGGGGGATGCCAATGCCGCTCGGGTTTGCATCCGCAGGCGGCACTGGGCGAAATCAGTCGCCAAGGCGCAAACGGCTCTTTACCTCGACGACAGGCTGTCTGAGCCTTGAGAAGCGGCAATTACACCGTCTTGGCTGCAGACAACTAAGCCGTCCACCACCACACCTGACTTCTGTTCTCAATACACCGCCGAAAGGTTGCGCGGCATCTGCCGGCTAATGGACATTCATGGGACCATCCAATGAACACTCATCCGGCCACCGGAACAACTTCGACCTGTTAAGGCTCTTTGCCGCCTGCCAAGTGATGTTCAGCCACGCGTGGAATTGGCTTCACCTGGGCGATTCTTTGAACGGCACAACGGCCTTCAATCTGTTGTTTTCGACGCCGGGTGTTGCGATCTTCTTTGTAATCAGCGGCTTTCTAGTAACAGATTCTTACATCCGCTCATCGTCGGCGGCCTCTTTTTTCGTCAAGCGGTCGCTCCGAATCTTTCCTGCACTGTTCGTCAACATCGCCGTGATGGAACTTGCCCTGTTTGTGACGGGGGGATTAAATGTCACTGGCATCTTGCAGTATCTGTCTTACTTCACGGTCTACATTCTGACCGCTGCACGAATCTGGGCCGTCTACTTCACCTACGAGCCCTACACGATGAGCGGCTTTTACGGCGTCTCGGACCCAAGTGGAGTGCTGTGGACGCTGACGGTGGAGCTGACATTCTACCTCACCCTGCCAACGCTGTTGGAAATTTGGCGGCGGTGGAAACGAGCAGGGGCGCTAGTCGTTGCCGTCGCCGCTCTCGGGTCTTGGGTCATGGCGCAGTACTTCAACATAACTGATAGGTACAATCCGTTCCTGTCGGTGACAGTGGGCCCGACTTTCTGGATTTTTTCGATGGGAGTTCTTGCTCGGCTTTACTGGCATCGCGTAAGCAGGATCTTTGAGGGGAAGCTCTTGTGGTGGCTGGCAGCTCATCTCGCGATAACGTGGTGGGTAGCAGGGACGTCCGCTGCATTCATCTCTATCAACAATGCGGCGCCTGTCGATGCATTCCGAATCGCTATTCTAGCCGGTCTAGTCCTGTCGGCAGCGTACTCATTTCCGCGCCCTAACCTTTTGCGCGGGCAGGATCTCTCTTACGGGATCTACCTTTACCATATGCTCGTCATGCACACGCTGATCGGCATGGGATGGGTCGGCCACTGGTGGCTTTGGATCGTCGAGCCGGTCGGGACCGTGGCATTAGCCACTCTATCATGGGCGCTGATTGAAAAGCCGGCCATGAAGCTTCGCACATCGCTAGTCGCCAGAAGGCTTTCGGTCGCTTAAACGGAAAGCTCCTGTAAAAGATCGGAATTCAATCGAAGCTGCCACATTGGACGCGCCCAGATCGAGAAAATCGTCGTTCGTCCATGTGATTGGGTTTTTGACTGTCGTTCGACTGTTCCTTCGTACCTATTTCCGGGTCGGGCTATTCCCGCTGAGTTGGTCATTAGGGAATATTGGCCCCTCCGTGAGGGCCAACCAATATCATTCGATGGGTCCATTATTCTGACCCCCGAGAGCTAAACAACCGCCGCGGAACTCCGGCTGAACGGTCGCGGCAGGTCCGTCGCAGTTTTACCCGGCGCTGGCCGGCCGCGGGTTCTTGATCACGGCGATTGCCGAGTAAAGCTTCGACGGGTCCGAGCGAATATTTGTGATCTCCCATTCAGTGCAGGGTCCGCGGCTTGGCATCCCTCAGATGATCCAGTCTCGAGCGCAGTTCGGCGTGCTTGGTGCGATTTTCCCAATGCTTTTCGTCATGTTCATCTATTTCGGCTTCAGCGTCAGCAACACTCTGCTCGCCGCCCAGACTGTGAACGGAGTTGTAGCGGTTCCTCGCTCCGTTTCGATCGTAGTATTCACGATCCTGAGTTTTGCCATCGCGCTTTACGGTTATAAACTGATCCACGACACCCAGCGTTGGCTCACCTGGATCGCCTGCGCAATCTATGCTGTCGTCTTCGTTATCGTGCTGAGCAACCCACCCAGCCTGGACTACTGGCTGCCGGTAGCCACGAAGCCAGCGCTCGTCTTCGCCGGCATCGGCGTAACCTGTACCTTCGCCCTGTCGTTCCGCCTTATGTTGCCGACTATTCGTGCTACCTGCCGAGCAATGTTTCCTCGAAGAAGGTGTTCTGGTATACCTTCGCGGGCATCGCCGTTGCACTCTTCGCGATGATGCTCCTTGGTGCGCTGGTGGCGGTACAGATCCCCACCTTCAGTGACAACTCCGGTAGTAGTCTTGCTATGGTGTTCGGTAGTTTTTCGCCGATCTTGTATGTGCTGATCGTCTACGCGCTTCTGTGCATCAACGTGTTCAATCTCTACGGCGCGTTCATGGCAGTAGTGACGACCATACAACCATTTGGAAATATGCGTTTTGGGTCAACGCAGCGGGCCGTTGTGATGATCGCGATTGCGATCGCCAATGCTATCCTGTCTTATTTTGGCGACGGCGCCTTCTCGACCATGTTCTTGAATTTCATCTTTCTGATGAGCTATGCACTCATCCCCTGGACCGCAATCAACCTCGTTGATTATTACGTCTTGCGGCGTGGACAATACAGCGTAGCGGACATTTTCGATCCAGACGGCATCTACGGCCGATATAATCCGATAGCGATCGGCGCGTTCGTGTTTGCTGTCTTGGCGGAATCCCTTTCATTTTGATGTATTACTATACGGGCCCCCTGGCTGCCTATCTAGGCACATCGACGTGGCATGGATCGTCGGCGTGCCTGTC
Organism: Rhizobium sp. LARHSG275; assembly: GCF_052871115.1. Classification (NCBI taxonomy): domain Bacteria; kingdom Pseudomonadati; phylum Pseudomonadota; class Alphaproteobacteria; order Hyphomicrobiales; family Rhizobiaceae; genus Rhizobium; species Rhizobium sp. LARHSG275. The sequence goes on along the minus strand of NZ_JBIXJN010000031.1, from coordinate 16,790 downwards.
GGAGCTTGCCTCTACTACTTCCCGATGCGAGCACGGTTGAGCCGAACGGGTCCTGTGCAGAGCGCCACGAGATAGTCACCCTGAGGAGCGGCAGCCATGCGGCTCCATCCAGCAAAGGATTGATCAGTGCAGCCGCTCCACAACCTGCCTAAGATCGAACGGCCAGCGCTTCTGGTGGTCGATATGCAGAACGACTTCATACGCGCTGGCGCACCGTTCGATGTTCCCGCCGCGGGTCGGAATTGAAAACGATCCGTACCAGCGCATGCAGGATAAGTTCACATGGGCGCGTGGGCTAGCCGATGATATCAAGGGATGTCGTCCGGGACATCTGCGCTATTATTCTGACATCGAGGCCTATAGGGATTGTTGTGCCATTATTGATGAACTGGCTCCCGCCGCAGATGAGGTTCAGCTCACAAAACGTGGGTACGGTGCTTTCCTGGGAACCGCTCTGGATCCCATCCTGCGGGACCGAGATATCGATGGCGTCATTATAACCGGCGTCATGTCCGAGTGCTGTGTCGAAGACACCGCGCGACAAGCCTATCAGCTTCACTATCCAGCGGTGGTGATCAATGACGCAGTGGCCACCTATGACCCGCGGGCCACAGCGACAATGTTGGAGGTCGTGGAGAAGAATTTCGGGTGGGTTGCTGGCACCAGAGCGGTGATCGATTGGCTAAAAGCCGCTCAGGGGTCAGCGTGCTTTCGCATAAACGCAAGTAAACCAACAGCCCGTCGCCTGAGATAGAGTTGGCATTTGAAACCCACTGCGAACATTGCTGGATTGGGAACATAGCGATTGCAACCGAGGCGTTCCCATTATCGAAGTCTCCCACGCGTCAACACGTTCGAAATGCCCCCTACCATGTTCGCCTGCACACCTGCTCACGCACAGCCAAGGCGACCGATGAGGCGTCATTGAAGCATGGCGCGTAGATGAAAAGGAACGCTAGGGGGTTCGCCGAATTCCGCGGGCACTGCGTAAACAGCGCCCACGGGTTCTCCTTTCAAGACCGGTTCTGCGGATCCTCAGCGAATTCCCTCGTATCTCTTACCCCTTGTATTCGGCCAGAGCCTGCACCAGTTGCGCCAGGCATTCCTGCTTTTGGTCGTCTGGGAGAGACGAACCCTCGACCAGCTCCACCGCATGCTCGACCAATTCAATTGCCCGGTCTTTGTCGCCGCTATCATAGAAGTAAGGGGCAATTGTCGCGTAATAGAGCGCGCGTGAGATGCCATCTTGTTGCGGACACAGTGTGAGGATGCGCTCGGAGAGTTCCTTGCCCATCGAAAAGCGTTCCGCAAATGGAAGGCGGGAGTAGTCGTACGGTGAACCGAAGAGTTGCTGCATCGCCACCAGAAGCCAACGATCATCATTTTTTTCGATTGCATCTCGGACAAGTCCGGCCAATACGATCCAGCCCGCCTCAAAGTCGTGCATCATTTCAAGCAACACCTTGACATGATGTTCGCGGTATTGAAGATTATCCGGAAATCCCTCTTTGAGCTCTTCAATTGTCGAGAGCGCGGTCTTGAAATCCTTAATGCTCAGCGCGCCATTCGCGCGGTGAACGAGCGCTACTTCAAGCCACTTCTCGTGGGCTTTTTTCGCTTCTGCGCTGGTGTCCCAACTGCCGTCCATGACTTTTGTCAAAACGCGCTCGAGTAGGTCCGGGTCCGCAGGCTCCGGGTAGCCAATATAGGTGATGCTGTTGTCTCGGTCGACGACGAAAATTGTTGGATCTCCGACAGATCCGCTGGCAACCAACCAAAGCTTGTTCATTTCACCTGTATGCTCGAAGGCAATCGGGATCGTCGAATTCGGAAGCTTTTTATTTAGCCATGTCTCCACTCGCGCGCGGGCCTCGTCAGCCGTTGCAGCCAGCTCCCTTGCTGCAACCCCGAATGCCTCAACTCCCATATCCCGGTATTTCTCCTGCAACCGCCCCAGGTCGGCAAGGGCCTTCGGGCAAAATACGCAGCTTGTCGCGAAGAGTGCAACGATGTATATCGTGCCGCGCTGTAGCGCGAAAACCGGTTTGCCACATATCCAGGTGAGCATTTCGATCGACGGAGCTCGAGAGTCAATTAGGAACTGAGATCTCATTTTATCCTCCAACTCTAGTTCGCATGCAGCGTGCTAGCCGTGATGCCAGTCCTCGCAGACATCGGGCCGTCTGCCCTTGATTTCGATCAATCCTGCTCCGAAACATATTAAGTCCCTTCTTCCTCAGAATGATTGGAGATGCTGCCTGAGCAGCGCCGACAGGCTGCTCTTTTTCAATCCCACTTCTTCGGATCCGTGGAAAATTCGTATCAATCCTCTATCCCTTGTATTTTTCCAATGCCTGCAGCAATTGCGCCAGCCATTCCTGCTTCACGTCATCCGCGAGAGACTCACCTTCTAACAATTTCAATGCCTCCTCGATCAACTCCACTGCCCGTTCATTTTTGCCGTTTTCATGGTAGTAAGGAGCAATTGCCGCGTAAGAGAGAGCGCGCGACCTAGGATCCCATTGCGGACACAGTGTCAGAATGCGATCGGAGAGTTCCTTGCCCATGGAGAAGCGCTCCGCAAAAGGAAGGCACGAGTAATCGTACGGCGAACCGAAGAGTTGCCGCATCGCCGCCAGAAGCCAATCTTCGGAGTTTCGTTCAATTGCATTCCGTGTAAATCGGCCCAACGCTATCCAACCCGCCTCAAAGTCATGCAATTTTCCGATCAATGTCGCCACATGATACTCGCGCAAGTAGATATTGTCCGGGATCAACTTGATTGCCTTTTCAACTGCGGAGAGCACTACTTGGAAGTCCTTGACCTTTTTTACCGCCGAGATCTGATCAAGGAGCGCTGCTTTCAAACCCGGTTCCATGTTTGTCTCCGCAGTTTTAGTTCCGTTGAAGCTGCCAACCACGATGCCTTGTCCCCGCTTGACGAAGAACTTCCTTTTCCGGATGGACATGCGATCTCCGTTTCATACAAGCTGGCTCCGTCGCAGCCCGGGAACAATTTTCAAGCGTCGTGCCAATTGAGTTGATTGATGGGCAGAACGAAAGTTGGTGCTGCCACAGACACTTAGAGGTTTAAAATACTGGACCGAAGAATCCTAAACCGTGTCACGAAGCCGACAAAGTGACGACAATGTCGCACATATGTCATGGTGTCCCTGAAGAAGCCGCAGAGGGCGAGCCCCAATGACGCACCTCTCGGTCGATCGAGCGCACTTGATGCAAATGCTGGCCATGAAAAGCGGCGCTGTTCTCTAGCGAGACTGGATGGCTATGGTTTACCGGAGGCTCTGCTCCGCGCTGAGATTCACGCGATCAAATGCAGTGGTTTAACGGACGACGACATGTGCATCACGCTCGCCGAAACCAACAGGCCGCGAGGCATATCTTCAGTCGTTAGCGGGTTAAACGATCTCGGAATCAGCCAAGCGCATGGAGACACCCGCTCTCGCGAAAGCTGACAAAGCTGCCGCACTGTGGAACCCCTGGCGAAAGGGGACTGGTCCGAAATCCCCAGGTTAATCAGGGCGCCATCGGCCTGGCACGACGAGTGCTAGGACCAACCAGACACAAAAATAAATTCGGTTGGAGCCAAGGGACGTCTGGCCGCTGACATGTAAGTCTCCCAACCTGTGAAGGAGGGGCTATGGCCTCGGTGCTTGAAAATACCCTAAGGCGCGTTTTGGAACCAGCCGGCACCTGGATCTTAATCCTGGTGTACGGCTGAAGAGGAATACCATGGTAGCGATCCGTGAAACCTCTTCACAGGAAAGGCATCCATGTCTCAAACGCCCGTTTCAACGGCTCTGAGCCGACCTTCAAGAGCAATGCTAGATCTGCATTGCGCAAAAAGACCTCGCTGCACAGGAGAACACTATGCCGGATTCATTCGTAAGCCGCGACGGATCTAGATGGCTCCCGGAATATCTGGGCCAGATAGACGCAAGTTGCATTGGCTGCGGCCGTTGTTTCAAAGTCTGTTCGCGTGACGTCATGCACATTCGCGGCATCACTGACTCAGGCGAAATTTTAGGTGACGGTGATGGAGCAGACGATGATGAGGTCGAGCGATTGCTGATGATTGTCGATCACCCCGGCCGATGTATCGGTTGCGGCGCCTGCGCCCGCGTCTGCCCGAAGAATTGTCAGACTCACATCACCTCCGACTAACGGGACCAGGAGTTCCCATGACCTCTGCCAATCTTTTCCTCCGTCAGACGCACCCTTTGGTGCTGATACCGCGACTGATGCAAGCCATCCAGTTGCTGCAGATGACGCGTTTCGAACTCAAGCAGTTCATCACCCTGAAAGTCGAGAAGAACCCGCTGCTCGAATTTTGATCGAACGACGGCGAGATAGGCGACGAGCAGTTCGGCCGCTTGCCGGAGGACGCCAGCGCAGACGATCGTTACGATAACCGCACCGATGCGCGCTCCAGCGAATGGCATGACAATGGCGGCAACGCCAGCACCAGGCGGCTAAGGGACGAACTCGACGCCGATTGCACCATTTCTCCCAATTGACAGGCTAAGTGGCCCTGTCGCGTCTCCGACGAAAGCCTGTAGCAAAGATGTCTAGAGCGGACAACCAAGAGCATGCCCAGTTGGAAAGGCGAGGTTTCTCAGACTGGCATCGCTCTTGCTCGCGGAACTGAGCTTTCAAGCGTTATTGGAGTTCGGAATGTCCAGAGTGATTAGTAGTTCTATGGTCACCAACACGGCACCTGAGAGTAAGCGCTCGCCTACCTTCAGACAAGCCATGCCGATGAACCAGCGTTCGCCGAAAATGGGGGATCCTCCGATGGAAGTAATCGCTCTTGTAGGCACACTGCTCTTCTCCGTCTCCCTTGCCGCCTGTGGGGTGCCTTTCAATAGTCCGATCCTTGAGACAACGTTTTCCTAGCGGTCAGGAGGTTTCCATGGCTTTGTCCGCCAAACTAACCCTGCGCCAGACCCACTCCCTGATGATGTCACCGCAACTGATGCAATCCATCCAGTTGCTGCAGATGACTCATTTTGAACTCACCCAGTTTATCGCCCTGGAAGTGGAGAAGAACCCACTGCTCAATTTCGCGAACGACGGCGAGGCGGGCGGCGAACGTGGCGATGCCGAAGATGGAGAGCATGCTCATCAGCCGGAGGATGCCGGCGCGGATGATGGCACCGACAATCGTGAGGATCCGCTCTCCAGCGACTGGTATGACAATGGCGGCAGCGCCAGCACCAGCCGGCTGAACGACGAGCTCGACGCCAATTACACCAATGTCTTTCCTGACGACGGTGCCCCGCAGCGCCTCGATGCGCCGGAGCTCGTCAGCCAGTGGAAGTCGATGCCGGGCAGCGGCGAGGGCGCCGACTACGATCTCGACGATTTCGTCGCCGGCCAGGTGTCGCTGCGCGATCATCTCGCCCAGCAGATCCCCTTCGTCCTGCCTGACATGGCCGACCGGCTGATCGCGCAGAATTTCGTCGACCAGCTCGACGACTGCGGTTATCTGCAGGCCGATATCGTCGAGGCGGGCGAGAGGCTGGGCACGAGCCTCGCACAGGCAGAGCGCGTGCTCGCCACCCTCCAGAGCCTCGATCCGCCGGGTGTTTTCGCCCGCAGCCTCGCCGAGTGCCTGGCGATCCAGCTGAAGCAGAAGGACCGATATGACCCGGCCATGCAGGCTCTGGTCGAAAATCTCGAACTGCTTGCCCGGCGCGATTTTGCCACGCTGAAGCGGCTTTGCGGCGTCGACGAGGAAGATCTTCTCGACATGCTCGGCGAGATCCGCCAGCTCAATCCCAAGCCCGGCAGCGGTTTCGAGGCGGGTATTTCCGAAGCGATCATGCCCGATGTGGTCGTCAGAGCCTCCTCGGACGGCGGCTGGCTGGTCGAGCTCAATCCGGATGCGCTGCCGCGCGTGCTGATCGACCAGTCGTATTTTTCCAAGGTGAAAAAGGACGGGGAGGACCACGCCTTCCTCTCCGATTGCCTGCAGAGCGCCAACTGGCTGACGCGCAGCCTCGATCAGCGGGCAAAAACCATCATGAAGGTGGCAAGCGAAATCGTCCGCCAGCAGGACGCCTTCCTGCTGCATGGCGTCGACTATCTGCGCCCGCTGAACCTAAAGACGGTCGCCGAGGCGATCAAGATGCATGAATCCACAGTCAGCCGCGTCACGTCGAACAAATATATGCTGACGCCGCGCGGCCTCTTCGAACTCAAATATTTCTTCACCGTCTCGATCAGCGCCGTCGCCGGCGGTGACAGCCATTCGGCCGAGGCCGTGCGTCACAAGATCCGTGCGCTGATCCTGCAGGAGAGCCCGGAGGCGGTGCTTTCCGATGACGATATCGTCGACATGCTGAAGAAGGACGGCGTCGATCTCGCCCGCCGCACGGTTGCGAAATACCGGGAAGCGATGAACATTGCCTCTTCGGTGCAGCGCCGCCGCGAGAAGCGGGCGCTCGCCAAGGTCGCTGGTTTCTGAAGAGACGCCAAGGGTGCCTTCTTCGAAGGCACCAATCAGACGGTGGTTGCAGAAGGAGAACACACAGTGAAGAGCTACCATTCCAGATCACGTTCCCTCCACCTTGGTGAAGGACTTCAATCTGTTCACATCTCCGGCATGGTGCCAAGGGCAAACGGACTTCCACACGCAGCCGTTGCTCGCGTCCGTGGAGAGCCCGACATTTTTCTTCCACCTGCAACACGGGACCGGTTGGCGTCGTGGCTGATCGCCCGCGCCTGCCCCCGGCGCAAGGTGTTAGAGAATGTCGAATCCTTTTCGGCCATGCGACATCTTCTCCTCCGCACTCGGCGAAGACTGGCAATGATCCCGCTCGAACTCCAGCCGCATAATCAGCATCTTTTGCGCGCTCGGATACGCAGTTCTCCCCGAGGGGTACAGAATTGGAGCGGACCGTCCGTAAGCAAGCAAGTGTGATCGTCAATCTGATCGTGCGGAGCTCGGGCTGTGACTTTCATGAGGTACTTCGCTCTTCCACAACGTTTATTTGGGCTTTATGGGGTTCTCGAACAACAGATCCGACATCCTTATTGGGATGCCGAGTGCTTCCCGGCCATAGCGCTAAGCGAACGGAAGCGGCTCGGTCTATCGTGAATTTATCGAAGAGTCGGCAGCGATGCGCCTCAAAGAGCCGCGGATTCCATGACATTCGTCTTTGGGCCGGTCGAGAGTCAATATCTGACCAACGACGAAGTCGGGGAATCCGCGTTCTCTTTCAATTGCCGGGCTGAATCCGGTCGTTGCCGCGCCCGGCCTTGATTTGGCTTATCTCGCACGCCATCTGGAAAATTGGGAGTCGCTGCGGAGAGAGCCAAACCGGATCTTAACAGCAGTTGAGGAATGGTGGGACGCCTCTCCAACCGTTCGGGTCCATGTAGCCACGAATATGCCGGCCCCGGATCTAATGGACGCGTTCACCGCTCAAAGCGCTGCAGCATCCTCTTTAATTGTGTGTTCTGTATTTGAAGCTTGCGCGCCAGCTGATCCCGGAGCAGCCTAATCTCTTCATCAAGATTGATTGCCTCTTCAAAAGTGGCAGAAACAGTCAGAGACGGTGGGAGAACAACCGCGATCTCTTCCACTTTCGTGCGCCGCATGCTGCGCTTTCGCGTTTGACCACCGCCAACTCGAGAGATCTTCGGTGCGGCACGCGCGGCTGTATTGGCCACATCGGGCAAAGCCGCATCAGCCGCTTCCGCCGACTTTGCGTCTTCGATGCCTGCGCGATCATCAACAGCGCTTGCCGCTTTGTCGGGATGATCCTGGTCGACTGACGCCACGGCGGAATGACTTGCAAAAACTGGCTTTTCGTCGGCCGAACGGTCTGTGGTGCCCAACTCGTCTTTGGTTGCTGTTTCAGCCGGCTCCGCGATGGCCAATACGTCCGGCTTCACATCATCGGTCGAGCCCTTCTGCTCGCGTCGACGAGACACCAGCCCAGTAAGAAGTTTCCATGGGGACGCCATATTAATCGACCTCGGATTCTGCTGCGCATGCAAACAGCGAGCAAAAACGTTGGCGGCAGAACGAACCGCCGCCAAATCTTCACTTCTACCAGCACAAGAATGCGGCCATCGCTTGGCCGCCTTCTACATCTCGAGGTTGAGTCGCTTTCGCAAATCGGCATTTTCAGCGCGGAGCTTCTCCGCCAGCAGCTTGCGCAGTCGTTGATTTTCCTCTTCGAGCTGCAGAAGATCGGCAAACTCATCAACTGCAGCCACCGACGGTACGGTCGCTGCCTGCACCGCCCTCGGAGCACGTTTGATAGGCGCACGCCTGGCGCTTGTCGCACCTTCGTCCGACTTTGCTTTGCGTCCTCTCCTCTGCTTTCCGGCGGTGGCATTCGAGGCCACAGCCGGCTGCAGAGAAACGGCTACTGCGGCCGTTTCAGGCACAGCCTTCTTGGCGCGAGGTTTGCGCGTTTTTTTCGGCACATCGGGCGCCGCGGCGGCCGGCGTGTCAGCATTGATCATCGTAGCGTTTTCGTCGGCCATTGTGGTCTCCTGTAAAGCCGATGCATTTGTCTCCCGCCCGACCGGCAGTGTCAATAACGGCCCGGCCTGTTCTTCTCCGGATACAAGCATCTCACTGCTTCTTGCCTGCGGAGTTAATGCCATAAATGGCATTGCCTCATCCTGCAGATCTTGAGCAACGGACTTCAGATCGGTGTCTCCCCAAATCGAGTTCGGTTTGGAATTGAGTTTTCGCCGATCTGATTTGTACTCGACGGCAAAGCTGCGCTGGACTTTTTTCACTTTAAGGAAGCCTTCTATCTGCGATAATGTCTCGGCGAGATTTCGCCAATGCTACTTGCCTCTGCAAATACCGACTCCCGCGTCGCCGGTCCAGACCCTTGGAGACGCTCACCCCAATGCTACTCATCACCGAGATCCTGGACCTTGAAATTTAGCAGGACATCATTCGCCGGACGTCGGAAAAGCTGCTCCACTTGGGGGGTGGTAAAACGTATCCCGCGATAGATGATCTTGGTCATAGGCGCGTGTTGGGTGAGCTTGTCCCAGAGCATCCTACACGAGTCTGCTCGGACGGTTGTGTGAGGCGCCCCGATTACATCAATCTCCGGGCGATCGTGGATACCTCCTTCGCCCTTCCTTGTCGCCCTGCCCATGAACTTCTACTTCATCGTGCTGTGCATCTCTCGCCCTTCGAACGGAATAGTCCGAAAGTCAAAAAGGCCGAAATGCCATAGCAGCTACTTGGCAACCGGCCACCATGCCTAGACTAAAGAGGAGCTTGTTCGATAGTAGTGTCCGAAAAGCTAAATATAGCGCTAAACCGATTGCCCGCTTAAGCGACACAAGCAGCGAACAGTCAAGGTCAACCATGACACCTTACCCTAGGAGACATAAGCATGCTGAGGAAAGACTCGGTACAGCGCTTCAATAAATGACTGACGCAATCCACGACGTACACAAATCCGCTATTGACGTCGATATCAGTACCCTCACCATACACACGCCGCGTGGCCCGATGGTGCAAGTCGACCTCAAGACGTTCCACGCCGTCAGTGTTGCGATTGGTGGAGGAATAAATGCGGTGAGATCGCTCGTTGATCACCGTGCTGCGATGATCGCGTGGCTGGGTTCCATCATCACGGTCGGCAAGCTGACGCGCACGCGTCTCTTCAGAGCAAGGGTGGGACGAGTGACTTCGGGCGCTAGCCAATTCATTCGCGCCAGCCGAGTAGGCGGAAGCGTCCAGCCCCGCTGAGTCTGAAGCCTGGATGGCCCTATGCACTGCAAGAGCGTTGAACGGCTTCCCATTGAGCGCGTCCTGTACCTCGGCGAGCTGCTGCAGGCACCCTCCTTATGGCAGCTGTGAAACGACTTCAGCGCGACGAGTGTTTCAAATTTTGTCTAAAACTCCTAGAGCGGCCGCGGTCCTTCGTATCTTTGAAGCATCAAAATCCTAGCGACACCACTGCCTAGGACGTCATCCCTGCAAGGATGAGGTCGGAGTATTTTTAACCGAGGCGGAACAGCACGGCACTTACCCCTTCTGGTGCACGGGATCCCTCGGCGTGGCGCTTAATCATCATCCATGATCTCACCAGGACTAGCCAACAGCGTTTTCGGTTGGGATGGCGTTGACGACAATCAACTTACGACATCGTCACCTTTGTCGGCTTCACGACACACGTTCTTCCCCCCGATTAAGTTTTTTCGCCCACCTAGCTGAAATTGCAGTTGTTCGTCAGTTTCATCAGCGCGCAAGTAAGATCTTCTTCAGGCACGATTGATCGGCGCAATGTGAAAGAAATCGTCATCAAATGCGTCAGACCCAATGTTCGGTACTGATTGACAATGAATCTGAACGCCGAAGCTGATAACGACTTTTTTGGACTTTGCGCCAACAGAATAGAAAAGTTGTAGTGACCTGTGCTGCGGGAGGGCCAAGAGCAGTGGCGCGTCAACCCAGCGGTGTATAGTCACCCGTCTCGGGGTACGAGTGACGTGACGCTGCAAGCGAAATTCTCGACATTGGCGATGGAGTGCATGTTGTGCGCGATCTCGACAGGGCAGGCCTACGCCGAAATCGGGCCGGTTCGTGACGTCCAGAAGGCGCTTGCCGATCACGGTTTCGACGCCGGCGCGCCAGGGATCTGGGGATTGAAATCCGTCGCCGCGCTCAAGGGGTTTCAGCGGGCTCATGGGCTCACGCCTTCCGGCGTCGTGACCCAGGATTCGCTGAAGGCGCTGTTTCCGAGTTCGGTTGCCGATGCGCAGCTTGCCGCGCTGCCGGCGGGCGTGGTTGCTGCACCCATCGTGCCTTCGGTCGATCCAAAGCCTGAGGTCGTTCCTTCCGAGCCGGTGAGCCTTTCGCCGCAAGTGTCGCCGCCGGCTCCCGCCATTCACCCGTGCTTGATCGGCGCCACAGCTATCAAGGTGAAGATGTCGGGCAAACCTTGAATGGTTGTGCCCGACCGGCGGCTATCCGAGGAAGATCCGTGTCGAACAGGGGACGGAATTTGTGTCACGTGATCTCGACGTTTTGCCTATGCCAAGGGATGGCCTTGGACTTCTCCCGTCCAGGCAAGCCGACCTAATAGTGCATTCGTTGAAGCATTTAGCGATCGCTTCCGAGCCGTTGGTCTGATCCAGCATTAGTTCCTGACACTTGCGCATGCCCGCCAAAAGATGGTGGGTTGGCGTAGATGTTACAATGACGAGAGGCCTCATGGTGCCATCGGCAATAAGGGTGCCGATCCTACTGATGAATCGGGAGGCGCAACCAGCCCACTCCGTGAATGAAGCCGGAAAACTCCAGCCTCCCGTGGCCCGACGTTTGGGATTGGTTCACTTTCTCGTGGCAGGGCCGGTATTAGTCGCCGATTGCAAATCGGGCAATTGACCAGATGAAATCCGTCTGCATGGCAACGGCGGCCTGGTCGAGCTTGCCGGGATTGGTCCAGAACCAATTCGGATCCGGCGCGCCATTCGGACTGCAGGAACGGGATGGATTGGGACAGAGCGCCGGGATCGGCGGATCGACGAATCCTGCTGGCGTCGTCATTATTCCCTTTGCGTTGACGGCGGCACGCGCGTGGCAGGTGATGCAGGACGAAGTGTCGGTGAATCCGGCCTCCGTTACCGAATTGCCAAGATGCGTTGGCAAGCCGGTCGCCGTGACGAAGTCGATCTGGCTGCCCTTCAGGCAGTAATGTTCCCACACGGGTGAAAGGCCCGCAGAGCTCAGCATGGCTTTCAGCGCGTCGTTCTTTGCACAGTCGCTGTAGCGCCGATCAAGGACCTCATTCGCCTCCACGTCGGCGACAACCGCACCATAGGCATCATGGCATCCGGTATAATCGCAACGGCCTGGATTGTTCTCGTGCTCGAAGGTTGCCCAGGTCCAGTTGGGCAGCACCTTACTAATGATATGCATGGCGGTTAGAGCGTATTTCTTCCCGTCAGCTGCCTCGCTGACATAATAATCGGAGCTATCGACCTCATCGGCGGGTACCCAATTTGTCTTGACTTCCATGGCGCCGACAGGAAATGAGATCGGCCGGCCGGCATTATAGAAGGATCGCAGACCGGCCTTGGTAAAGAGCTGGTTGCAGACGATGTAATCGAAAGTCGTCTGGTTGCGGCGAACTTCTTCGCTCCCGTCGGGCGACACATGCGGGGCACGACGCGTCCGAGCCGGCTGCTGGAGGGCTGGAACACTCAGTATTTTTGGGCTGGCCACGGGGGTGGCGATTTCCGCCGCTCCAACGACCGCGCCCGATGGGTTACAGGGTGAGTCACCCTTGGCGCCCGGAAACACCGGGTGCGGGGTAAATGTGTCTTCGTTCGAAGCCCATGTTTCGAATAAAATCTTGCCGGGCGCGACCGGGGTAGCAACATGAGCTAGCAAACGCCAAGACGTCTCGTCCGGCCTGTTTATTGCCAGGTTGGCATCGACCGGATGGGCGAAGCCGTCGAAGGGTGTGGGCGCCAACACATAAGCTGCCACCGTTGCAAGTAATCTGGAAATGGCGACGATATTCATGCTGTTCCCTGGCTCCGATCGAATGTAGTTTTTGTGTCTGGGTCGGTCCTAGCACTCGTCGTGCCAAGCCGATTGAGTGGTGATTAAGTCGGGGATTTCGGACGACTCCACTTTGCCATGGGGTCCAGAGTGCGACAGCTTTGTCCGCTTTGCGACACGGGTGTCTGCATGCGCTTGGCAAGGTGCAACACCTGCGAGATTGTTTCATCGTCGCAAACGAGCGAAGATATGCCTCGCAGCCTTGTTGGTTTCCGCGGCCGTGATGCACATGTCGTCGCGTCTGAAAACCACGTTTGTTCGCGTGAACGTCAACCCGAAACAGTGCCTCCGGGTAAACCATAGCTATCCAATTTCGCTAGACCACAAAGCGGCTTTTCATCCCAGCATTTGCATCAAGGGCACCGTAAAGCTAACCGACGGCTGATGAAGATGTGCGTACATGTGCCATGTCATAAGTTGCTCGTGACCCGCTTTATCGTCGCCACCGCTTTACTGCTGAGATCATTGCGCACGCGGTCTGGCTCTACTTTCGCTTTCCGCTCAGCCTGCGCATGGTTGAGGACATGCTGGCGGCCCGCGGCATCATCGTCACGCATCAGACCATTCGAAGCTGGGCGGAGAAATTCGGACGGCATTTCGCCCGGCAGATCAAGCGACGCTCAGCCGGCTGCCTGGGCGACAAATGGCATCTCGACGAATGTGTGGTGGCCATCAATGGCGAGAAGCAGTGGCTCTGGCGTGCCGTCGATCAGGACGGCTTCGTCCTCGAAGTACTGGTGCAAAGCCGCCCAAAGCCAAGGCGGCAAAGCGTCTGATGCGTAAGTTGCCGAAGGCTCAAAGGTGGACACCACCTGATCACCGACAAGCTCCGGGTCCTATGATGCCGCCAGGCGCGACCTCATGCCCGGTGTGAACACTGGTCGAATAAAGGCCTCAATAATCGATCGGGAAATTCGCACCAGCCGACCCGACGACGCGAAAGGACCATGAAACGCTTCAAGTCGGCACGCCAGCTTCAGCGGTTCGTTTCCATCCATGATCCGATTGCCAACCCGTTCCACTTTCCCCGTAATACGCCGTCATCGGCTCAACATCGAGACGACCTGCGTAACGCCGCCATGCAAATCTGGAACAAAATCGCGTGTGTCGCCGCAGCCTGACAGCCGTCCCGGCCAGCTATCGCTGCATCAATCCGCTGATAACTTTACAGTGCCGACGACAATCCATAAGAACCAAGGGGCGATGTCAATCGCGCCTATGTGTGGCGTCCACCACCATGGACCGGCACCGCAAGCCTTCAAAGCCCGAAACGGCTCCACAATGCTCTTTCTTCAGCCGCTTCCACAAGCCCCATCGTAAGACCGGACGCCGCGCCCTCGAGTGAAACAGGCGACACGCCCGGAATTCGGCGGCCGAACAGGCCGCGGCCGGCGGTAACGAGCTCCAGCTTGGTCTTCTGGCCGTAGCGCCTCTTCAATTCCTGGCGCATGTCGCCGAGGCCATCGATGAGGCCGAGCTCCAGGCCGCGCGTGCCGCTCCAGAACAGGCCGGAAAACACCGCCGCATCGTCCCTCAGCTTGCCGGCGCGACGCTCGCACACCATGGATATGAAGACCTGATGGATTTGGAGCTGCAGGCTCTTCAGGTATTCGATATCCTTTTCCTTTTCCGGCTGGAAAGGATCGAGGATCACCTTGTTTTCGCCGGCCGTATAGACGCGCCGCTCGACGCCGATCTTCTTCAAGAGTTCGGGAAAGCCGAAACCGCCGGAGACGACTCCGATCGAGCCGACGATGGAGGTGGCGTCGGCAATGATCTCGTCGCCGGCAAGCGCGATCATGTAACCGCCGGAGGCGGCGACATCTTCGACGAAGACCAGAACCTTCTTCTGTTTCTCGCGGGCAAGCTCGCGAATGCGGGTGAAGATCAGGCGCGACTGGACGGGCGAGCCGCCCGGCGAATTGATGGAGATGGCGACCGCCGGCGCGTCCTTCATGGCGAAGGCCTTTTCCAGAACCGGAGAGACATTGGCGAGATTGAGGGTCGGCCGGAACTGGCCGCCGCCGCTGATAATCGCCCCTTGCAGCCGGACGACCGGAATGGTGATGCCGTCCTTCCGGAACCGTTTCGGCAGCAGTTTTCTCAAGAATCCGGCCATCTCTCATCCTTCGCTTCGGGTCGCGCGATCCTCACCGCAACGAAAGTCCGCATCTGCCCCCGTTGGGCTGGCTCTCAATTTTGTGCTATATCACGAGCTCCACGGCGGCCGAGTTACCCTTGTGAATCCACTGTTGCTCCGGCACACGGCAATGAGCGTAGAGCAATTGCAGAATATCATCGTAAGCAATGTCCGCCTTCGCAGGCTCTGGTTCAGTAGAAAAATTTGTATCAGGCCCACCACGTCGGAGTGCGTTCTTACAGCAAGGCAATTGATAGTTTTCCTCTCGGTGTAGGACGTCAAATATTTTCGGTTCTCGATCGAAAGAGCACGCGTTTCGGCACGATCGAGATAGCCGACGTCCATTACAGCCGCGGTCGGCTGCTATGGCATGCTGTCGCCGCTGGCTTTAAATGCCATTGACCGGAGGTCGCGGTCACGTTCCCAAGTAGGGGGCCGACCTTCATTTCTGGCACTTCAATTCTGGCGTCGGGGTGTTAGGTCGTGTCATTTAGGCCTCTTGTCGCTACCCGGGGCACACTCCGGCCTCTCGTGTGCCACATCTAGACGGCACCTTGGCGTAGATCAATATACAACAATAATATATTTTTTGATATACATGAGTGCTACGCTCGAATGCGATTCTGTATTTTGGTTTTCTTCGAAAAAAACAGAAACGTATAGTTCGTTCATGTATTCATACAACTATCGCAGACTTTGTCTCAAGATCGGTAGTTGGCCCGTGGGAAAGTTTGCAGCGATTATGTTCGCGTACCAACCTGTCGAGCAGCCCGATGAGATTCCCCTCTTGCTAGACCACCCGACAAAGTAGGTGGATAGATTAGATTCTCACCTCGAAGGTGATGACCAATACAACATAACACCGCAATGGAAGTGTAGGCGTGATCATGTGTCTGCGGCTTAACGGTTGGCGAGATAGTTGCGGGGGATGAACGCCTCTAACAAGCGCCTTGTCCAGACGTCGATGAAACAACGTGACATCCCCGATGAAAGCTTTCGCGGAATGGGAAGTCGCTGAGCAAGAGATGATCGCCGCATCCTGAAGTCCATGGAATGGGCGGAAAAGACCGAGCACCGAGCATCTGAGCGTTACGAAGCGCGCCGTGGCCAAATCAAGAAGGAATATCGATTATCTCGACATGCAAGGAGATGGCGCGCGCGATCGAAAGCACTGCGATGCCGTCGCCGGCCCTATCCCTGAGGCGGCTTTCTTGCGCTAGACTATAGACCAGGGTACAGGAAATCAGCAGTCACCACGATGCGATCGATGGCGGCCGTGATTGTGGCATTGCCGGCGCGATGCGCGACCAACATGAAGAAATCGATGCCCGCGCCAGTCCCGACCAGACTAACACTCGTCACCGAACTACTCGCAGAAGATTCTCCGGCCGCATGCTCATATCAATTCAAGAGCCGGGCGACCGCTTCACTCGTCGTGGCGACGGTGAGCTTCCGGCGTGCGGAAGCGAGATAGAGCTGCACCGCACTCACGGAAATCGACAGGCGAGCGCAGATCTGCTTTGCCATTAGGCCGCTGGCCGTCATTTCAAGACATTGCAGCTCGCGGCCCGATTGCGCAAAGTTCGCAGTTTTTCTTAAGCCCGACGGAATCATGGCCCTGTCGTGGAGATAGTGGGCAAACACTTAGAGGGACAAAAATACCGGACCGAAGAATCCTAAGGCGTGTCACGAAGCGGACAAAGTTGACGACGATGGCACACATGTCGTGTTGCTCCTGAAGAGACAGCAGAGCGTAAGCGCCAAGGCCGCAAGTACTTCTTGGCCGAATGAGCCGCACTTGATGCAAAAGGGCACTGGAAAGGGGCGCGGTGCTCTAGCAAATCGTTGGTGGTGAAATCGCAGCAGGCGGCGTTGCTCTCGTCGTAAGCCACTGTGCTTCCGACCGGCTGGTAGCCCATCTTCACGAAAAAGATTTGCTCCGGTATGCAGTTCATGACGGCATTGGGGACAGGAGCGACGAAGCTCGAGAGTATGACCGCCTGATTGTTGTTCAGTGCGACGACGCCGCAATAGAGTTCGGGATGCGGCAACGGCGTATAGGAAGGC